>NZ_JAIVFN010000027.1 GCF_030015065.1 Xanthobacter autotrophicus | reverse complement strand
ATAGTGCATGGCTTCGAGGAACTTGCGGTCATCGCGCCCCTTGTCGCCCCGTCGCGACCGGCAAGCGCGGAACACCTCCAGAGCCACCGCCCAATCCTCGTCCGTCATCCGCGTCAGCATGGTCGACCTCGCCAAAAGCCGACCCGCTATGAATCACCGAAAGGACAAGAAGGGAATCCCCCTCCGACTCAACACGGCGAAATCCGTCCACACCGCCTAGGCAGTGTGGACACGTACCTGAGCCAGATGAGGGTTGCGGAGAGCGGAACGCGGGAGCCGTCCGCAAGCCGCTCGTAGCACCGTCCATCGGGACCGCGAAACACCTGCTTGACACTCGTGATCTGCATTCCGTTGCGCTTGGCGAAATCGTGGAAGTCCATCGGTTGTCATTTCCGTGGCTCGGCGGGGATGCGGGCGTGAGCTATGGCCACATGGGTGACATCAGCCCTTGGCCCCTTGTCTGTGGGCCGCGCGCGTAGGAACCGAACCGCGAAACGGTGCCAGGCCGCAGCGTCAGCGGCACCCCGGATTCGGAATCGTGGGCACCACCGAGGACGGTTCGGTTCTTCCGGGATGCGGGACAGGGGAAACCGTCTCCATCTTCCTTCCGCGCTGAGTCGTCAAAGCGCGCCCGGTGATGCCGTGCTCGACCGCCGCCATCGACGGCTTGCCACTGACAGCGGAAGCAACCTGAAGCATCACGCGGCCCGCGCCTTGGTGCCGGCCTCGACCTTGACGCCGAGGATGACGAGCGGGTCCGCCTCGGCGCGGCGGGTGCCGCCATCACGCTGGAGCAGGGCTTCCTCCGTCAGCTCGGCCTCGAACAACCGCGCAGGCGGGCCCGGATCGACCGGGTGAGGACATGCCCGGATCTGGCGGGGGCGGATCGTCGGCCTTCAGGGGGAAGACTGAAAGCTGGCGCGGCATCGCGGCAGGGGCGATGTGCCCTGCGATCAGACCGGGCCCGTGCCGCTCGTGGGCTGCAACCGGGTGCGCGGCGGGAAAAGAAAAAGCCGGATGCCTCTCCGGCATCCGGCTTCGGAACCGCTCGACGGTGTCGGCCCGAGCCGACCCGGTCAGACCTTCTTCAGGCCGGCCAGCACCTTGTCGATGCCGGCGAGGGCCAGCTTCACGTTCACCTGCCGCCCGTCCGCCAGATGGAAGCTCACGGTCGCTTCCTTGGCCGCGGCAAGGTCGTTGGCGAAGGCCTGATCGTAGGCGATCGAGGCTTCGCATTCGGCTTGGCCGCAGGTCTGGAAGGCGAGCCGCCGCACATTCTGGCCGATGGCGATGTCGACGCCTTCGCGCACCAGCACGCCTGTCGGGGTGGTCACCGCGATGGTCGGGACCTCCTTGGCATCACGACCGAGCTTGATGACCATCACGACGCGGTTGGTCTTGTTGTCGCTGACCCGCATGGTGGCCCAGCAGGTCTTCTTGGCGATCTTGGCTCCCGCCGCCGGTGGCAATTCCTGGCAGGTCAGTATCCAGTTGTCGAAGCGGGTGGTCTCGGTCTTCACCGGCCCGGCAGGCGCGGCGGGGGCCGCCGGCTGCGCCTGCCGCTGTTGCTGCTGCGCCTCGGCCGCCGTCATGGCCACCAGCCAGGTGGCCGCCAGGATCACAGCGGCGCCGGCACCGAGGAGGGCGCCGATACGAAGGGAATACGACTTGGGGGAATATGACTTGGAAGTGGTCACGGACGTCTCCGACATCTCGCAATCGGGCCGCGGGGGCTGGGGCGGCCGGGGAGGAAACCCACCGGCATGCTGCCGTTCAGTTGGGAAAGGCGGCGTGCCGGAGCACGCCGCCTCATTTCAACCCGACCGGGCTATCTCACCACTGGTAGCGAACGCCACCCTTCGCGCTGCCGGCGACATAGCTGTCGCCGAACTTGATGTCGGCATTGGTGAAGCCGTTCCAGCCGCTGTCCTTCGAGAAGACGTTCAGGCCGACGCCCACCTCGCCGAACAGGCCGTCGAAATTGTCGACGGTGGTGAAGGGCACGCCCGGATTGAAGACCGTGACCGCATTGTCGCCGAGGAACTCGTACCACAGGCGACCGGTGAGGCTGGCTTCGACCCGGTAGGTCGCGGCGTCGTAGGCCTGTCCACCCACCCGCGCGCCGATGCTGGCCCGCAGGCTGTCGTTGTTTCCGAAGTCCACCACCGTACCGGGCACGAGGGCGAGGTCGTTGATGTCGGTGTTCACGTAGCTGACCGTGGCCAGACCATCAACGAAGCCGGTCGCGCCCCACTTGTAGAAGCGATAGCCGGTATCCACCACGAAGCCGAGGTTGGTCGCATCCGTGGACTGCCCGAAATAGCCCGCCCCGACGAGGGTGGGGGCATTGTAGTCCATGGACAGGAAGTCAGCCTTGAACAGAGCGTCGAGGTACCAATTGGCGTTGATGTAGGTCGCGTAGACACCGACCGTGCCGCCCGAGTAATCCGCCGAGGTGGCCGAAGAGTCGAACGAGAGGTCGGAGGCCACGTAGCCGCCGAGGATGCCGAACACGAAGGCATCGTTCGGGTTGGTCACGCCTTCCTTGCCGAAGTCTGCGCCGGCCATGAACCCGTAGATGTTCTGGTTGTAGCCGGTGTCGAAGCCGTAATTGGCACCGTAGGCCTGGAAGCTGCTGGAGGCGTCACGCGACCCCCAGCTGCCGATGACCTTGCCCCAGACGCCGGGCGTGACGGAGGCCGGCGCACCGGTGACGGTCTTCACGCCTTCCTTGGTCACGAGGGTCGTGGTGGTGCCCTGCAGGTAGGTGCGCAGGTCGGCCTGGCGGTCGAGCCACACACCGGTGGTCTCGTGCCAGATGGCCTGGGCGCCGGTGACGAGCGACGGCAGTTCGAACACTTCCTGGTCGGGCAGGCCGATCAGGTACTGGTCGTTGCCGATGACCACCAGATCGTAAAAGAACAGGCCCTTGTCGATCACGCCGCCGAACTTGGCGCTGTAATTGGCCGATTCGGAGGAGATCACGAAGCTGGCCGGCTGGTCGGCGGTGTACTTGCCGTAGGTGACGCCGGCCGGATCGACCACGTCCACCACCTTGATGCCCGCGAGGTTGAGGGCACCGGGGCCGGCGTTCACGTCGTTGATCACCAGGGCCGTCTGGCCGGGGGTGACAAGACCGGCAATCGCCGCGCCGGTCACGTCCAGGCCGCCCACCTGCAGGATGTCCGAGGTGGAGCCGGCGGAGCCGAGGTAGGAGTCGAGGCCCACCTTGCTGTTGCCGACACCGTTGAACACACCGCTCACATAGGTCACGTCGCGCTGGCCGTTCCAGGCGATCTGGCCGGGCACCTCGTCGCGCAGGTCGAGCAGGCCGGCGCCGAGATAGGCGGCGTCGCCGTTGTTGAAGGTCTCGAGGCTGTAGAAGGAGGTGTACTCCGCCACATCCCCCTGGAGCGCGGTGACAACCCGGCCGGGGTTGTTCACCGTGTCGAAGCCGCCACCGAAGTAGTTGTTGCCGACGGTGACCCAGGTGTTGGAGCTGAAGTTGTTGAACACGTCGTCATTATGGGTCAGGCCGACCCGGCCGACGATGGTGCCGTAATTGTCGATGGTGGTGGCACCGCCGTCCGTATCGATCACGATGTCGCTGGCGGCGGTCACGAGGTCGTTGTGGACGGGGTTGGCGAAGGCCCAGGAGCTCACCAGCGAGTCGGCGCCCACCGTGATGGAGGTCGCGTCATCGCTGCGCACCGAGATCACCGCATCGGACCAGGACTGGCCCGAGCCGGACACAACGTTGTTGGAGCCGATGCTGATCGTGGCGATGTCGGCGTCGGAGATGCGGATGGCGTTGCCGGCTCCACCCTCGTTCGAGTCGCCGATGATCTGGACATAGGAGCCGGTGGTGATGTTGACGTTATCCCACCCGTGGGCGTGGATGGCGTCGTCTTCCGCGGAGATCACGGTCGGCACCAGCTCCGTGCCGCCGAGGACGTTCACGTAGATGTCGCCGGCCCCGAAGGAGCGGTTGGACACCCGGATGCCGTCGTCGCCGGCAACCACCGCGCTCGACGCACCCACCGTGACGGTCAGGTCGCCCTCGCCGCCGAACTTGTGCGCGACGATGCCGTCGTCAAGGGCCTGAACCAGGCTGTTGGTGCCGGTGGTGACGTTGGTCGCCCCCTTGGTGAACAGCGACGTCGCGTAGATGCCGTCATTCCCGGCCAGGATGGCCGAGTTCTCGCCGGTGGTGACGCTGTTGTCGCCGGTGCCGAAGAGATGGGCCGAGGTGATGCCGTTGGTCGCGGCAAAGATGATGCTGTTGAGGCCGGTGGTGGTCGTCAGGTTGCCTTCACCGAAGGCCTTGCCGGCAACGATGCCCGCGAAGACCGGCGCCGAGGGGTCGACGAAGGGGTTCGAGCCGATGGTCGAGCCTTCGCCGGTGGTGACGACCACGTTGCCGTCACCGAACGACTGCCCGGCGACGATGCCGACGCCGGAGGTCAGGATCGAGCTGTTCTTGCCGGTCGTCACCGTCACGGCGTCGCCGCCCGCGGTGGCGCTGTCGCCGAAGAACTTCAGGGCCACGATGCCGCCGAGGCCGGCATTGATGGCGCTGCCCTCGCCGGTGGTCACCACAACATTGCCGTCACCGAACGACTTGGAGGCGATGATGCCGATGTCGTGCGCGGCGATGGTGGTGGCATCCTTCTGGATCACCGTCACATTGCCGGCGCCGAAGAGGGCGTTGGCCTCGATGCCGTTGCCGAAGGCGGACGTGATGTTGGCGTTGGCGTTCACCGCCACGTCGCCATCGCCGCCCTTCAGGATGAAGATGCCGTTGTCCTGAGCGTCGATGGCGGCGTTGTTGGTCACCGTCACCGAGCTGGGGGACAGCGAGGCGCTGAGCACCTGGATGCCCTCGTCACCCGCGGTGATGGCGGCATTGGTGGTGATGCCGATATCGCCGTGGCCGAAATGGGCCACCGAGATGCCGTCGTCGCCGGCATTGATGGTGCCGTTGGCGGTGGTGGTGATGGTGATGGGCGCGTTGCCGATGCCGAGGGCGAAGATGCCGTCGCCGCCAGTGGCGCCGCCAGGGTAGCCGCCGATAGCCGCATCCACGTCGATGGTGGTCGCGCCGTCGCCGATCTTGAAGGTGGAGACGCCGATGCCAGCGGACTGGATGGTCCCGCCGGCATTGATGTTCACGTCCACCGCGCCGGTGCCGACATTGCCGGCCAGGATGCCGATGCCGAAGGCCTGGACATTGGCGTTCACATTGGCCTGGGCGAGGCCGGAACCAAAGGTCACCGCGGCGCCGCCGATGACCGGCGGGTCGATCTCGGCATTCACGTTGAGGGTGGCGTTGCCGGTGCCGCCGGCGAAGGCGGCGGCGCCGAACAGGCCGCCGGCGGAAATCTTCTCCTCGACGTTCACCGTGGTGTCGCCACCGGTGTTGAAGGCGATGATGCCCGAGCCGCCGGACGTGATCGCGGCGTTATTGGTCACCGTCACGGTGCCGTTGTCGCCGACAAGGCCGGCGATGATGCCCTGGGTGCCGGCCGTGATGGCGGCGTTGGTGGTCACGTCCACCTTGAAGTCGTCGCCGATCGCTCCGGCGATGATGCCGGCGCCGCCGGCGGTGATCGCGCCGTCGGTGGTGGTTTCCACCGTCACCGAGCCGGTCTTGCCGGATGCCAGCGCCATCACGCCGAAGCCGGTGACGTCGATGGTGTTGTCCACCAGCACGTCGGTGGTCGCGATGTTGCCGGCGGTGGCGGAGGCCAGGATGCCCGCGGCCGAATTGTTGATGATGCCGTGCTGCTCGACCGTGCTGGTGGCATTCTTGCCACCGCCCTGCGCCGTCGCGAGGCCGGTGATGGCGACGCCCGCACCGCCGCTCACCTGACCGTAGGTGTCGATGGTGCTGGTGGCGTTGCCGAAGACGCTTTCGGTGGAGGCCGCGATGCCGCCCAGACCACCGGTCGTGGTCCCGGAGGAGGTGATGCTGGTGGTGGTGGTCTGGTCGATGACGGTGTTGACGCCGATACCTACTCCCAGGCCGGAAGTGCCGGTGACAATCCCGTTGGTGTTGACCGTCACATCGCCGCCGATGCTGGTCCTATTGATCGCGATGCCCGCCAAGCCGCCGGAGACGGTGGTACCGCCGGCGGTGTTCACATCCACGTTGCCGGTGGCTTGATACTGGCTGTTGATGAGGACGCCAAAGCCGAGGGGGCCGCCGGTCGCCTGCGTCGCGCCGCCGAGGGTGACGTTCACGTCCTCCCCGCGCTGGAGCAGGTTGATGCCGGCAAGGCCGCCGGAAATGCTGGCGTTGCCAGTGGTGGAGACGTTGATCTTCTCGTCGGCGGAGCCGAAGAGGCCGGAACTCACCAGCGGCGCCGTGCCCTGCGCGGTGCCGGAGAAGCCGATGACGTTGATGTCGCCGTTGTCGGTGGTGAGGGCGAGGCCGGCAAGGCCGCCCTGCGCGGTGCCGGAGAAGGTGTTGACGTTGATGTCGCCCTGGGCGGTCTGGGCAAGAATGCCCGCACCCAGCGTGCCCTGAGCGGTGCCGGCGAAATTGTTGACCGTGATGTTGCCGACGACGGTGGCCGAGAGGTCAAGGCCGTTCACGCCACCGGTGACCAGGGCGGTGCTGGCAAAGTTGTTGGCGACGATATTGCCGCTCTTCGTCTGCGCCTGGATGCCATCGAACAGCACACCGTCGGACGAGCCGGAGAAGCCGGACAGGTTGATGTTGCCGACCGCCGTGGTGGCATAGATGCCGTTCACGCCACCCTGCGCCGAGGTGGCGAAGTTCTGGACGCTGATGTTGCCGAGGTCGCTGTCGAGCCGGACGCCGTTGATCCCGCCGAAGATGTGGGGGGCGGAACCGGAAGACGCCGCCGTGAAATTGTTCGCGGTGATGTCACCGCCGGCCGTCGCGATGATGCCGTTGCCCACCAGGCCGGTTGCGTTGCCCTGGAAGCCGCTGAGGTTGATTTCATCGCCGGCGGTGAGGACGAGGCCACTCACACCACCCGAGGTCGTGCTCGAGAAATTCGTGATCGTGATGTCGCCACCGGCGTCGTACGACATGCCGCTCACCAACCCAGCAGCGATGGTCGTTCCGGAGGTATTGACCGTGATGTCGTTTCCGGCTGTGCCGATGATGCCGAAGCCACCAACGTTGGCGCCGTTGGTGAGATTCACCGTGAGATTGTTGCCAGCAGTGCCGGTGACACCAACCGGGTTAGCCGAGTTACAATTCAGCGTGGCGTTGCCCAGGCTGAAGGCGTTGTTGCAAGCCGCCTCGGCCGCGGTCGGCACGAGGAGCGCGCCCATGGCGAGCGCCGGAACCAGTGCCGTGCTGAGGAGAAGGGCGCGCGTGCGCCGCTGGCGCAGGGAGATTTCCCCGTTCACGCCCGAATGGATGGTGCCGCCCTTATTGACCATCTGAACCCCCAGTAATCGGCCGATGCCCTGACCCGGCCGCAAAATCCATTGCTTCGATCGCGGATGACACGCGATCCTTGGATGCAGGTACGGCGAGCGCACCATGCAACTTGAGCGAACTTATCCAGCATGCGCAATCGCCGCTCCGCAACCAACGAATCTTTGCTACTCAAAATGCGAACTTCTTCACATTCGCGCAGTGTGTTGCAGTTTTGCACGAGACGCAAAAATATAAATAAATACAACTAACTAATCCAAATTTCCCGCTCCACGCGGGTCCCCGATACCTTGGGTAAGCCTGACTGACGCAAGTTAAATGGCGGTATAATAATACATCTATTTGCTTTTACACTCTGTTTGGATTGTTCTTCGCTGCGGCATGGGGAGCAGCCGTCTGGCGATGAACAACACAACCAAAGCGGGAGACGCGTTTAGCGTAAGTATTGCAACTCGTGCGGCGCAGACGATCTCGCCTCCGCCTTCAAGAATTGACCGTGCTCCCGGCGACGCGGACGCTGAAGGCGAACAGCCTGACGTAGACAAGGTCCCGCCTTTCGAAACCGCGACACTGCATACACTTGCGATCATTGGCGGAAAGACCGGCCTCCCGGGCACGGTCCATGTCACCTGTGCAGCGGAACCGGGGATCTTCATCGGCAAATGCTCCGAATCTGCCTCGGTCCGTGTCGATGACATGCAGCCCGCCGATGTTGAGGCCGGCCAGGCCTTCCTCTGCGTCATCGCGCGGGAGGGCGAGCTGCACCATGGGGCGGGCGAGGTCACCCTCGTCCTCATCCCGCGGCAGATGCTGAAGCTCGCCGATGCGCTCAAGGCGGCTCCGTTCGGCGTGACGACCGGCCCCGATCCCGCCCTCGACATCCTGGTCGCGCACGCCCGAAGCCTCCTCGGTCGCCCGCTGCCTCCAGCCTTGGCCCTGTTCTGCGAAAGCGGCCTGCTCGGCCTGCTGGCCTTCGCCGCCGGACCCGGCGGCAACGCAAGCGCGCGCAGCCCCGATGCCCGCGATGCGCGCGACGCGCTCTACCAGGAAATCCTGCTCGACATCGCCGCCAATTGCAGCCGGCACGATTTCGGCGTCTCGCAGGTGGCGCAGCGCCACAGAATCAATGTGCGCACGCTGCAGAAGCTGTTCCAGCAGCACGGCACCACGCTGAAGGAACACCTCACCTGGTCGCGCCTCCAGCTCGCCCGCAGCGCCCTCGCCGATCCCGCCAATGCCGGCAAGAAGGTCTCCGACATCGCCTTCGAGGCCGGCTTCAACGACATCGCCACGTTCAACCGGCTGTTCCGCCGGACCTTCGGGCGCACCCCCTCCTCGCTGCGGCAGGCCAACGGCGCGGGGTGAGCGCGCAGCGCCCGAGCGGAGCCCTCCCGGCATCGGTCAAAGACAAAACCCGTCGGCATAAGCCGTCCGCCGCCGTCCGGAAGGACGGCGCGGGCCGGGCTTCAGCTCCGCGGCATGCCGCCCGCCGGCAGGCGCCGGTGTGTGTACCAAAGGGCAATTGGAAGGCGCCGGCGTTTTGGTAGCGTCTTCTGCAACAGATGCCCCCACCAGCGGCATAAAATCTTCCGGGAGGAAAGTAATGCGACTTCG
This sequence comes from Xanthobacter autotrophicus, assembly GCF_030015065.1. GTDB lineage: Bacteria > Pseudomonadota > Alphaproteobacteria > Rhizobiales > Xanthobacteraceae > Xanthobacter > Xanthobacter autotrophicus_D. Next base: position 31,893 of record NZ_JAIVFN010000027.1, on the reverse strand, counting down.
GTACGCCACAGTTACGCTTGCGCTTCTTTCTGCCGTCGGCGTCATCACGGCAGTCTACGGGCACGGCGACGTGGCGCCTCAGCCAGTCGACACGACGGGCCTCGACAAACTGGGCGATGGATGGCGGGAGGAAAACCCCTATCGCCTGTCGGGCGGCGATCAATACCAGCTCGCGATCAAGATCGGCACCTCCGGCTACAGCCAGAACTGCGCCCGCTGCCACGGCCTCGAGGTGATCTCGGGCGGCATCGCGCCGGACCTGCGCTATCTGGAGACCGGCATCGACGGAGACAAGTGGTTCATCAACCGCATCCGCCACGGCTACAGCCAGGACGGCGCCTACAAGATGCCCCCGTTTGAAGGGGTGCTCAGCCAGGAAGCCATGTGGGCCATCCGCTCCTATGTCGAGACCCGCCCGGAATAGCGGCGAGGAGGATGAAGATGCCCGTGACCCGCCTGATCCTCGCCGTCCTGATCGCGACCGTCGCGTGGATGCAGCCGGCCGCGGCCCGGCCCCTCGCCGCGGTGAAGGCGTCCGGCGAGCTGAAGGTGGCCGTCTATGCGGATTTCCCGCCGTATTCCTTCGAACAGGACGGCAGGCTCGTGGGCATCGACGTGGATGCGGCCCGCGCCCTCGCGGACGCCCTGGGGGTGCGCGTGTCCTTCATGGTCCGCGAGGGCGGCGAGAATCTGGACGACGATCTCAGGGTCAATGTCTGGCGCGGCGACATCGTGGAGCGGAAGGTCGCGGACGTGATGATGCACGTCCCGCTCGACCACGCGCTCGCGGCGAGGAATGACGACGCCTTCCTGTGCTGCGCCTATTTCCGGGAGGAGCTCGCGGTGCTCCACGACACGGCGGTGGTGCCGGAGGTGGGCAGTCTCGCCCGCTTCGGCGCCACGAAGATCGCCGTGGAGAACGACACCATCTCCGATTTCTTCCTCACCAGCGCGTTCCACGGCCAGTTGCGCAATTCGGTGGTGCGCGGACGACGCTTCGCCGACGCCGAGGAGGCATTCACCACCGGCGCTGCGCCGGCGCTCATGGCGCCGCGTGCGCAGCTCGAATGGGTCGTTCGCCGCACGCCCCGACATACCGCTCTTGCCCTGCCCGCCATGCCGGGATTGGCAAAGCGATCCTGGACGGTCGGCATCGCGGTGCGCGCGGACAGCCGCGACCTCGCCGATGCCCTCGGCGCGGCGCTCGGCGATCTGCGGGCGAGCGGCCGCCTCGATGCGATCTGCTCCCCCTACGGAGTCACCGCGCTCCCCGTTGCCGGGGAACAGTGACGTAGGGCGTACGTCCGCCTCGCGCATCAACAGAACCAACCAACGGGCAGCACAGCCCGGACGAGGGAGGAAAGCATGGGGTTGAAGCGATTTCTGATGTCGACGGCGGGAGCGTGCATCGCTGCGGTGCTGGCCACCAGTGCGGCGAAGGCCGAGGGGCCCACCATCAATGACCTGATGAACGATCAGGCCACCACCGGCGACGTCGTGACCTACGGCCTCGGCCCCCAGGGCCAGCGCTACAGCCCGCTGAAGGTCCTCAACGCGTCGAACATCAAGCAGCTCACGCCTGCCTGGTCCTTCTCGTTCGGCGGCGAGAAGCAGCGCGGCCAGGAAAGCCAGCCTCTGGTCCACGACGGCATCATCTACGTCACCGGCTCCTACAGCCGCATCTATGCCGTCGATGCGCGGACCGGCGAGAAGAAATGGGAGTATGGTGCCCGCCTGCCGGAAGGCATCCTGCCCTGCTGCGACGTCATCAACCGCGGCGCCGCCATCCTCGGCAACAAGGTGTTCTTCGGAACCCTCGATGCCCACCTGATTGCCCTCGACAAGAAGACGGGCAAGGTGATCTGGAACAAGACGCTGGAAGACTACCAGGCAGGCTATTCCAGCACCGCGGCGCCGCTCATCGTCCCCTCGGAGAAGTACGGGCCGCTCATCGTCACGGGCGTGTCGGGCGGCGAATTCGGAATCGTCGGACGGGTCGACGCGCGCAATCCCGAGACCGGCGAGCTCGTCTGGTCGCGCCCCGTGATCGAAGGCTTCACCGGCACGCTCGAAGGCAAGCCGTCCACCATGACCGGCAAGCTCAACGAGAGCTGGCCGGGCGACATGTGGAAGAATGGCGGCGGGGCCACCTGGCTTGGCGGCACCTACGATCCCGACACCAAGCTCATCTATTTCGGCACCGGCAATCCCGCGCCCTGGAACTCGCACCTGCGGCCCGGCGACAACAAGTGGACGGCGTCCCGTCTCGCGATCGACCCGGAGAACGGCGAGATCAGGTGGGGGTTCCAGACCACGCCCCACGACGGCTGGGACTTCGACGGGGTGAACGAATTCATCCCCTTCACCCTTGAGAAAGGTGGAAAGACCATCAAGGCCGGCGCAACCGCTGACCGCAACGGCTTCTTCTACGTGCTCGACCGCACCAATGGTGCCTTCCTTTCGGCCTCGCCGTTCGTGAAGAACATCACCTGGGCGAAAGGCATCGACGCCAAGGGGAGGCCGATCTACATCGACGACAACCGGCCCGGCGATCCCACCGAGGCGGCGGAAGGCAAGAAGGGCAAGTCGGTGTTCGCCGTGCCCTCGTTCCTCGGCGGGAAGAACTGGATGCCGATGGCCTATTCGCCGGACACCAAGCTGTTCTACGTGCCGTCCAACGAATGGGGCATGGACATCTGGAACGAGCCGGTCGCCTACAAGAAGGGCGCGGCCTATCTCGGCGCCGGCTTCACGATCAAGCCGATCTTCGATGACCATATCGGCTCGCTCAAGGCGATTGATCCCGCCACTGGCGAGGTCAAGTGGGAGTACAAGAACAGCGCGCCGCTCTGGGGCGGGGTGCTCACCACCGCCGGCGGGCTCGTGTTCACCGGCACGCCGGAAGGCTACCTCAAGGCGTTCGACGCTGCGACCGGACAGGAACTGTGGAAGTTCCAGACAGGCTCCGGTATCGTCGGCTCCCCCGTCACCTGGGTGCAGGACGGCGAGCAGTTCGTGGGCGTCACCGTGGGGTGGGGCGGCGCGGTGCCCCTGTGGGGCGGAGAGGTCGCCAAGCTGGTGAAGAATATCAGCCAGGGTGGCTCCTTCTGGGCGTTCCGCCTGCCGAAGCAGGTCGCCGGAAAATGACCGGACGGGCGGCCCCGGCCGGCCTCCGGCCGAGGCCGCCTCGATTGGCCGGAAGGTGTTCGGTTGAGAGAATGGGTCGGACCGGACCGGTCCGACCCCGAAGGGCCGCCGGAGCGGGACGGGGGAAACGTCCGCGCTCCGGCGGCCTGCTGGAAGGGAGTGGGAGCGTGGCCGAGGTGAGCCGGGTCCTGATTGTCGATGACCACCCGCTGTTTCGCGAGGCGCTGCACAGCGCCGTCAATGTTGCGTGTCCGGGGTCCGAAATCCGGGAGGCCACCTCCATCGCCGATGCGGTGGCGATGATCAATGCCACTGAGCTCGCCTTCGATCTTGTCCTGCTCGACCTCACCATTCCGGGCACCGAGGGCTTCGAGGGGCTGCTCGAGGTCCGGGCCCGTTTTCCCGAACTGCCCGTGGTGATCGTGTCCAGCTTCGAGGACACGCGCATCGTTCAGCAGGCGCTATCCTACGGGGCGGCGGGATACGTGCCCAAATCCTCCACCAAGGCGGAAATCGCCAGCGCCATCACCGAGGTCATGGCTGGCGCCGTCCACCTGCCGCAATGCCTCGGCGGCGCGCGGCCGGCCCTCTCGGGGGACGCCTGCGACGACCTCCTGGCGCGGCTGGCCGCCCTGACACCCCAGCAGTTGCGCGTTCTGCAGATGCTGCGCCTGGGCCTTCTCAACAAGCAGATCGCCCACGAGCTCGACGTCTGCGAACGGACGGTGAAGGCGCACGTTTCCGAAATCCTGCGCAAGCTCGGCGTCTACAGCCGCACGCAGGTCGTCATCGAAACTGCGAAAATCGATTTCGAAGCACTGTCCGAGACCCTTCCGCCGCGCTTCAGCCCCTGAGGCAGGACGGCGCGCTTCACGAACCATCGAGGATCGTGGCAAGGCCGGGCGCGTCACCCGCCCCTGCCAGATCCGTCCCTGCCAGATCCGTCCCTGCCAGGTCGCATCACGACAGGCAGTGCGTGATCAGCGCGCGCAGTTCCGCCGGCTTCAGGGGCTTGCGCAGGAGCGGAAAGCCGCGGGCCCCCACCCGCGCCTCGACCTCGGGCGAATGGTCAGCGGTGGTGATGATGGTCGGGACCAGCCGCCCGGTTGCGGCACGCACCGCATCGACCACGTCGAGCCCGCACAATCCGTTGTCGAGATGGTAATCCACGACGAGAAGGTCCGGCGCGAAATGCTGGTCGCTTGCGAGCGCCACGCTGGAGGCCACGTCGCGGGCGAAGCGCATGCTGCAGTGCCAGCGTTCCATCAGCGCCGACATCGCCTCCACGACCGGCCGGTCGTTCTCCACGAGCATGATGTGCGCGCCCCTGAGGCGATATGCGCTTGGAGCGGCGAGCCGCGCCACATCGACCACCGTGCCTTCCCGGGTGGCGATCGGCACGCTCAGGGAGAAAATGGAGCCACGGCCTTCCACCGAGCGAAACGCGAGCGTGTGCCCGAGCGCGTCCGTCATGCGGCGGACGATGGCGAGGCCGAGGCCGAGGCCGCTCCCAAAGGCGGCGTCGCCGCAGACGGCGGGTCCGCGATGGAATTCCCTGAATATGGCTTCGTTCTGGTCCGGCGGGATGCCGATCCCCGTGTCGACCACGTCAATCCTGAGTTGCTCGCCCCGCTGCCTCGCACCGAGGAGAACGCCGCCGGATGCGGTATAGCGGACGGCATTGGATGCGAGGTTCGACAGGATGCGCTTGAGCAGCATCGGATCGCTCCGGACGATCACATCCGGTGACTTGACGGACAGCCGCAGCCCTTTCTGGAAGGCAACCGGCGCGAACTCGCCGGCCACCGCCGCCAGAATCTCGCGTATGGACACCACGTCCATGTTCGGCACCATGACGCCTGCGTCGAGCTTGGAGATGTCGAGGACGCTCTTGATCAGATCCTCGATGGACGAGAGGGCGCGGTCCACCTGCTCCACCAGCTTCAGGCCGCCGGGCGCGAGCGAATGCTCGGCCAGCAGGGACACGAGCAGGCGCGCGGCATTCAGCGGCTGCAGCAGATCGTGGCCCGCGGCCGCGAGGAATGTGCTCTTCGAGCGGTTGGCCACTTCCGCGGCCTCCTTCGCCTCAAGCATGTCCCTGTTGCTTTTCTCAAGCCGGAACTTGGCGGCGAGCAACTCTTCCGTGCGCTTATGGACCTGCTCCTGCAGGATGATCGCGGTCTGGAACAGCGAGTAGGCGCTCGCCTGGTTTTCCATGATGCGTTCGGCGCGCTCGATAAGGACCGCATTTACCTTCTCGATGCGCTCGGCGCGCGTGAGGGGCTGCCCTGCCGGGTGGGGCCCCGCGATCGGACCGCATGTGCCAAGGATGATGTCGCTCACGTTCCAACTCCGCCACCGGGCACTGCGGCCTCCGGCTGGCCGAAGGCGATGCCGGTGAAGGTCTGGTTGATATGCATCGCGTTGTACTGTTCGCCGTAAGTGTGGAAGCCGACCACATTGTAATGGCGATAGCGGTCGGCGACACGCAGGGTGAGTTGCCGGCTCTCCGCCTCCACGCGGCGCAGCACGCACTCGAAGCCGAGCACGATGTCCAAGCCCCCGAGCTCGGCATCGAGCCTGCCCAGGGTCCGGTCGACGCTGTCGGCCATGTCGTAGCTACGGGCGAGGGTGAGCACGACGCCCTTGTCTATGGCGCAGAAGAAGGACAGCCCCTTGTCTTCCACCCGGCGGATGGAGCGGCAGAAATAGTCGTCTCCGATCTTCACCACGAGGGGATGGGAGGCGAAGCTCATGGGCGACAGGCTCGCGGGATTGAGGCCGACCATCTCGGCATATTCGACGGTCGCGGTGGCGCCGTTCATCTCGGTGACGATCCGATGCTCGGCGTCGCATTCCGTCACGACGAGGCGGACGTCGGTCGGCTGATAATGGTCGGACTTGAAGATCCGGAACGGCACCTGGGTGGAGAAGAGGCAAAGGAGCGCCGCATCCCGGTGGGCCGTGCCGTTATGGATGATCCAGGTTTCCCGGAAGGCGAGACCGTCGCCGGCCGAGCCCCCCACATGGGGCAGGTTGCGCAGACCCGCATGGAAGGCGGAAACCATCACCTCCTCGCGGTTGGAGAGGCCGTCGATGAGCGTGAGGGCGAAAGCGGAACCTTCCAGCTCTCGGCCGGCAAGCCGGCCGAGCCGGTCCACGAGCGCTGATGCACAGGCGGCGCCGCGCTCGAAGCCGTGCCGGGAGATCTCGGTCACGAGGCCGCTAACGCAGTGAAAGGCATCGGCCGGAAAGAGGAGCGCCACGGCGCCCCCGTCCATGGGGCCGAACGGCCCGATCTCGCCGGCCGTCGAGCATCCGAGCTGCTCGGGGACCGGAACCTCCCTGAGCAGCGAGTGGGCGAGCGGCGCCGCATCGAAGGCAGGCGAGAAAAAAACCAGGAGCGCCGCAAAACTCCCGCCGGCTGCAGCTTGTCTCACCGTTCGGACGAAGTCTTCGGCGTCTGCCTCGGTGCATATCACGGTCACGATACCGCTGTTCGCGGCCGAAACGGCATGGTCGAGTGGCCGCAACAACGGCGTGCCCTCCGATGTCTCTTCCCTGGGACTGTTTTTTTTGAGGCTAGCGTCTGACCGCCGCCACCACAAGATGATGTTGTGAGCCGGCGCCGGAAATCGGCGATGACCCCGATCGGCCCCGCGGGAGGCCGGTCGGGTCATGCTCACCTGCACACGGGGGAACCTCAGCTACCGTGCTTCACTTGTGAAGCAGGGCCGTCTGAGCCGGCGGGGGATTCCACAGCGGCACGATGAGGCGGAACCAGCCGCGCGTGTCGGTGCCGCCGTAATTCTCCTCGTAGACATCCGTGGTGAGGTAGGCCTGCGCAATCACCGGGCCGAAATCGTAGCCGACGAGGCCGCCCACCGCGAACTGGCTCTGCTTCCTATAGAGCGGCACCGGCGAATTGAGGTCCGTCGAGTAATAGGCGACCGGACCGATCTCGAACTTGCCGATCTTCTTGGTGGCGGTGAGGTCCACGTTCAGGAAGTCGGGATTGATGGTGTTGGTGTCGCCGGCGGCCTGGATGCCCCAGATGGCGTTGGCGGTGAGGTTCCAGCCGTCCGCCGTGTAGCTCAGGGCGAAGCGCTGGTTGAACGAGGTGGAATCGAAGGCGACCCCCGTGTCCACCCCGAGGTAGAAGCCCGCCAGGTAGCTGAAGCCGAAGCCGTTGCCGAGGTTCCAGGCGAGCTGGGCGGCGAACCAGGGATTGTAGAAGCCCGAGATGTAGTCGGCATTCTCGACGCCCACTTCCACCACCGGCACGGCGGCGAGCAACTGGAGCCGCCCGCCGAACAGGAACACGGGCGAGGCCCAGGCCAGCACGGGGATGTCCACGCCCACGCAGGTGGTATCAGGCGAGGTGTTGCGGCAGCCCCAGTCGGCTGTGTTCACGAAATAGAGGCCCTCCGGCAGCGGCGCACCGGTGGCGAGGCCCACCGTTTCGCCGGGCTGGGTCACCGAGCCCGCATGGGCCATTCCGGCACCCGCAAGCAGCATCAGGGTGCCCACGGCCGTGGCCTTCAAAATCGTTCCTTGCATCGACTTCCCCCCTTCACGCATGGCGGGCGATTTTGAGGCTCTCGCCTTCTTGATCCCGCCGCATTCTGTGCTGTTCAAAATCGAAACGGGCGAATTGCGTCCGCTGACGCTCCCGATTTCGACTGTCTTGACATTCAGCAATCACGCCGGCGATGGCCATTACCCTTTAGGGAAGTGAAAGGTCGTCCGGGTTTCCCTATCCCCGTCACGGCGACTGCCATTGCCCGAAGGTGAAATATTCCGCGCCCGGTGCCGCGGATATGCTCGCCAGCCGTACGGAGGATACGCCAAGGCATCCCAGCGCTGTTCCGGCCCCGCTCCCGTCGTCGCTCTCGGCGATGCTCGGCCACGGGCCATGGACACGACCAGCGGAGCCGATCCGTTCGACAAGAGGAAGCCGGAAAGGACTCGCAATGCCGCCCGTGAAACTTCTGCTCATCGACGGTGACGCCGATCACGGCAGCGTCCTTTCCAAGAGCCTCGGCAGCGCCGGATATTGCGTCGACTGGAAGATCCGAGGACGCGAGGGCCAGGAGGCGGCACTCGCAGGGGGCTACGGCCTCATGGTTCTCGATGCCCGGCTGCCGGACATGGACGGGCTCGACATTTGCCGCGCTCTGGTCCGGTCCGGCGAGGCACCGGGGATGCTGCTCCTCTCGTCATGCGCCGACGTGGGCCAGCGTGTGCGCGGTCTCGATGCGGGAGCCGACGACTATCTCGTCAAGCCGTTCGCACTCGAAGAGCTGCTCGCCCGCTTGCGGGCTCTGCTGCGCCGCCGCCTGGCGCCCGCCGGAGCCTCGGAGGCATGCCTGTCGGTCGGGGACCTCGTCCTCGACCGGCAGACGCGCGAGGCGAGGTCCGGCCAGCAGCAGGTTGAGCTCACCTTGCGCGAATTCCACCTGCTCGAATTCCTGATGCGCAATGCCGGGAAACCCCTTAGCCGAGAAAACATCCTCACCTATGTGTGGGATGAGCCGGTATCAATGAACTCCGTCGATGTCTACATGGGCTATGTGCGCCGAAAGCTCGGCGTCCTTCGCTCGGCGACCCGGGTCGAGACCATCCGCAGTGTTGGCTTCAGGCTGGCGCCGGTCCCTTCGCCCGGGCGAGGTGAACAGCATCTGGCCCTGCCTGTCCTGGCGTTTGACGCGTGACGCGTGACGCGGGCCGCTTCCAGCGCAATCCGCCTGCTTGTGGTCGCAACGGAGCCTCCCATCGGCTTTGCAAACCGAAGGTCGGGGGGTCGATCCCCTCATCCGGCACCATTTCAACGCATTGAAATCAAAAACGACTTTCTAGCGAGCCCCTGGCGCTAGGCCGGCCGATGGATGGCATTGTCGCCACCCTGTCGCCACCGCGAAGGAAATTCCCGTGCGGCTCAAGGAGGGCGATCCTCTTGGCTCGCAAGAAGCGGTCAGCAACAGATCCGAGGACCGCCTCCAGTTTCTCGGCATCATGTGCTTTGCGAATCTGCCGGCCAGCGCTCCCCCACACCGCGGTCTCCTCGTCCTCCCACCAGTCCTCGGCGATCACCATTCCCCTGCCTTCGACATGCTCGACTGCAAGGCTCCAGCCGCGATCCGAGTCCGCCCAGGAGCAATAGGGTTCGCCAGCCAGAGCGGTGGCCTGCTTGTGCGTCAGGGAAACAGGCGCCGAGACACGCAGCGCCTTCCAGACCGTATCGAGATAGGCGTCAATCTCCGCCGTCCGGCGCTTGACCTCGGCAGGGTCATCGGTTCGCAGCGATACGCGGACACTCGCAGCCTTCTCCGAAATGGTGAGGGCGATGGTCTGTGACCCCACCAGAACGTGCAGCGTCGTACCCACCGCCCGATCACGGACATCGGTTGGAATTCGCCGGACGAACTGATGATTGCGCGCGCCTTTTCGTCTCACGGGACGAACCAGCCTGAAGAGCATCGTTGCGCACCCTTGTAGCACAGTCGGGCTAGCGCAACACTCTGATAAGGCTGAACTTCTTGAGCTGGCATGCTTTCAGAAGTTGTTGGTGCCCAGGAGAGGACTCGAACCTCCACGGCTTTCACCACTGGTACCTGAAACCAGCGCGTCTACCAATTCCGCCACCTGGGCCCCGGACGGCCCGGGGCCGTCAGGAGCGCTTCACATAAGGGGGTGCGTGGGACGTGTCAATAACACCTGCACACCATGTGATCGAAAGCTGTGAACAAGCTCAGCCGTGACAGCGGAACCCACCTGGAGCCTGCCCCCCTGCGATCGACCGCGCCCGTGGGCGCGGCGAACACAGGGGGATCCACCGTGGAACCTCTCCCGGCCCGGGCGAGGCAATGGAACAAGTGTCACGCCACCAGCCATAGCCCGGGCCTGCCGGCAGCCGGGCGGCAACCACGGCGCCGCGCAGCCGGCATCGCCCCCGCCCAAATCGTCAATGCTCGAACTTCGCCGGGCGCTTCTCGATGAAGGCGGACATGCCTTCCTTCTGGTCGGCGAGCGCGAACTGGGCCTGGAACACCCGCCGCTCGAAGCGGATGCCCTCGGCCAGCGTGGTCTCGTAGGAGCGGTTCACGCTCTCCTTGGTCTGCATCGCCACGGTGGCCGACATGCCGGCAATGGCCGCCGCCACCTTCATTGCCTCGTCCACCAGTTCGGCGGCCGGCACCACGCGGGAGACGAGGCCCACGCGCTCGGCCTCGGCGGCGTCCATGAGGCGGCCGGTGAGGCACATCTCCATGGCCTTCGACTTGCCCACGAACCGGGTGAGGCGCTGGGTACCGCCGGCGCCGGGCATCACGCCCAGCTTGATCTCGGGCTGGCCGAACTTCGCCGTGTCGGCGGCAAGGATGAAGTCGCACATCATGGCAAGCTCGCAGCCGCCGCCCAGCGCAAAGCCCGCCACCGCCGCGATCACCGGCTTGCGGGCGCGGGACAGGCGCTCCCATGAGGTGATGAAATCGTCGAGATAGGTCGCCGGATAGGTGAAGGCCTGCATCTCCTTGATGTCGGCGCCGGCCGCAAACGCCTTCTCCGACCCGGTCAGCACGACGCAGCCGATGCCCCGATCCTGCTCGAACGCGTCGAGCGCCGCGTTCAGCTCGCCGATGAGCTGGCCGTTGAGCGCGTTGAGCGCCTTGGGGCGGTTCAGCCGGATGAGCCCCACGCGGTCGTGCTGCTCCACCAGGATCGTCTCGTATGCCATCCCATTCCTCCTCGTCGTCCGGCGTGACACCGGCACCTCCTCCCGCCGACGCAGAGCCCGCGGTCACCGTGCTCTATCGCGTCGTGGGATGAAGGCGAAGAGGCAATGCCGCACAGTCCCCGTGCAGGCCTGCCCCGCCTTTGGCAGGCACCCTTTGGCAAGCTACCTTTGGCAGGTGGGGCAATAGAAGGTGGAGCGCCCGTTCTGCACGATGCGCCTGATGGTGTCCTTGCAGCGCAGCGTCTGGCAGGGCTGGCCCTCGCGGTCATAGACCTTGAAGGTGTGCTGGAAATAGCCGAGCTCGCCATTCACCTGGCGGTGGTCGCGCAGGGAGGAGCCGCCGGCATGGATCGCCTCGCGCAGCACGTCGCGGATGGCGGTGACGAGCCGCTCCGCCCTGAGCGTGGGGGCGCCCTCGGTGGTGGCAATGGTGTGGGCGAGGCGGCGCGGCGACAGGCCGGCTCGGAACAGCGCCTCGCAGACATAGATGTTGCCGAGCCCGGCCACCAGCTTCTGGTCCAGCAGCGCCGCCTTGAGCGAGGTGTGGCGGCGGGCGCAGGCGCGGGCGAGATACTCCGCATTGAAGCCGTTGCCCAGGGGCTCCGGCCCCAGGCCCGCCAGCAGCGGATGGGACATGATCTGGTCGTAGGGCACGATCAGGATCGCCCCGAAGCGCCTGGGATCGTTGAAGGTCACGGTGGCGCCGCCGGCCAGGTGCAGCACCACGTGATCGTGCGGGCCGCCGGCCGCGCGCGGATGATGGAAGCGACCGGGCCGGCCCTTCACCGGCGCGCCCTCGATGCGGATGGACCCCGACATGCCGAGATGCAGGATCATCACCTCCCCGCCATCCAGGTCGGCGAGGAGGTATTTGGCGCGGCGCCCGATGGCCTCGACCCGGCGTCCGGCGAGGCGTTCGGCGAAGTTCTCAGGCAGGGGCCAGCGCAGGTCCGGCCGGCGGGCCTCGGCGCTTTCGATCACGGCACCCTGCAGGACGGGCATGAGACCGCGGCGGACGGTCTCCACCTCGGGCAATTCGGGCATGTTTTCCTAAACTCGGTGAGGCACGCCGCAACCGGCACGCGAATCGTCACGGCCTTGTAGGATCGGGCCGACCGGCCCCCCGCGCAAGATGGTGCTTCACCCTTTCCCGCCTTGCGGTCCCCGCGTCGCGACAGCCCTTGCGGCGGGAGCGGCGAAACCGCAGCGGGGGCACACATGCCACCCCGGCCCCATCGGCCGCAGACGGAGCTGACGAGGCTGGCGGCGTCACTTGAGCGGCGAGACCTTCTCCCCTTCCGGCTCGTTCAGGGGGGTCTCGAAATCCAGCTGCTCCAGGCGCAGGCCCCGGCGGGCGATCTTGTCGGCGGAGACCATGACCCGGCCCACATCGTCGCCCACCTGCGCGAAATGCCTGGCGAGCTCGCCCACCCGCTCGCGCAACCGGGTCACGTCGGTCACCAGCGCCGCCACTTCGGCGCGCACCCGGTCCGCCGCCTCGCGCATGCGAGCATCCTTGGCGATGGCCTGCACCACCTGCACCGCCAGCATGAGCAAAGACGGCGAGACCAGCACCACGCGCAGGCGGTAGGCCTCCTGCACCACGCCGTCGAAATGCTCGGAAATCTCCGCGTAGACCGATTCGGAGGGTACGAAGATGAGGGCCACGTCCTGGGTCTCGCCCGGCACGAAATAACGCTCGGCCACATCATAGACGTGCTTCAGGAGGTCGTTGCGCAGCCTCTGCCCCGCCGCCTTGCGGATGTCGGCCGAGGGCGCCTCGCGGAAGGCGGTGACCGCCTCCAGCGGGAATTTGGAATCCACCAGCAGCGGGCGCGGGTCGCCGGGCAGGAAGATGGCGCAGTCCGGCCGCCTGCCGTTGGAAAGGGTGTGCTGAAAGGCGAAGCTGCCGCGCGGCAGGCCGTCCGCCACGATGGCCTCCATGCGCGCCTGTCCGAAGGCACCCCGCGCCTGCTTGTTGGCCAGGGTCTCCTTGAGCGCGACCACCTGGGCGGAGAGGTCGGTGAGGCTGCGCTCCGCCTGCTCCACCATCACGAGGCGCTCGGCGATGCGGGTCAGGCTCTCATGGGTGGCGCGGGCGGTGGTGGACAGCGTCTCGCCGATGCGGTGGGAAGTGGCGTCGAGCCGGTCCGCCACCGCGCGGGCAAGCTCGCTCTGCCGGTGGGCGAGCACTTCCGTCATGCTCTGCACCCGGCCCGCGGTTTCCGCCTGGACACGGACGAGCTCGCGCAGCCGGCGATCCATTTCGTCGCGCCGGAGCGCCTCCTCGGCGGCTGCGGTGGCCCGCGCCCGCGACTGGCGCACACTGGAGACGAAGGCCAGAAACACAACAAGCGCAAGCAGCCCCGCGCCGAGGGCTGCGGCCTCGGCCAGGGTGACGGCATGGCCCGCCAGGCTGAACAGCGCCTCCTGCATGACACCTTCTACCGCGATTCTTCGTCCGAACAAACAGCGAACATATTGACCAAATCCGCAGCTTCGCTTATCTCGCGGGAATGGCGACGCGACCCATCCTCATCATCCCCGAGCCCAAGCTCCGCACCCTCTCGGCATCGGTCGAGAAAATCGACGGCGAGATCCGCAAGCTCGTGGAGGACATGTTCGACACCATGTACGACGCGCCGGGCATCGGCCTGGCCGCGATCCAGGTGGGCGTGCAGAAGCGCGTCGTCACCATTGATGTCGCCCGCGAGGGCGAGGCGAAGAAGCCCATCGCCCTCATCAACCCCGAGATCATCGCGGCGTCCGAGGAAACCTCGGTCTACAGCGAGGGCTGCCTCTCCATCCCCGAATATTACGAGGAGGTGGAACGGCCGGCGCGGGTCACCGTGCGCTTCCAGGACATCGAGGGGCAGGTGCGCGAAGTGGCGGCGGACGGGCTGTTCGCCACCTGCGTGCAGCACGAGATCGACCACCTGAACGGCGTGCTCTTCATCGACCACATCTCCAAGCTGAAGCGCGACCGGGTGATCAAGAAGTTCACCAAGCAGGCGCGGCACAAGGACGAGGTCTGACGCCCGGACCCCGCCACGCCCTCCCCGTTGATGCCCCCTGGCATCCGGGTCGTTTCGCTCAACCGCCGCGCGGACCTGACCGGACTTCGGCAGGCCGGACCGGCCCGGATCAGGCAGCATGCGCATCGTCTTCATGGGGACGCCGGATTTCGCCGTGCCGACCCTTTCCGAGATCGTCGGCCGCGGGCATGAGGTGGTGGCGGTCTATACTCGCGCGCCCGCTCCGGCCGGCCGGCGCGGGCTCGACCTCACCCCCTCCCCGGTCCACCAGGTGGCCGAGCGCTTCGGCCTCAAGGTGCTGACCCCGAAAAGCCTGCGCAGCGCCGAGGCGGCGGCCGAATTTGCCGTCCATGACGCGGACGTCGCCGTGGTGGTGGCCTATGGCCTCATCCTGCCGCCGGCGATCCTTGCCGCGCCGCGGCTCGGCTGCCTCAATTTGCACGGCTCGCTGCTGCCCCGCTGGCGCGGCGCGGCGCCGATCCAGCGCGCCATCATGGCCGGGGACGAGGCGACGGGCGTTTGCGTGATGCAGATGGAGGAAGGCCTCGACACCGGCCCCGTGGGCCTCGTGGAGCGCATCCCCATCGGTCCCGACATGACCGCGGGCGACCTCCACGACCGCATGATGGTGCTGGGGGCCGACCTGATGGCGCGCGCTCTGGCGGCGCTGGAGCGCGGCGGCCTCGCCTTCACCCCCCAGCCGGAGGCGGGCGTCGCCTATGCGGCCAAGATCGAGAAGACGGAGACCCGCATCGACTGGTCGCAGCCGGCGCAGGTGGTGCATGATCGCATCCGCGGGCTCGCGCCCTTCCCCGGCGCCTGGTTCCCGCTGGGGCCGGACGAGATCCGTGTGAAGGTGCTGCGCTCAACCTTGGCGGACGGCGCGGGCGTCCCCGGCGAGGTGCTGGACGACCGCCTCACCATCGCCTGCGGCACCGGCGCGGTGCGGCTGGTGGAATTGCAGAAGGCCGGCAAGCAGCCGGCGGGGGCGTCGAGCTTTCTCAATGGAAACGCCGTTCCGCCAGGCACCCGGCTCGCCTGAGCCGCTTCAGCCTCATGCCCCGCTACAAGCTCACCATCGAATATGATGGCACCTCCTATGCCGGCTGGCAGATCCAGGCCGACCGGGAGACCGTGCAGGGCGCGCTGGCGCAGGCATTCCGGCGCTTCTGCGGCGAGGACGTGCTGGTGGCCGGGGCCGGGCGCACCGATGCCGGTGTTCATGCCACCGGCCAGGTGGCCCATGTGGACCTGTCGCGGCACTGGCGGTGCGATACGGTGCGGGACGCGATGACCGCCCAGCTGCGCCCCCACCCGATCGCTGTCCTCCACGCGGAGGAAGTGCCGGACACGTTCGACGCCCGCTTCTCCGCCATCAAGCGGCACTACCTCTACCGCATCGTCAACCGGCGGCCGGACCTCGCCCTCGACCGGGACCGCGCCTGGCGCATCCCGCAGAAGCTCGATGCCGGTGCCATGCACGATGCCGCCCAGCGGCTTTTGGGCAAGCACGATTTCTCCACCTTCCGCGCCGCCGAGTGCCAGGCCGCATCGCCGCTGAAGACGCTGGACCAACTGGACGTCTTCCGCTCCGGCGACGAGATCCGCATCGTCACCTCGGCGCGGTCCTTCCTGCACCATCAGGTGCGGTCCATGGTGGGCTCGCTGATGCGTGTGGGCGAGGGCCGCTGGAGCGCGGACGATCTGGAGGCCGCTCTGAAGGCCGCCGACCGCACCCGCTGCGGCCCCATGGCGCCGGCCGCCGGGCTCTATCTCGCCGCCGTCAGCTATTGAGGACTGGCGGCCTGCGGCGCCCGGCCATCACCCTTTTGTAAGCCGCGGCGATCGCCGGACCAGGAACGTCTCCAGCGCGCCGGCATTTCCCCTTCACAGCCCACGAGGACCTGCGAGGCGGGGTCCAGGCGGCAGAAGAGGGACTTGCGACCATGTTTGGCTTTCCCTTCCACAGCCGGCGTTCCGCGCCACAGGCCCGCGGCTTCGCCCCATCCCACGTGGTGGCGCGGCTGGTGCCTGCGGCGCCATGCGGCTGGATCTTCTTCGATGGCAGCGAGACCCGCATGACCACCGATGACGGTGCCACCCTCGTCATTCCGGGCGGCGCCTTCTTTCCCCGGGAGGCGCGCCGTTATGCCAACGAAGGCGAGGCGCGGGCCGAGGCGGCACGGCTCAACGACGCGGGCCTGTGCCTCGACCGGCCGTGGCGGGCAAGGCCGGCCTCCGCATTCGATGACGGGCGATCATCCCTCGCCCGTGCGGTGGCGCAGTTCTGACGGCATCCGGACAAGGCAAAGCCGCCGTTGCCGGCAGGCAGCGGCGGCTCCGGTTTTCAAAGCGGGACCCGATCAGATCGCGCCGTTGATCCACTGCACCAGCTTCGCCTTGGGGGCGGCGCCCACCTGGCGGGAGGCGATCTTGCCGTCCTTGAACAACAGCAGGGTGGGGATGGACATGATGCCGTACTTGGAAGCGGTGGCGGGATTCTCATCCACGTTCAGCTTCACGATGCGGATCTTCTCGCCCATCTCGCCGGACACTTCCTCGAGGATGGGGGCCACCATGCGGCAAGGACCGCACCATTCGGCCCAGAAGTCCACGATGACGGGCGCGCCGGACTTCAGCACGTCCTGTTCAAAACTCTGATCCGAAACCTTCTCGACCGCCATGGCAGACCTCGTAGGGGAGAACCGGGGGAACCACTGAATGTTGAGACCGAACGTAGGGAGCCCCTCCCCTCCTCGTCAAGGCACCGTCACGGCGAGGTGAGGCCGAGCCGCGCCAGTGCCGCCTGCAGGCGGGTGGACTCGAGCCGGAAAACGCGAGGACCCGCCGTATAGACGAGCCGGGCCTCGAAAGCGCGCCCGGCGAACACCTGCGACAGAAGGGCGCCATAGACGGCGAGCTGCGCCACATAAGCCTCCGCCACGTCTTCCGGCCGCTGGGGTGGAGTGCGGTCGGTCTTGAAATCGGCGACGATCAGGAGGCCGGGCGTCACCGCCAGCCGGTCGATGCGGCCGGAAACATGAAAATCCGCACCCTCCTGTGCCTTCAACCGGCCAATGACGGGCACTTCCGCCCGGCTTCCCGCGCCGAACAGGTCCGCGAGCGGCGCATGGCCGATGACGCCGAGTGCTTCCTCCAGCACCTCCCGATGGATGTCGTCCGCCACCTTGTCTGCCGCGTGCCGCAGCAGCCTCAGGCCCGCCGCCACGCGCTCGGGCACCGGCACATCGGGCAGGCCGGCGAGCAGGCGGTGGACGAGGTCGCCTCGCACCAACGGCGAGAGCGCCGTCTCGGGCCCCGGCGTGCGCAGGGGCGAGGGACCGGCGGCTTCGGCTTTGGACGGGCGCAGCAGGCGCGGCGCAGGTTGGGGCGCCGGCGGATGCGGGAAGGCGGGCAGCGCCGCCGCCTCCCCAACCACGGACGAGGGCGCCGCCGGCCCGGCCACGGCGAGGCCCGGCCCCTTGTTCCAGCGCAGCACCCGCCCCTCGAAGCCAAGGGCGTCCCGCTCCTGCGCCTCCCCGGCGAGAGCGGCGCGCACCAGCTCGTACCAGCAGCCCTCCGGCCGGGCATGGGCCTTGTCCTTGGCCGGCGCGCGGGTCTCGGCGCCGCAGACGATCACCGCATCCTCGGCGCGGGTGAGGGCCACATAGAGCAGGCGCCGGTGCTCCTCCAGCTCGCGCGCGGCGGCGGCGGCGCGGGCGGTGGCGAGCCGTTCGGGGTCTTCCGCCTTGCGCGGGGCCAGCACCGGGACCTCACCCTCCGGCCCCGGCACGCTCACAAGGCCGCCGGCGGAGCGCGCCTTCGGCATGTCCACCGTGTCGGCGAGGATGACGATGGGCGCCTCCAGCCCCTTGGCGCCGTGCACGGTCATCACCCGCACCTCGTTGCGCCCGCTCTCCATGTCGCGCTTGGTCTCGGCGCCACCCCGGCGCAGATAGGCGAGGAAGCCGGCGAGGCTGGCCGGCTCGGTGGATTCGTAGGCGCGGGCCAGCGCCATGAATTCGTCCAGCACGTCCGCCGCCTCGGGGCCGAGCCGGGCCAGCATGGCGCGCCGCCCGCCGTCGCGGCCCAGCACCCGGGCGTAGAAATCGAACGGCCTCAACGAAGTCGCCTCCCCACGCCATGCCGCAAGCCGCGCCCAGACGGCGGCATGGCGCGCATCTGGTGCCGCCTTGAGCGCGTCCGCCAGCCGCCCGCCTCGGCCGGGGCAGAGGGCGAGGAGGTCGTCGTCGGCGAGGCCGAACAGCGGGCTCTTGAGCAGAGCCGCCAGCGCGAGGTCGTCGTCGGGGGAGACCAGCGCGTCGCCCAGCGCCATCAGGTCGAGGGCGGCGATGTGCTCCGCCACCACCAGCCGGTCGGCCCCCGCCACTTCCACCTGCGCATCCTTCAGCTCCTTCAGCGCGCGGATGACCGCCTCGAACACCCGCCCGCGCCGGCGCACCAGCACCAGCACGTCGCCCGCGCGCATGGGCCTGCCCTGCCGCGAGGGGATGGCAAGGCCCTGCGCGATGCCGGCCTGGATGAAGC
Source organism: Xanthobacter autotrophicus (assembly GCF_030015065.1). GTDB lineage: Bacteria > Pseudomonadota > Alphaproteobacteria > Rhizobiales > Xanthobacteraceae > Xanthobacter > Xanthobacter autotrophicus_D. Next base: position 13,428 of record NZ_JAIVFN010000027.1, on the reverse strand, counting down.
CGGCGATGCGCTGGGCGAGCCGGCTCACCGGATCGTCCGCCGGCGCCTCGTCCAGCGGCCGGCGCCAGTTGTCGGGCTGGGTCGCGGGCTCGGGCGTGGTGGTGGGCCAGATCTCCACCAGGGCCGGCGCATCGGCGCGGATGGCGGCATGCACGGGGGCCACGGCGTCCAGCGTAAGGCCGTCATGGGCCTCGGGGCGGGAGAAGATCTGGTCCACCGCCTCCAGCACGCCCGGGGCGGAGCGGAAGGAATGGGGCAGTTCCACCCGCCGCAGGGCCTCCGGCCCCGCCTTGCGGGCGAAGGTGGCGCGCATCTCGCCGAAGGCCCGCGGGTCTGCGCCCTGGAAGGAGAAAATGGACTGCTTCTCGTCCCCCACCACGAACAGGGTGCGCGTCACATCCTCCCGGGCGCCGGCGCCGGAGAAGAAATCGTCGGCAAGGCCCTGCACCACCCGCCATTGCTGCGGGCTGGTGTCCTGCGCCTCGTCCACCAGGATGTGGTCGATGCCCTGGTCCAGCTTGTACTGCACGAAGGTGGGCTGGTCCGAGAGCAGCCGGGCGGCCTTGACGATGAGGTCGTCAAAATCCAGCAGGCCGCGCGCGGCCTTCTCCTGTTCGTAGCGGCGGACGGCTTCCGCCGCGAGGGTCAGGGCGGCCTCGGTGCGCTCCAGCGTGCGGGCGCCGAGCAATTGGTCGGCGAGGCCGGCGAGGCGGTCGCGCTCGTCCCGAAGCCGCGCGGCAAGGCCGGGGGCACGGTCGGCGAAGCCCTTGGTGAAGAGGTTCCGGTCCGAGCGCGGCCCTTCCGACCCGAAGAACACCCGCCGCCAGGCCGCAAGGCCGGACGCCATGTCCCCCGCCTCGGCGGCGGCCAGAAGATCGTCGCCCCGCGTGCGGTCGGTGGCCTTGTCGGAGGCGGAAAGCTCTGCCGCAGCGCTCGCCCATTCGGAATGGGGCAAATGGGGGCTTGCCAGCATCTGCACTTCCAGATCCGCCACATTGGCATCCGCGGCAAGACCGAGCGCCCGCGCAACCGCCGCCCGCCGCGCCTGGGGCGTATCGCCCAGCGGCAGGATGCGGGCGCGCAGGGCGATGGCGGCCTCCAGCAGGCCGGAAAGGCCACTGTCGGACATGTCCTGCGTCAGCCGCGCCAGCGCCTCGCCAAGGGGCGCATTCGGCACACGGGTGGCCGCCACCACGAGGTCGGCGCGGATGCGGGCCATCAGCTCCTGCCGCCCCACCTCGTCCAGCTCGCCGAAGCCGGCGGCCACGTCCGCCTCGAACGGGAAGCGATGCAGCAGCGCGCCGCAGAAGGCATGAATGGTCTGGATCTTCAGCCCACCGGGCGTCTCCAGCGCCGCGGCGAACAGCCGGCGGGCGCGGGCGCGCAATGCGGCGTCGGGGGCCGAGCCCACGGTCTCGCGGATGGCGGCATCCAGCTCCCCATCGGGCAGGCGGACCCAGCGGCCGAGGATGGCCAGCACCCGGTTCGCCATGTTGGCCGCCGCCGCCTTGGTATAGGTGAGGCACAGGATGCGCCCGGGCGGCGTGCCGGCGAGCAGCAGGCGGATGACGCGGCGCGCCAGCACATGGGTCTTGCCCGAGCCGGCATTGGCCGACACCCAGGCCGAGAAGGCGGGGTGCGAGGCCTCCGACTGGCGGCGCGTCGCCTCGGACTTGGGATCGCGGGCGGCAGGGGAAGTGGCTTCGGCGGCGAGATCGGCGGTCATTCGCCCTCCTCCCCGGAGAGCGCCCATTCGCGCACGCGGGCGAGATGGTCATAGGTGCCGAAGGTGCCGGACCATTGTGGCGCGGCCAGCGAGCGATAGCCCTGCGCCTCGTTCTCGAACGCCTTGAGCAGGCTTTCGAGGCCGGCGAGCGCGGTCTCGGCGAGGTCCATGGTGTCGCGGTCCTTGACGCGGATGGGCTTCTCCTCGCCCCCGGCCGCGCCGCCCTTCAGTTCCACATAGAGCAGATCGACCACATCCGCCGCCGGCGCCTTGGGAAAGGCCCCACGCCGGGCCATGGCGGCCTCCAGCGGCAGCTGGGGCGAGAGCGAGGCGGCCTGTTTCGCGCTCGGCGCCGTGCCGGTCTTGTAGTCGAGAATATTGAGCAGGCCGTCGCGGCGCACCTCGATGCGGTCGGCCCGGCCGGTGAGGCGGAAGGTGATGCCCCCCAACGGAATGTCGAGGCTGCCGGCATCTTCCGCCACCACATGGTCGAGATGCGCCCGCCGCTCCCGCTCGAAGGCGATGAGGAAGCCCGCCGCCCGCTCGAACCGCGCCCACCACAGGGCATGCTCGGCGGGGAAGGCCTTGAGCGGGGCGAAGGCGCGGCGGCCTTCCTCCAGCAGCTGTTCCAGCGCGTCGGGCGGCAGATCGCGGGGATGCGCCTGGGTGAAGCGGCCGATGGCCTCGTGCAGGGCCGATCCGCGTTCCGCCCCGCCGGGGGCGGCGTCCAGCGGATCGAGCGGCAGGAGGCCGAGAACATGACGGGCATAGATGGAGTAGGGATCGCGCAGGAAGGTCTCGACCTCCGTCACCGAAAGCCGGCGGGGGCATCGTCCAGCCGGCGCGCGGCCTGAACCCAGCGGCTGCCGCGGGCGCGGGCGGCATTCCATTCCGCCTCGCCCGCCACGGTCTTCAGCCGCTGCACGAAGCGCGAGGGCACGCTCTGGGTGCCGCCCACCTTGGCGGCGAAGGTCAGCACCACCTCGGCGGCGCCGAAGCCCTGGGCGAAATCGTGGGCGGCGAGGCCGATGCGCCGCTCCGGCAGGTCCAGCCCCAGATCGCCGCGCATGGGCCGGCTGAGCCAGGGATCGGTCTCGGCGATGCGCGGCCAGCTGCCCTCGATGAGCGCGCCCAGCACCATGCGATCCACATGGATGAGCCGGGCTTCCAGCGGGCCGAGGATGCGGATGCGCGCGTGCGGCTCGGCGCGCGGGCGCACCATGGCGTCGGCGAACAGGGCGCCGGCCGCGTCCGCATAGGCCGACAGGTCGAGGGCGGGGCCATCGCCCGCCGCCCCGTCCAGCGTCTCGAAGGTGCGCGCCAGCGCGGCTTCCGCCGCATCCTCCGCGTCGAGGTCGAGAGGGCCGGCCGCCGCCTCCCAGGCGGCGCGGTGGGCGGCGACCAGATCGGCGAGGGGCACCGCGCCCCGTTGCGCGCCGATGGCCAGCAGCGGCCCCAGCGCCCGGTCGAGCCGTTCAATCAGATCCCGGGCGCGGGCCAGCGCCGCCTCCCCCATGCGCCGGCGCGGGTCGGCGCCGCGAAAATCCTCCCGGTCGAAGGCGGCGATGGCATCCCTCAGGCCGCCGATGCCGGCGCGCGGGCGCGGACCGCGCAGGGCCGCCAGTTCCAGCGTCGCCACCGCATCCGCCTTCGCGTCGGGCTCCAGCCCGAACCGCGCCAGGGGATGGGTGAGGAGCGCGAACAGGGGCACCGGCGCCAGGTCTTCCGCCGCTGCCATCACCAGCAGGCCGGCAAGCCGCCCGGCGGGGCTGTCGGCCAGCGGCGTGCCGGCGGAATCGTCCAGCGCCACGCCGAAGCGCGCCATCTCCGCCGCCACCCGGCGGGCGAGGTCCCGGTCGGGGGTGACGAGGGCGGCGGTCTCGCCCTCCCGCTCCAGGCTGTCGCGCAGCAGCAAAGCGATGGCGAGGGCCTCGGCACGCGGGTCGTCCGCCTCCACCACGCTGATGCCGGCCATGGCCGTGCCCAGCGCCGCCGGCGGCAGGCGGTCGGAGAGGCTGGCCCAGAGGTCGGAGGTCTCCGCCTGCCGCATCGCCTCGCTCATGAGCCGCTCGCGGCCGAACGGAGCCGGCGCGGCAAGGGGTAGGACCTCCCCGCGCGCCACGCCGAGGCGCGGCAACAGCCGGGCGAGGCCGTATTGGGGATGGTCCGGCGCCGCGTCCCGCCCGTCGGTGATGCGGGCGAAGGAGGCGGCATCCAGGTCCTGGTCGAGGCCCGGCAGCACCACGGCGCCTTTCGGCAGGTTGGCGATGGCGGCGAGCAGCCGGGCGGTGGCGGGCATGGAACCGGTGGAGCCCGCCGCGATCACCGGGCCGGCGCCGCTCCCCAATGTGGCGAGGCGGCGCGCTTCCGCGTCCACCAGCGCGTCGCGCCGGGCCGCCGGCTCCACCAGTCCGGCTTCGGCGAGATAGTCAGTGAAGGCGCGCCGGGCGATGCGCACGAAATCGAGCCCCACGCGGAAATAGCGGTCCAGCTCGTCCGGCACCAGCCCGTCGAGCCCGTCCACGGTCAGCCCGGCCGTGGTGAGGTCGTCGAACAGGGCGCCGAGGGCATCGGCGAGGGCAAAGGTGGCAGCGGTGCCGGCGGCCACCGCCTCCCGCCCTGCCGCTTTCGCCAGGGTGTCGCGCCAATGAGCCACCAGCCGGGCCAGCACCAGGCGCCGATGCACCGGCGCGATGGCATGGGGCGCGGCCAGCACCGGCGCATCCTCGGAGAAGGCGAGCGCGTCCTCGTCCACGTCGCCTAAAGGCACGATCTTCGGCAGCAGCAGCACCGCCCCGCCGGAGGCCTGAAGCAGCGCCTCGGCGAACAAGCGCCCGGCACGGCGGGTGGGCAGGAACACCGTGGCGCCGGCGAGCGCCAGCGGATCGGCGCGGGGGGCGAAGCCCTCCACCAGCGTGCCGTCGAGCAGCGCCGCCGCCAAAGTCGGCAGGAACGGCGCCGAGGACGGAATGGTGAGCACGCGCGGCACAGCCGCCCCTTTCTGTCTGGCGTTCAGTCGCTGGACGTCTGGATTGCCTCCTCGGCGAGGGCGATAGCGTCGGGCGTGCCCACATGCATCCAGATGCCGTCGAGGCGCAGGCCGAACAGGCGCTCCGTTTCCCCCGCCTTGTCGAAGATCCGGTTGAGGGAGAAGGCGCCGTCCGGAGCGCCCTCGAACAACTCCGGCTTCAGGATGGCGGCACCGGCATAGACGAACGGAGATATGGTGCGTTCCAGACGACGCGACAGGTGGCCGAGCGAATCCATCTGGAAGTCGCCCCGGCCGTCATAGCCGATGGAATGGGCGGCCGATGCGAGCAGCAGCAGCGCATCCATCCGCTCGGGATCGAAATGCTCCATGAGCCGGCCAAGGTTGGCCCGCGTGCCCTCGATCCAGATGGTGTCCGAATTGATGGCGAGGAACGGCCCCGGGCCCAGCAGCGGCAGCGCCTTGTGCACGCCGCCGCCGGTCTCCAGCAAGTCGCCCCGCTCATCGGACAGGATGACCTCCGGCGGCCGCCGGCGTGCCTTCAGGTGCGCTTCGAGCATGTCCGCATGGTGGTGCAGGTTGACCACCGCCCGGGGGATGCCGGCATCGCCCACGCGGTCGAGCACGTGATCAATGAGAGCACGGCCATAGACCTCTACCAGCGGCTTGGGCCGGGTGTCGGTGAGCGGGCGCATGCGCGTGCCCATCCCGGCGGCGAGCACCATTGCGGTGGAAATCCGGGCGGCGGAATTCGGGGCCGTGGAACGCCCGGCCAGTCCCTTGTCGGTCACGCGGCGAAATCCCTGGATGGCAGCACCGCCTCGTACCACATCCGGAGCGAGCCGAGATCCTGGTGGCTGAGGCAGCGGGCAAGATGGCGGCGGATGCGCGACAGGTGACGCAGATAATGCGGCTTGCCGTCGCGATCGTTGAGCCGGGTGAAGATGCCGAGGATCTTGGACGCCCGTTGCGCACCCATCAGCGCATAGGACCGCGCGAAGCCGCGCACGTCGAAGGTGGGGTCGGCCTCGCGCCGTAGCTTCACGTAATGGCCCACCAGCTGGAGCTCCAGGTCTTCCGGCACGTCCACCCGCGCGTCCTGCGCCAGCGAGACCACGTCATAGGCCGCCGGCCCCATGACCGCATCCTGGAAATCGATGAGGCCCACCCTGCGCAGCCCCTCGCGGCCGGGCAGCCAGATGAGGTTGGGGGAATGGTAGTCGCGCAGCACCCAGGTGGCCGGCTCGGCCAGCACCGGGTTGAGCGCGCTGCGCCACAGCAGGTGGAATTCCTCACGCACGACGCCGTCCAGCCGGATGCCACGGGCCGGCAGGTACCAGTCCAGCATCAGGTCGATCTCGGTGAGCATGGCCGCCGCATCATAGATGGGCAGCGCCCGCTCCACCCGCGGCGCCACGTTGAGCGTGCGCGGCAGGTTGCGGGTGTGGAGGGCGGCGAGCACCTCCATGGCGGCATGGTAGCGCTCGGGGACCGGCGCGGGCGGCGCGCCGGCGACGATGCCTTCCCGCCCCAGATCCTCCAGCACCAGCAGTCCCGTATCGAGGTCGGCGGAATAGAGCAGCGGCGCCGAGAAGCCCTGCGCCAGCAAGGCCCGGTCCATGGCCACGAAGGGCTTCACGTCCTCCGCCAGATGCACGAGCTGGCTGTAGGGCAGGCCCCGCCGCAGGGGCGGTCCGTCCGGCTGGCGCGGCGCATTCATGAGGATGGCGGAGCGGCCGGGCATGACGAGGCGGGTGTAGGAGCGGCTGGAGGCATCGCCCTGCAGGAACACCCGCTCGGCGGTGGCGAACCCGCTCTGTTCGATCAGGCTGTCGGCGATCTGGAACCGATCGAGCCGCGCGCCCACGCTGCCATGCCCGGTGAGGATGGCGATCCGCGCCTCCGGCCCCAGCCCCGCCCCGTAGTCGGTGCCTGCGGCGTGGAACAGCTCCACGTCGAGGCGGTCGGCCGGCAGCCGCTCCTCCGCCCGGTCCGGCCATTCCACCAGCAGCAGAGCATTCTCGCGCAGCTCATCCCAGCCGAGCTCGTCCAGTTCGTCGGCCTCGAGGATGCGATAGAGGTCGGCATGCACCACCCGGCCGCGGGGGAAATCGTAGGAGATCAGGATCGGGAAGGTGGGGCTCGGCACGTCCACCGTCGCATCCTCGGCGAAGGCGCGGATGAGGGCGCGGGCGAACTCGGTCTTGCCCGCCCCGAGGTCGCCGGTGAGGGTGATGGTGTCCCTCGGCCCGAACCAGGTGGAGAGCCAGCCGGCGAGGCGGGCCGTCGCCGCGAGATCTTCGAGCACGACGCGGCAGGCGACGGGCTGGCCGGCAAGGCGTTCGATGACGAGGCTCATTCGGCGGCCTCTCTCCGGCCTTCGCCGGACAAGGGAAAGATGCAGGTGGCGATGGTGCCCTGGATGTCGCGGCCTCGGGCGTCGCTGCCATTGGCGTCCGGCCCGCGTCCGGCCGGCGCCACGGTGACGGAGCCGCCGTGGAGCGTCATGAAGGAGCGCACGATGGCAAGGCCCAGCCCCAGCCCGCGATGGCGCGGGCCGGCGCTGCGGCTCTCGAAGCGCTCGAACAGGGTGTCGGCCACCTCCGTGGGCACGCCCTGCCCCTCGTCGCGCACGGTGAAGACCAGCGCCCCATCCCGCCGCGCCGCGCCGAGGCTCACCGTGCCGCCGGGGGGCGACACCGCGATGGCGTTGGACAAAAGATTGAACAGGATCTGCCGCACCCGCCGCCCGTCGGCGACGAAATGGCCGGCATCCGGATCGATGCTGACGGAAAGGTTCAGCCCCGCCTCCGCCACCGGATCGCGCACCGCCTCGGCGACGCCGAGCACGGTCTCGCCCACGTCCACGTCGGACAGGTCCAGTTCCATGGCCCCGGCGTCGATGGAGGCGAGGTCGAGGATGTCGTCGATCAGCGCGCGCAGCAGGTCCGAGGACTGGCGCATGTGGTCGAGATAATCCTGCTGGCGGGTGTTGAGCGGGCCGGCGAGGCCCTCCCGCAGCATGTCCGCAAAGCCCATCAGCGAGTTGAGGGGCGTGCGCAGGTGGTAGGAGACGTGGCCGACGAAGGCGTTCTTCAGCTTGTCCGCCGCCTCCAGCGCCTCGGCGCGCTCGATCAGCGCCCGTTCCACCTTCACGCTGTCGGTGACATCCCGGAAGGTCACCATGGTGCCGCCATCCGGCAGGGGCTGGGTGGCGCCGTCGAGCACCCGGCCATCCGGGCGCTCGAGGCGCAAGGTCACCGCCTCGCGTGGACCGATGGTGGTCACCGCATGGCGGATGCTCGCGAAGGCCGAGGTCTCCCCATGAAGCGGCCGGCACAGGGCCGCCACCGCATCCACGTGCGGCTTCTCGCCCAGCGCGCGCGCATCCAGCGACCACAGTGCGAGGAAGGCGTGGTTGTAGAGGTTGAGCCGCCCGTCCGAGCCGAACACCGCCACCGCTTCCGCCAACCCGTCCAGCGTCTCGCCCTGGATGCGGATGAGGTTGTTGTAGCGGCTTTCCAGCGCCACGTGCTCGGAGAGGTCGTCGAACAGATAGGTGACGCCGCCCTCCGCATTGGGCGTGACCACCACCCGCAGCATCTGGCCGCCGGGCAGGTGCCACCAGTCGTTCACCGGCTCGATGGCGCGGTAGGCCTCGCGCAGCTGGGCGCGCCAGCCGCGGAAATCCGCCTGCTCCGGCACCTTGCGGCGGGTGCGCAGGTCTTCCAGGATCTCGCCTTCCGCCGGGTGCTGGTCGAGGAAGGCGGGGGAGAGGTCGAACAGGCGCTCATAGGCCGCATTGTGGAACACGAGGCGCTCGTCGGCGCCGAAGATGGCCACCGCCGTGGTGAGCTGGTCCAGGGTGCGGCGATGGGCGGCGACCGCCTGCTTCATCTCCGCCCGGGCGTCCTCCTCCGAGGTCACGTCGATGGCGATGCCGGCGGTGCCGAAGGGACCCGCCACCTCCACCACCTCCATCTGCCGCCGCTGACCCTTGGTGACGGCCTTCACCCGCTGGCGGAAATGACCCTCCGCCCCTTCCGCACTCGCGGCGGCGGCCCGGGTCCTGCCATCGAGGAGGTCGAGCCCCTGCGCCCGCGCCTCCTCCGCCGTGGCGGCGCCCACCGCCGCCACGAAGGCGGGGTTCACATAAGACAGCGTGCCGTCCGCCCCGCGCAGCCAGGCCGGGGCCGGGGCGGCGTCGAGCAAGGCGGAGAGGCCAGATGCGACCGGCCCGGCCTGCGCCTGCGAAACCTCTTTTGAAGCCGGCGCGAGCAGCAGGATGCCGGCGCCGGCGCGGCTCCTGCCATCGAGGCGCAGCGGCCCGGATGCGGTATCGAAGGTCTCCGAGAGGTTGCCGTCTCCGGCCTTCAGGCGGGCGAGCGCGGCCTCGAAGGCGGGCGCGGCCGGACCCAGCTCGGCGCGCAGCGCTTCTGGGGTGCGGCCGAACAGATCCGCCGGAGCCTCCCGCCCGGTCCACAGCAGGAAAGCCGGGGCGCCGTCGGAGAGCAGGACGCGGCAGGCCTGCGCCTCGGCACGGGCGCGGGCGGCCGAGGCGGCGGCATCGGCGGCGGCGCGCTCAGCCGCGGCGATACGGCCACGCAGATCCTTCGCCTCTCGCCGGGCGCGCACAGCGGCGAGGCCGGCCATGACGGCCGCCGCGAGGCCCGCCACCGGCCAGAACGCCCCGGCAGCGACCGGGACACCGTCCCAGCCTGCCGCCGCGGGCGTGGCCGAGGCGAGACAGGTCGATGCAAGCAATGTCGAGGCAAGCAATGTCGGGGCGCGCGAAGCCGATGCCCGGCAGACGGAGGCCATGGACGAAAGGAACGAGCGCAGCAACGCCGTCAGGCGAGCGCTCTCGCGCTCACGCCCGCGCCTTCGGCGCGGAACGCCGCTGGTCCGGATGCGGTCCGCCATTCGCCCCGGTGTCCTTCCCCTGCCCGACGGGCGCCGCAGCCTCTCTCCAGCGCCCCGCGAATCATCGGCCAACTCTACCGAAGGGGCAACGGCCGTTGAAGGGCGCGCCGGCCACAGCACACAGGCGCATCGTCCCATCGGCGGCGAAGTCACGCCTTCCACAGGCCGGAGGGGGAGAAGGCCGGGCGGGCGCACCTGCCCCCCCGCACTTTAATACCGTCATGCCATTTTGGAATTTCCAAACCGGCACTGACCCCTACGCGAGCAAATCGCGCAGGGTGAGGGCGATGACAAGGGTCGCCTTGTCCAGGTCGGACAGCAGCAGGTTCTCGTCGGCCCGGTGGCCGTTGGCCTCCTCGATGGTGTGGGGGCCGGCGCCGTAGAGCACCACCGGAACGCCGGCCTCGGCATAAAGCCGCGCATCCGTGTAGATCGGAACGCCGGTCTCCTTCACCTCTTCGCCGGTGACAGCGGAGGCGTTGCGGCACAGGACCGACGACAGACGCTTCGTCCCCTCGCCGGGCACCAGCGGCCGCGCCAGCAGGATGCGCCGCACCTCCACCCGCGCCTTCGGGAAGGCGGCGGCGGCATCGGCGATCACCTTGCGCACCTCCGCCTCCACCGCTTCCGGGCTCTCGTCGGGTACGATGCGCCGGTCGAGGCGGAAGGTGACGCGGTCGGGCACCACATTGGTGTTGATGCCGCCGGAGATGAGGCCCACCGTCAGCTGCGGCGAACCGATGCCCGCCACCTCGGATACCTTGTCCTTCAGCGTTCCACGATAGGCATAGAGGGCGGTGAGGATATGGTTGGCCGCCTCCAGCGCGTCGATGCCGGTGAAGGGCAGCGCCGCGTGGGCCGACCTGCCGTTCACCTCCACCTCCAGGTGCAGGCAGCCGTTATGGCCCACCACCACGCCATAGGTGAAGCCGGCGGAGACGGCATAATCCGGCCTGGTGATGCCCTGCTCGAGAATGAAGCCCGGCCCCACCTCGCCGCCGATCTCCTCGTCATAGGTGAAGTGCAGCTCCACCGTGCCCTTCAGCGGCAGGCCCGAGCGCTTGAGCGCGTCGAGGGCGAAGGCATAGGTGGCGAAATCCGACTTGGAGACGGCGACGCCGCGGCCATACATGCGCCCGTCCACCACCTCGGCGCCATAGGGGTCCCTGGTCCAACCCTCGCCGGGGGGCACCACGTCGCCATGGGCGTTGAGGGCGATGACCGGCCCGTCCCCGAAGCGGTGGCGGACGATGAGATTGGTCACCGAGATCATGCCCGCCGCCTTCACCCGGTCGGCCGGAACGGCATGGCGCTCCACCGTGTGGCCGAGCCCTTCCAGCAGCTCGGCGGCACGCGCGGCGTGGGCGGCGCAATCGCCGGGGGGATTGTCGGACGGCACCTTCACCAGCTCCGCCAGGAACGCGCGCTGCGCGTCGGCGCGCTCGGCGATGAGGTGGCGCAGGGTGTCGGCGTCGGGGGTCGTCATGGGGCTTTCCTTCGATTCAACGGACTGTTTGATGCTTGGGTCGACCGAAACGGCAATGGCGTCGCGCCCGGCCGGAGCCGGGCACGACAAGGCGGAAGACCAACCTTACTTGCCCGCCCCCCAGGCCTTCAGCACCGCGCGGTCCTCCTCCGACAGCTCGGTGACGTTGTTGGGCGGCATGGCATGGGTCAGGCCGGCCTGCACCAGGATGAGATGGCGGTTGCGGGCGATCATCTCCGGCGTGTCCAGCAGCACCCCGCGCGGGGCGACGGCGATGCCCTCGTAAAGCGGCTCGGCCGCATGGCACATGGAGCAGCGGCCCATGACGATGTTCGCCACGTCGTCCGGCACTTCCACCGGCGGCCCGCTTTTGGCGAAGGCCGGCGCCACCAGCGGCGGCAGGCCGAGGGCGGAGCGGCCCATGGGGGTCGTGGTGGCGGAAATGGCGATGCCAAGGATGAGGCACACGGCCGCCACCAGCCAGCACCACGCCTTGTCGCCGCGCCCGGAATGGCGTTCGTTGTAGTAATAGCGGATCACCGTTCCCGCCACCAGCGACAGCGCCACGATGACATAGGCATAGGGCGTGGAATAGGTGAGCGGATAGTGGTTGGAGATCATCAGGAAGACGACGGGAAGCGTGAAGTAGTTGTTGTGCGACGACCTCAGCTTCGCGGTCTTGCCGTAATAGGGGTCCGGTACCTGCCCCGCCTTCAGCGCCGCCACCACCTTGTGCTGATTGGGGATGATGACGAAGAAGACGTTGCCGCTCATGATGGTGGCCATGAGCGCGCCGGTATGGATGAAGGCCGCGCGGGGCGAGAACACCTGCTGGAACAGGAAGGCCGCCAGCACCACGCCCGCGAACACGATGACGCCCACCGCCAGCGGAGTGTTGCCGAGCCTGGAGCGGCACAACTGGTCATAGGCGATCCAGCCGGCCGCGAGGCCCCCCATGCCGATGGCGAAGGCGACGAACGGCTTCAGGTTCATCACCGCCGGGTCGATGAGATAGATGGACGACTGGTAGTAATAGATCCAGATCAGCAGGAAGAAGCCGGTGAGCCAGGTGGCGTAGGACTGCCACTTGTGCCAGCCAAGCTCCTCGGGAAGGAAGCTCGGCGCCACCAGATACTTCTTTACCTGGTAGAAGCCGCCGCCGTGCACTTCCCAGGCCTCGCCGCCCTTGCCGGCGGGAATGTCCGGTGTCGCCTTCAGGCTGGCGTCGAGATGCATGAAATAGAAGGACGAGCCGATCCACGCCATGCCGGCGATGATGTGCGTCCAGCGCAGCAGCAGGCTGCCCCACTCGTGAAGGATAGGTTCCATGTCCGTTCAGGTCCCGTAGCTGGAAGGCGAAGGGGCATTTTCCTCGGAGCACGTGTCCAGCGGCCCAAACCCCGGGCCGGATGGACGACACGCTCCCCTGCCATTTTCTGACCGCGGAATCTTCCGGCGCCATTGGCCCCGCCGTCCCGCTTGCGTATCGTCGTGAAAGTCGGGGTCCAAGGACGCGTCATCGTGCTCGAAAACATGAAGGTCTTCGTCACGTCGGTGGAAAGCGAAAGCTTCTCTGAGGCCGCGCGGCGGCTGCGCCTGTCCGCCAACGTGGTGAGCCACCGCATCCAGATGCTGGAGAAGCATCTGGGCTGCCGGCTGTTCAACCGCACCACCCGCCGCATGAGCCTCACCGAGCAGGGCCGCGTCTATTACGAGGCCATCACCGAGGCACTGCGCATGATCGAGGCGGCGGAGAGCAACGTCTCCGAGCTCGGCGCGTTGCCACGGGGCGCCCTGAGGGTCACGGCGCCGCTGCATCTGGGCCGGCGCCTGGTGGCGCAGGTCTCGGCGCGCTACCAGGAGGCGCACCCGGAAATCGACGTGCGCCTGCGCCTTTCCGAGCACACCCTTGACCTCATCGCCGAATCCATCGACGTGGCGCTGCGCCTCGCCACCTTCGAGGATTCCAGCATGATCATGCGCAAGGTGGCACAGGTGGAGCGCATTTTGTGCGCCTCCCCCGCCTATCTGGCGCGGGCCGGGGTGCCGCTCCGCCCGCAGGACCTTCTCGCCCATCAATGCCTGCTCCTCAGATTCGCGAGCCTTCGGGAGTTGCGCTGGATGCTGACCGAAGACGGCCGTGACCTCGCCGTCCCCGTCACCGGCCACCTGGAGGCCGACGATGGCGACGTGCTCACCGTCTGGGCCCTCGAAGGGCGGGGCATCGTGGTGAAGCCCCGCTTCGAGGTGGCGGACGCGCTGGCCGAGGGCCGCCTGGTGCCGGTGCTTCAGGCCCACCCGCCC
>NZ_JAIVFN010000026.1 GCF_030015065.1 Xanthobacter autotrophicus | reverse complement strand
AGTGCTTCGGAAAACTGAAGCGGTTCAAGCGCGTCGCCCTGCGCTGCGAGAAGACCGAATGCGGCTTCGCTGCCATCGTCGCCCTCGCCTTGAGCTTCATCCTCATCAAATCCGTCCACACTGCCTAGAGGGCGATTCAAGAAGGAGAGCCCCGGCGGGAGGCCTCAGGCAAACCGGCGGATGCTGCGCAGGGCCAGGCCCGCGGCAGCGATGCGTGACAGCGCCTCGGAGATGGGCTCGCGCGCCACCGCCATGTGGAAGGCGTTGGCGTGAAGGAGGCTATCCTCGGATTCGGCGACGGCCACGTGGCCGGGCCAGAAGAAGAGGTCGCCCCGCCGCGGCGTTGCATCGAGCGCCACCGGGGCGCCGAGGGCCGCCTCCTGCATGTCGCTGTCGCGCGGGGCGCAGAAGCCGGTCGCCGCCAGCGCGGTCTGCACCAGCCCGGAGCAGTCGAGACCCAGGCTGGAACGGCCGCCCCAGAGATAGGGCACGCCCAGGAAACGCCCCGCCACGGCAACGAAGTCGCCCTCCCGCTCCGCGCGCTCGGCCAGATGCACCGCGGGCAGGAAGCCATCCGGCGTCACGGCGAAACCGCCACGGATGTCCGTCACCGCCACCCTGCTGCCGAGCACCAGCGCCTCGCGCGGCGGCAGCTTGATGTCCGGGCCGGGGAACACGAAGGTTCGCAGCGCGCGCACCTTATGGGTGGGCTCCGGGCCCGGCGCGGCGAGCGCGTCCGTGGGCACGTAGCCCACATAGCGGTCGGCCTCCAGCTGGACCCAGGACCAGCCCTCCGCATCGTCCTCGAACACCCGCACGGTCTCGCCGAACAGCGCCTGCGTATCCAGCGGGGCATCGCCGGCGGGCCGGCGCCGCAGCGGCGCCACCGGCATCGCCACGCGACGCATCTCGCCGTCCACGTAGCGCGCGGCCTCCACCTGCCCCTTCAGGGCGGCAGCGGCGAGGTCGGGGCGGGCCGGCGTCAGGCGCGCATCGAGGCGGTTGTCGAAAGGGGAGTTCTGGGACATTGCAAAGCTCAGCCGTAGCGCTCGGCAATGAGGGCATCGAGGGCGCGGATGGTCTGGGCCTCGCCGCCTTCGGGCCGGCCCGGACGGGCGCCGGGGTTCCAGGCGAAGATGTCGAGATGCAGCCAGGAGCGGGCGGCGCCCACGAACTTCTCCAGGAACAAGGCGGCGGTGATGGCTCCGGCGAAGCCCCCGGACGAGACGTTGTTGGTATCGGCGATCTTGGAGTCGAGCATGCCCTGGTAGGGCGCCCACAGCGGCAGCCGCCACAGCGGGTCGGCCTCCACCATGGCGTGGCGGGCGAGGTCGGCGGCAAGGTCCTCGTCCTGGGTGAAGGCCGCCGGCAGCTGCGGGCCCAGCGCCACCCGCGCCGCGCCGGTAAGGGTGGCGAAATCAATGACGAGGTCGGGGCCCTCCTCGTCGGCGAGGGCGAGGGCGTCGGCGAGCACAAGCCGGCCCTCCGCGTCGGTATTGCCCACCTCCACGGAGAGGCCCTTGCGGCTCTTCAGGATGTCGCCCGGCCGGAAGGCCGAGGCCGAGACCGAATTTTCCACCGCGGGAATCAGCACCCGCAGGTTCACCTTGGCGCCGCGCGACAGCAGGAGATGGGCGAGGCCCAGCGCGTTCGCCGCGCCGCCCATGTCCTTCTTCATCAGCAGCATGGCCGAGGAGGGCTTGATGTCGAGCCCGCCGGTGTCGAATGCCACGCCCTTGCCTACCAGCGTCACCTTGGGGTGGGCGGGATCTCCGGTTCGGATCTCGATGAGGCGCGGCGCACGGTCGGCGGCGCGGCCCACCGCATGGATCATGGGGAAGTTCTCCGCCAGCAGCCGCTCGCCGGTCACCGAGCGGAAGGCGGCGCCGTGGCGCGCCGCCAGCGCGCGGGCGGCATCTTCCAGCTCGGGCGGGCCAAGGTCGTTGGCCGGCGTGTTCACGAGGTCGCGGGTGAGGGTCACCGCCTCGACGGTGCGGGCCAGGGCGTCTGCATCGACGCCTTCGGGGAGCACGAGACGCACGTCGCGGCGGGGCACGGCCTTGTAGCGGGTGAAGCGGTAGGTGCCCAGCGCGAAGGCCAGCGCGGCGAGGCGCGGGCTCGCCACCTCGCCGTCCAGCCGCCACGCGCCTTCGGGCAGAAGCCCCGGCAGCGCCCCGGCGGCAAAGGCATCCGCACGAGCGCCCGCAGCGATGCCGAACAGTGCGCCGGCAAGCCCCCCCTCGGCGGCCGGCACCAGCAGCAGCTTTCCTGCCTCGCCGCCGAAGCCCGCGGCCTCGGCGAAGCGGCGGGCCGCTTCCGGCAGGGCAGCGGACGCGAAGGTTTCCTTCGTGACGCACCAGACGGGGAGGCTCAGGGACGAGGCAGGCGCAATGCAATCGAGCATGAATGAACTCCTGCGCGCCGCCGCCAGCCGGGGTGATGCGGCGGCGCGGCACGCGAAAGGACCGTTGGTCCATTGCCTAACATGCGCTGCGCCCGTCCGTCATCGCCGACGCGGTGGCAAGGACCGGTCAGCCGTGGCCGAGCAGGCTGGAAAAGGGATGCAGGAGCAGCCCGGCGCCCGCCAGGGCGACACCATAAGGCAGCGTGCGGGCGCGCGCTGCGGCGGCCACGCCCGGATGAAGCCCGTTCCGGCGCCGCCCGGCGACGGCGACGAGGGTAAGGAGCGCGCCGAGGAGACCGCAGGCGAGCACGAACAGCGGCACCTGCACCGGGTCCACCCACAGCATGAGCACACCGGCGAGCTTGGCGTCGCCGGCCCCGACCACGTTCTCGGCGAACAGCGAGAAGCCGAATGCCGTGACCACCCCCGCCAGCAGGAGGCGCAGGGGCAGATCGGGCAGCGGGCTCAGGACGGCGAGGACGGCAAATCCGAAGAGCAGGGCCGCAATCACGACATTGGGAATGATGCGTCGGGCGATGTCGGTTCCGATGCACACGCACAGGGCCACCGGATAGAGCCCGAGAAGGAGGAGTTCGGCGGCGTGCATCGGCCCGCTGCCCGTCAGTTCCCGGCCGCCGCCGAGGAGGCCTGGAGCCGGGCGAAGGTGGAGGCGATCTGGACCAGCACGGTGACGATGGCGATGGAGAGGCCCGCGGCGATGAGCCCGTATTCGAGGGCGGTGGAGCCCTCTTCCTCCCTGATGAAGCGCCAGAACAATAGCTTCATGGCTTGAAAATCCGATGCGCCGGGCCGACGTGCCGCGGTGGAACCGACGCTAGGGTCGGCCCCTTGCAGGGAAGTAAAGAACGCTCCCGAGGCGGCTCCGATGGGGGAGCCGGCTGCTCTGAGGGTTAACGCTCCCCTCCCGTGCGGCCGGCGCGGGACGCGCCCGGAATGGGCTTTGACCACGCCCCGCCATGGGGGCAGTCTTCGGTGAGGAGGACCCCATGAGCTTTGCCCCCTGCCCCGACCCGACTCCCGGCGACACCCGCAGCTGCGACGCGGTGGAGACGGTGATCGTCCCTCGCGCCCACGACATCGGCGGCATGGAGGTGGCCCGGGTGCTGCCTTCGGCTCAGGGGCAGATGATCGGGCCATTCATCTTCTTCGACCGGATGGGGCCGGTGCGCTTTTCCGCCCGGCAGGCCCAGGATGTGCGGCCCCATCCCCATATCGGGCTCGCCACCGTCACCTATCTGTTCGACGGCAGCATGATCCACCGCGACAGCCTCGGCTCCGAGCGGGTGATCGAGCCCGGCGCGGTGAACCTGATGACCGCCGGGCGCGGCATCGTCCATTCCGAGCGGCACGACGCCACGGTGAAGGCGCGCGGCGGGCCGCTGTTCGGCATCCAGAGCTGGATCGCCCTGCCCAAGGCACGGGAGGAGGACAGCCCGGCCTTTCTGCACGCGGACGCCGAAACGCTTCCCGTGGTGAGCGACGGCGGGCTCACAGCCCGGATCATCCTCGGCAGCGCCTTCGGGGCGTCGTCACCGGTGGCGCTGGCCTCGCCCGCCACCTATGCCGAGATCCGGCTCGCGCCCGGCGCGCGGCTGCCCATCGACCCCACCCACGAGGACCGGGCGGTGTTCACGCTGGAGGGAGAGGTGGAAGTGGACGGCGTGGCCTTCGAGCCGGGGCGCATGCTGGTCATCCGCAGGGGGCTCGCCACCAGCGCCCGGGCGGTGACGACGGCGCGGCTCATGCTCATGGGCGGCGAGCCGCTGGAGGGCCCCCGCTACATCTGGTGGAATTTCGTGTCGTCGAGCCTCGATCGGCTCGACGCCGCCAAGGCGGCCTGGCGGGAAGGGCGCTTCGACCTCATCCCCACCGATCACGACGAGTTCATCCCCGCCCCCGAGGATGGTGCCGGCCGGCCGCGCGCACAGGCCCCGCGCCCCTGACCCGTTGCACGCAACGGCAACCGCCGGGTCACGGCATCGGACAGCTTTCGGCAGCCTCGTCGCTGTCGTCCGCGCCGTGCGGCTGCACGATGGCGGGGGGATCGCTCGCCGGGAAGCTCTCGTCGAGCGCCTCGTCGAGCGTCCCGGAATCATGAGCCTTGTGCTCGCATGCGGCGGCGCGGGCCGCCTCGTCCACCGGCGCGGACGCGGGTCGGGGGCGCGAGATGGCCGGCGGATCGCTGGCCGGGAAGCTCTCCTCCAGCGCCTCGTCGAGGCGGTCGTCGACCTGACGGGACTGGGCCTCGCCGGCTTTGGCCGGCGTCACGGATGGCCTGTTGTTCACGATAAGATCCTCCAGCTCGCGGAGCCCCCTCCCACATTTGGAAATCAACGCGCAACAGCCGCTGTCCGTTCCGCCCCGCCACAGCTCGTTCGCCTTCCGGCCTCAGGACACGCTGCGGGCGGGAGCGGGTGCCTCCCCCTCCTCGCTCGTCTTGAGGAGACGCGCGGTCTGGCGGCTGAGGCCGGCGACGAGCGCATGGACGCACCGGGGCGTTCCCTGCTCGGCCACCACCGTCCGTGCCAGCGCCTCCAGGATGAAGGCGTCGGCGAGGGGACGCGCCGCCGTCGCGGCCATGGGCGCGCGCTCCAGATAGGCGCCGAGCACGGCGCGTTCCGCCCGCGCGAGAAAGCCCGCGACCAGCTCGACCCGGAGCTCCGGAACATCGCGGGCGGCGGCCGCCCCGCTGCTGGCGATGCGGGCGCACACCCGCTCCAGCGCGGCCAGGAGCGCGGCCACGTCGCGCCACGGGCTCTGGAGCGCCCGGATGCCTTCCGGCGCGCCTTCGAGGCCGCCGAAGGCGCCGACGATCAGCGCATCGCCCCCGGCCACCAGCACATGCTCCAGGTCGCAGCGGCCATGGATGCGGATGAGGGGCAATGGAGTGCCGGAAAACAACGTGGCGAGCCGCTCCCTCAGGGCTGCGCGGGCCTCCTGAAGCTCCGGCAGGCGTGGCGGCTGCCCCCCGTCGGGGACCGGCAGCCGCGCGATCGCGGCGAGGGCGTCGGCGAAGACCGCCTCCACCCGCCCGCACCACATGGCCCGGGCGTCCGCGCCCGCCTCCCGCGGTGTGAAATCGGCCGCCGCGGCGGGAGCGGACAGGGCTGCGTGCAGTTCGCCGAGGCGCCGGCCCATGTTGCGCAGCAGCGCCATCATGCCGGTGGTTTCTTCCTCGAAGTGCTGATGGGCGCCGTCCACCGTCGATGCCGCCGTGTCGAGGGCGCGCTGGAGCTGGGTCATGGTCCAGTCCGCGGCGTTGCCCTGGTGGCGCACATGGCCGAAGACGAGGGCGACGGGGGCGCGGGCGCCGGCCGGATCGGTGCGGGAGACCGCCCCCAGCAGAGGCGGAACCTGCGGCAAATCGAGGGTGGCGAGGTGGCGGGCCATCTCCTCTTCCGCCGTGTGGCCGAACGTCATGTGGCGGAACAGCTTCACCGCCACCTGGTCGGTGACCACGAGGTTCGCCGCCGGCTCGTCCGCATCGACGAGGTCCGCCGGCGCGCCGCGCTCCACGGCGACGCCGTCGAAACGCTCGGTGCGCGAGAAGACGATGGCGCCTCCGTCCGGCAGTGGCACCGGCGCCTCCTCCCGGAGGGCGCGCACCACGCCGGCCGCCAGCCCGTCGAGCACCGACGCATCCGTGAGGAAGCCCACGCGGCGCCCCTGCCGGACGCGGGTCAGCGCCAGTTGCTCGGCAATGGCCGGCGGGTGCTGGTCTTCCCACGCGATGCACAATGGCATCAGGTAGCGTTCGGTGGCCTCGGCGATCTCCGCCTCGATCTCCGCCAGCACCACCTCGCGCCCGGTGCCGGGCAGGCGCATGGCCCAGCCGAGGCGCGTGGTGGCGAGGTCATCCACGCCCCCCGCGAACCAGCGGCGGCGCGCGAGATAGCCGGGGAGCGCCTCCCGCTCGATCACCGCCCGATGCTGCTCGGCGAGCGCGCCCATGAGCCCGTCGCGCACCACGAGGGTGGCAAACTCGGGCAGCGCCTCGGGCGCCGGATCACGCCAGGACGGCTCCGACGCCGTCCGCGACAGGCTGAAGGCATAGAAGCCGTAGGGCGGCAGGGTAAGCACGAACGACGCGCGTCCGAGCGCAGCCAGGGTTGTGCCGCTGACGAGGTCCACCGGCACCCGGCGCTCGAACTCCGCAAGGTCCAGTTCCACCGCCTGGAGCGTATGGGCGAGATTCGCCACGCACAGCACCACCTCGTCCCCCAACTCGCGCAGATAGGCGAGGACGCGCCTGTTGCGCGGGAACAGCAGGCGGAAGGTGCCGCGCCCGAAGGCCGCGTTCTGCCGGCGCACGGCAAGGAAGCGCCGCGTCCAGTTCAGCAGCGAGTGGGCGTCGCGCGACTGCGCCTCCACATTCACCGCGCCGTAGCCATACAGCGGGTCCTGGATCACGGGCAGCACCAGCCGCTCGGGATCGGCCTTCGAGAAGCCGCCGTTGCGGTCCGGCGACCACTGCATGGGGGTGCGCACGCCGTCGCGGTCGCCGAGATGGATGTTGTCGCCCATGCCGATCTCGTCGCCGTAATAGATCACCGGCGTTCCGGGCAAAGTGAGCAGCAGCGAGTTCATCAGCTCCATGCGCCGCCGGTCGCGCTCCAGCAGCGGCGCGAGGCGGCGGCGGATGCCGAGGTTGATGCGCGCCCGCCGGTCCGCCGCATAGACGCTCCAGAGGTAATCGCGCTCGGAATCGGTCACCGTCTCCAGCGTCAGCTCGTCGTGGTTGCGCAGGAAGATGGCCCACTGGCAGGTGGGCGGGATCTCGGGCGTCTGCCGCAGGATGTCGGTGATGGGGAAGCGGTCCTCCTTGGCGATGGCCATGTACATGCGCGGCATGATGGGGAAGTGGAACGCCATGTGGCATTCGTCCGCCGCCTCGCCGAAATATTGCTGCGTGTCCTCCGGCCACAAATTGGCCTCGGCCAGCAGCATGCGCCCCGAATAATGGGCGTCGAGGTGGGCGCGGATCTTCCTGAGGATAGCGTGGGTCTCCGGCAGGTTGCCGCAATCCGTGCTCTCCCGCTCCACCAGATAGGGCACGGCATCGAGCCGCAGCCCGTCCACGCCGAGATCCAGCCAGAAGCGCATGATGGAGAGCACGTGCTCCAGCACCTCGGGATTGTCGAAATTGAGGTCCGGCTGGTGGGAATAGAAGCGGTGCCAGAAGAACTGGCCGGCCACCTCGTCCCAGGTCCAGTTCGACTTCTCCACGTCGCAGAACACGATGGGAACGCCCGGATAGCCCTTGTCGTCGTCCGCCCACACATAGAAATTGCGCTCGGGACTGCCCTTGGGCGCCCGCCGCGCGGCCTGGAACCAGGGGTGCTGGTCGCTGGTATGGTTGATGACCAGCTCGGTGATGACGCGCAGGCCACGCGCATGGGCCTCGGCGATGAAGCGGCGCGCCTCGTCCATGGTGCCGTAGTCCGGCGACACCCCCTCATAGAGCGAGATGTCGTAGCCGTCGTCGCGACGCGGCGAAGGATAGAACGGCAGCAGCCAGACCGCGGTGGCGCCGAGATCGGCGATGTAGTCGAGCTTCGAGATCAGGCCCCGGAAGTCGCCGATGCCGTCGTCATTGGCATCGAAGAAGGACTTCACGTGGAGCTGGTAGATGATCGCATCCTTGTACCAGAGCGGATCATCGCCGGCGGTGACGGGCTCAGGCATGAGGGCACCTCCCTTGAGGGAGCGGGGTCGGGCGGCAAGTGCGGGAAATCTGGAAGAAGGGCACGGCAATCCTTGAACCGTCGCGTTTCGGCAGGACCTGGGAGGCCACGCTTCATGCAACTCTGCTGAAGCTTGGCGGTTCCGTTGCCGGTGCGATGGTGGAGCCGGAAGAAAACCCCAGAAATGGGGCAGCCGGACGGCATGCGGGGGAATGCCGTCCGGCTGGCGCGCTTTGCCGAGCGGGCATCGCCTGCGCAGGGTCTTTCTAGCGGAAGCTGTCGCGCGGACATCCCGAATTTGGAGGATGCGCCGGATATTCGCCGCGGCGCGTCACAAAAAAATTCGCACCCGGCGGGAACCGGGACGCGGCTCCCGCGTTTTGACGGTCGAGCGGGCTCCGGGAGCCTCCGTGCCCGCTCTCCGGCCATGCTTTAAAAGACGGGCGCCTCCCCCGAATGCGGGACGCGCGGAGCGGCGCTGGCCGACACAAGAAGAAGCAGCCACCGCGCTGCAATTCACACGGAGGATCGCCAATGTTCGAAGCTGCCCGTCGCCCGCTGAAGATCTGTGTCGATGGTTCCTGCATTGTCCTGCGTTCGCTGGACGATGCCATCGGCTTTGTCCGCTCGCACCCCGTGCGCGAGCACGCCGAAATGCTGCTCGACCAGATGGAAGCCGCCCGCCTGCCTGAACTCCAGCGCCGGGCCTGGGTGGCCTTCGAGACCTTCGCCGACGCCATGAAGCTGGTTCCGGACGCCCCGCGCCGGCTGATGTGATCCGTGCGACCCCGGCCCGGCCGGAAAACGCCCCGCCTGAGGCACGCGACCACCGGCGGGGTTTTCCGTGCCCCAGAAGTGCCGTTCGGCCCCCTCCGCTTGCGGGGGAGGGCTGGAAAGGGCGGCCCCGTGCCAACAGGCACCGCCGGCGCGATGGAAAAGAACCGACAGCCCCCACACTGCCCTCCCCACGCCAGCGGAAGAAGGCTCCGGGGCCGTGCCAGGGTCGAAGCCGCAGAACTTCAAATTCGGGCACCGCCAAGCGGCGCCATCCATAGAGCGCCCATGCATCTGGCGAGCACCCCTCCAGCCTTAAATGCATTTGGATTTTTGCTGCACTGCGGCATAAACTGACGTTCATCATTGGGCGCGCAGCGCCTGAACCGGCTCCCGCCCCATCCGGTGATCGTCATGGCCGCACAGCCTTCCGCACCGTCGCCCGCTCCGGCGCACGGCAATCCCCGCCTCCCCCTGCTCGCGCTGGGCGCTGCCGCCTTCGGCATCGGCACCACCGAGTTCGTCATCATGGGCCTGTTGCCCCAGGTGGCCGGCGACCTTCACGTCACCATTCCCGAAGCCGGCCTGCTGGTGACGGGCTATGCCCTCTCGGTGACCTTCGGCTCACCCTTCCTCGCGGTGGCGACGGCGCGCATGGACCGGCGGCGCGCCCTTCTGGTGCTGATGGGCGTCTTCATCCTCGGCAACCTCATGTGCGCGCTCGCGCCGTCCTACTGGCTGCTCATGGGGGCGCGGGTGCTCACCGCCCTGTGCCACGGCGCGTTCTTCGGCCTCGGCGCGGTGGTGGCATCCGCCCTCGTCCTGCCGGGGCGCAAGGCGCAGGCTATCGCCATGATGTTCGCCGGCCTCACCCTCGCCAACGTGCTCGGCGTGCCCGCGGGGACGGCGCTGGGCGAGGCACTGGGCTGGCGCAGCCCCTTCTTCGTGGTGGTCGCCATCGGCATCGCCGCCGCGCTGGCGCTGGCCGCCTTCCTGCCGCGCACCATCGAGGTTCCGCCCATGAACCTCAAGCGGGAGGCCAAATCCCTCGGCAGCCCGCAGGTGATGCTTGCCATGGCCTTGAGCATCGTCTCGTCGGCCAGCCTGTTCAGCGTCTTCACCTACATCACGCCGATCCTCCAGAACGTGACCGGCATCAGCACCCAGGGCGTGACGCTGATGCTGCTCCTGTTCGGCGTCGGCCTCACCTGCGGCAACTTCCTCGGCGGCCGGCTGGCGGACTGGCGGCTGATGCCGTCGGTGATCGGCATCATGGCGGTGATCGTCCCGCTGCTGGCGTCCTTCGCCGCGACGAGCCACGCGGTGGTGCCGGCGGCGCTCACCCTGTTCATCTGGGGCGTGCTCGCCTTCGCCCTCATCGCACCGCTCCAGACGCGGGTGGTGACCGAGGCGGCGAAAGCCCCCAACCTCGCCTCGACCCTGAACCAGGGCGCATTCAACTTCGGCAACGCCATCGGCGCCTGGGCCGGCGGCCTGGCGCTCACTGCCGGGCTACCCTACGCGGACCTGCCCTTCATGGGCGCCGCCATCGCCGTGGCGGGCCTTGCCCTCGCGGTCCTGTCCTACGCCCTGGACCTGAAGGCGCAGCGCGACGCCGCGACCGATGCGGCCCCGGCGGCAGGGCGTCCCTGACCTGGCGCACGGACGCCGCCGCCCGGGCGCAGGCTCAGAACCGGGCCGGCACCCGGTGGCGGGCGTAATCCGCCTCGACATAGCCGTGGGGCTTCTGCCGCTTGGGAAGCTTGATCTTCTCCCGCGGCACCTCCTCGTAGGGGATCCGCGAAAGCAGGTGCGAAATGATGTTGAGGCGCGCCCGCTTCTTGTCGTCCGACTGGGCGACGAACCAGGGCGCCCACTGGGTGTCGGTCGCCTCGAACATCTCGTCCCGCGCGCGGGAATAATCATACCAGCGCGAATAGGATTCGAGGTCCATGGGCGAGAGCTTCCAGATCTTGCGCGGATCGTCGATGCGGCTTTCCATGCGCCGCGTCTGCTCCTCCTCGGAGACCTCGAGCCAGTATTTGAGGAGGAGGACGCCCGACTCGACGATGGCCTTTTCCACGAAGGGCGTAGCGGCAAGAAACTTCTTCGCCTCCTCCTCCCCGCAGAAGCCCATGACGCGGTCGACCCCGGCGCGGTTGTACCAGGAGCGGTCGAAGATCACGATCTCCCCCGCCGCCGGCAACAGCGGCAGGTAGCGCTGGATGAACATCTGCGATTTCTCGCGCTCCGTGGGTGGCGGCAGCGCCATCACCCGGAAGATGCGCGGGCTCACCCGCTCGGTGATGGCCTTGATGACGCCTCCCTTGCCGGCGCCATCGCGCCCTTCGAAGATCACGCAGACCTTGGCGCCGGTATGCTTGGCCCAAAGCTGAACCTTCACGAGCTCGGCATGAAGCTCCTTCAGCTCGCTCTCGTACGCCTTGCGCTTGAGCGGTTCCTGCTTGTCGCCCTTCTCCCCATCCTCCGAATTGCCCATGGCTTCCTCCCGTTTGTTGTTCTGCTTGCGGTGGCGCCGGCCTGGCGTCAGGCCCAGCTGAGGAAGAAGCCGATGTCGCCCGGCATGCCGTTCGGCCAGTCGATGACCATGGCCTTCAGCTTATAGTGGCCCGGGCGCAGATGGTCGCGCCACAGCTCGTAGGCCTGGCGGGGACGCCCGGTGAGGGTATCGGGCCAGCCCTCCTCCGCGTTGTTGATGGCGCGGCCCTTGTCCGTGCAGAGGGTGTTGGGGAAACGCATCACCATGATCTCAGTCTCGCCCCTCTGGGCGGCGAGGCGCATCTTGGTCTGGAGGTTGGTGCTGATCTCGTGCAGCCTTTCGGGGGTGAGGTTCACCGGCTGCGACAGGGTCTTCACCAGTTCCTCGCGCGCCTTGTCGGCGCGGTCCATGGCAGCGAGTTCCTTCGACAGCTTCGACTGCTCGACCTCCTGCATGTAGGCCTTGAGATCGTCGGCCGTCATGAAGGTCTCGTCGCCGAGCTTCGAATGGGTTTGGTTCGACGCCGCTGTGTCCGACATGGCTTTCTCCCTCTTATGGCCTCATATGGGCATGTTCGGCGCCAGTTTCGACAGGCTCCGCGCCTCGTCATTGTCCAATATCAACACCTTCCTGATCCGAGAATAAAGACCAGGCCCGGAAAACGCAGTCCACGAGGGTGTCATCGCAGCGCGCGAGCCGGACAACAAAAAACCGGCGCGGCCAGAAGGCCGGCGCCGGTCTGTGCAAAGCCGGGGAGACGGCGATCAGATGGTCGCGAAGACCTCGGCCGGAATGCGGAAGAAACCGCGGCCATTGGCCATCGTGCGGTAATAGGGGGCGGCGCCCAGGTAAAGACGCTCGAACCAGGCCTTGGGGGCAACGCCCTCGGGGAGGCGGTCGATGGTGAAGACGTCCGCGTTGGGGTTGAAGCGGACGTGGATCAGCACGTCGTCGGCCTTCTGGACGGGAGATTCAACCGGCAGCTCAATGCGCTTGGCAAGGGCACTCATCACATCGTCTCCTCTGGAAGAGATCAAGAAATTCACGACGGAGCCCCTGGAATGCGGCCGCGCTCCCTTGAAAACACTGGGGAAACGCCTGCCCTGCGGCCTCGTGCGAGCTTCTGCCGGAAAAGCGCAAACCTCGCGCTCCGCCGGGCATGCCCGAAGGCCCCGTCAACGGAGAAAGGCTAGGAGGCGGCGAAAGATCATTCTTTGATCACGATCAATCCTTGGGCGATGGCCTCTCGATACCCGCGCGACAGGCGGTCGCATGCCGACCGGCGCACGAGAAATCGTGATCCCGACAAGGCGCAAAAATTGCTTGAACAGAGCGGGATGGCGCCGGGTTCGGCGCACCATGTCTACTTGCTGCCCCGCTCCGGGGCGCCGGGCCGGTCCGGCGCGAACCGGAAGGGGTGGGGCCGGAGGGGTCTTCGCCATGCGCATACTGATTTTGGGCAGCGGAGTCGTGGGAACGGCATCGGCCTATTACCTGTCCAAGGCCGGGCATGAAGTAACCGTGATTGACCGCCAGAACGCGGCGGGCATGGAGACTTCCTTCGCCAATGCGGGCCAGGTCTCCCCCGGCTATTCCGCGCCCTGGGCCGGGCCGGGCGTTCCGGTGAAGGCCATCAAGTGGCTGCTCATGCACCACCGTCCGCTGGTGCTGTGGCCGAGCCTCGACCCCAAGCTCTATCTGTGGCTGGCCCAACTGCTGGCCAACTGCACCGAGGCCGCCTACCGCCGCAACAAGGCGCGCATGGTCGCCCTCGCCGAATACAGCCGCGACGCCCTCGACGCGCTGCGGGCCGAGACCGGCATCGCCTATGACGAGCGCATGCTGGGCACCCTCCAGCTGTTCCGCACCCAGAAGCAGCTCGACCACGTGCATTCCGACACCGAGGTGCTGGATGCCCACAATGTGCGCTACGAGCTGCTCGATCCTGCGGGCTGCATCCGCGCCGAGCCGGCGCTCGCCCGGGTGCGGGACAAGTTTGTCGGCGGCCTGCGCCTGCCGGGGGACGAGACCGGCGACGCCCACATCTTCACCCAGCGCCTAGCCGAGATCTGCGCCCGGCAGGGCGTCGCGTTCCGCTATGGCACCACCGTGGAGGGACTTCGGCACGAAGGCGGGCGCGTCACCGGCGTGACGCTGGCCGGCGGAGAGGTGATCACCGCCGACACCTATGTGGCCGCCATGGGCAGCTATACCCCGGCCCTGCTCGCGCCTCTCGGCATCCGGCTGCCGGTCTATCCGGTGAAGGGCTATTCCCTCACCCTGCCCGTCGTGGACCCGGACGCGGCGCCGCGCTCCACCGTGATGGACGAGACCTACAAGGTGGCCATCACCCGCCTCGGCGAGCGCATCCGGGTGGGCGGAACGGCGGAACTCGCCGGCTTCGACCTGAGCCTGCGGGAACCGCGCCGGGCGACACTCGCCTTCTCGGTGGGCGACCTGTTCCCCGCCGGCGGCGACATCTCGAAGGCCTCGTTCTGGACCGGGCTGCGGCCCATGACCCCGGACGGCACACCCATCATCGGCCCGACGAAGATGGCCAATCTCTTCACCAATACCGGCCACGGCACCCTGGGCTGGACCATGGCCTGCGGCTCCGGCCGGGTGCTCGCCGACCTGATCGGCGGCCGCTCCCCCGACATCGACACCGCCGACCTCTCCGTCGCGCGCTACGCCGAGGCGGCCTGAGGGGCGCACCGGCGGGCCCCCGCGCGCGGCGCCGCATGGATGGCGACGCCGCGCGTCCCCTGATGCGGCGCGCGCCTCATGGTGAGGGGGCGCAGGGTTCCTGATGGCCGGGGCTCACGCTCGACCGGGGCGCAATCCGTGGTGATTCGCCATTCCCGCCCCTGCCGCGCCACGAGGCCGGAACCCCGCCCCGCCGCCATTTCGCACAACCGGCCGTGCCAGCGGCGGTTTTCCGGCGCCGGTCCGCAGCGGCCTTGCCTTGCCGGCGGCGCGGGCGTCTAACCTCCCGGCCGGGGAGGGCCGCATGCGTTTCATCCACACATCCGACTGGCAGCTCGGCAAGCCGTTCGGGCGCGCGCAGGAAGACGCCCGCGCGGCTTTGCAGGAGGCCCGCCTCGGCGCCATCGACAGCCTCGCCCGCGCCGCGCAGGACCACAGCGCGCCGCTGGTGCTGGTGGCCGGCGACGTGTTCGACAGCCCCGAGCCCGGCGACCGCGTCTACCGGCAGGCGCTCTCGCGCATGCGGGAGGCCGCGAACGTCACCTGGGTGCTGCTGCCCGGCAATCACGATCCCCTGCGCGCCGACGGCCTGTGGACCCGCCTCAAGGCCGAGACGCCGCCCAACGTCATCGCCGCCACGACACCGGAGCCCATCGCCATCGGCGAAACCGCCGTGCTGCTGCCGGCCCCGCTCACCCACAAGCGCAGCCTCTCCGATCCTACGGCGTGGTTCGATGCGGCGCAGACGCCGCCCGGCGCGCTGCGCATCGGGCTGGCCCATGGCTCGGTGCAGGCTTTCGGCTCCGATCCCGACACCAACCTGCTCGCCCCCGACCGCGCCCGCCGTGCCGGCCTCGCCTATCTGGCGCTGGGCGACTGGCACGGGCGGCTGCGCATCGACGAGCGCACCCATTACAGCGGCACCCCCGAGCCCGACGATTTCGGCCGCGAGGCCACCGGCCTTGCCCTTTTGGTGGACATCGCCGGCCCCGGCGCGCCGCCGCAGGTCACCGACCTTGCCATCGGCCGCCACCACTGGATCGAGGCCGACTGGAGCCTCGCCGCCGCAGCCGACCTCGACGCCCTCATGGCGGGCCTTGCCCCCGGGATTGCGCGGCAGAACGTGGTGGCGCGCCTGCATTTGAACGGCCTCGTCTCCCTCGGTGACAAGGTGGCGGTGCGCCGCCGGCTGGAGGATGGCCTCGCCCACGAGCTGCGCTGGCTGGACCTCGACCTCGCCGGCCTCGTCACCCGGCCCACCGACACCGACCTCGCCGAGATCGACGCCTTCGGCGATTTGCGCGCCGCCGCCGAGCGCCTCAACGCCATGGCGGCCGAAGGCGGAGCCGAGGGGCGCCTCGCCGCCGCCGCGCTGGAGCGGCTTTACGTGGAGCATCATCGGGCCCAGCGGCCGGGAGAGGCCTGATGCGCATCCGCCGCCTGACCATCGAGAATTTCCGCAAGTTCCGCGCGCCCGTGGTGCTGGACGGCTTTGCCGACGGGCTCAACCTCGTCTGCGAGCCCAACGAGACCGGCAAGTCCACGGTGCTCGACGCCCTGCGCGCCGCCCTGTTCGAGCGCCACAGCGCCAGGAGCGACCGCATCCGCTCCTTCCGCCCGCAGGGGGACGAGGTGGCGCCGACGGTGGATCTCGCCTTCGACGTGGGCGGCGGGGAATGGTACCTGTCCAAGCGCTTCCTGGCCGCGCCGCAGGTGACGCTGGAAGGTCCGGACGGGCGCTTTTCGTCGGACGCGGCGGAGGAAAAGCTCCAGGCGCTGCTCGGCTTCAACCGCGCCGGCAATCGCGGCGCCGACGATGAAAGCCGCGGCGCCCTGGGCCTTTTGTGGGTGGAACAGGGCCTGTCCTTCCAGCTCGGCGCCCCCGCCGAGACCGCCCGGCGCTCACTGGAGGAGGCTTTGGCCGGCGAGGTGGGCGCGGTGACCGGCGGGCGGCGGGCGAAGGCCGTGGTCCAGCAGGTGGAAAAGAGCCTCGGCGATTTCTACACCGCCACCGGGCGCACCACCGGACGCCTGAGGCAGGCACAGGAGGCGGCGGAGACCGCCCGCGTCCGGGCCGAGGACGCCCGGCGCGAGCTGACCCAGTTCGAGGGCCTGCTGGAACGCCTCGAAGCCAGGCGCAACGAGCAGCGCCGGCTCGTCCGCGACATGGAAGACCCGGAGATCGACGCCGACCTGAAGCGGCTCGGCGAGGACATCGACCGCGCCAAGGCGGCGGGACAGGCCCTGCGTATCGCCGAACTCGCCCTGCAGAAGGCCTCCGGCGAGCGCTCGGCATTGGAGACCCGCACGGCGGCGCGCGCCCAGATGCGCGATGCCCTCGCCAGGGCCGAGGCGGCCGCACACAAGGCCGCCGCCGATGTCGCCGCCCACGCCGAGGCCATGGCCCGCGCCCGGAGTGCCGAGCAGCAGGCCGCCACCGCCCTTGAGCGCGCCCGCGCCGACTTGCGCGCCGCCGAGGATGCGCGCGATGCCGCCCGCACGGAACGCGATGCCGCCGAGCGGCGCCGCATCCACGCCGCCGCCTTCGCCCGGCTGGAGCGGGCCGAGGCCCTCGCCGCCGAGATCCGCACCCGCGAGGCCCGCATCGCTGCCGAGCGCATGGACGAGGCGGCGGTGAACCGCCTGCGCCAGCTGGAAGACACTGCCGGCGCCGCCCGCGCCGCGGTCGAGGCGGGCGCGGCCACGTTGCAGGTGGCGCTGGAGCCGGGCGCGCCGGCCATCCTCATGGATGGCGCCCCCCTCGTCGACGGGAGCACGGTGCGCCTCAGCCGCCCCATGGTGCTCGCCGTTCCCGGCGTCGGCAGCTTCACCCTCACCCCGCCCGCGAGCGGCGCGCCGGCCCTCGCCGCGCTTGAAGACGCCCGGCGCAAGCTCGCCGATTTCCTCGTCGCGTCCGGCCACGCCACTGCGGCCGAGGCGCGGGCCGCCGCACGGGTTCGGGCCAACGACGAAACGGAGCTTCTGGGTCTGCGCACCCGGCTGAAGGCCGAATGCCCCGCCGATGCCGCCCTCGGCATCCCGGCCGGGCTGGACCCGCTGCGCGGGGCGCTGGCCGGCCTCGCGCCCCCCGCGCCGGAAACGAAGGAAGCCCCGGCCGGCCTTGCCGACCTCGAAACCCGCACCCGCGCCCTGCGCACCGCCGAGACCGAGGCGGCGGCGCGGCGCGAGGCCATGCTGGAGGGGCTGAAGAGCGCCCAGCAACGGGAAATGGCCCTCGCCACCACGCTGGAACGCATGGAGGGCGACCGGCGCCGGCTCGCCGACGACCTCGACGCCGAAACCGGCGACCTCATGGACGCCGATCTCGCTGCCGCCCTCGACGCCGCGCGCACCTCGGAGGGCCGCGCCCTCATGGATCGCAATGCCGCCCAGCGCGCCGCCGAGGTGCTGGACGAGGCATCCCTCGTCCGCAAGCGCGATGCGCTCCGCAAGCGCCGCGAGACCCTGCAGGGCCAGTTGCCCGCCCTCGCCGGCGAGGTGGCGCGACTGGAGGAGCAGGCCAAGACGCTGGGTGGCGAAGGCCCCGCCAGCCGCGCCGCCGCCGCGACCGAAGAAGCCGAGGCCGCCGAGGCCGCCTTCCAGCGCCTGAAGCAGGAGGCGGATACGCTGGCGCTCCTCCTCAAGGTGCTCAGGGAGACCCAGCAGGAGGCGGCGCGGCGCTATCTGGAACCTGTGACCCGCCGCATCGAGCCCTATGTGCGCCGGCTTCTGCCCAATGCCAGCCTTGCTTTCGGCGAAACCCTGCGGCCCGAGGCGCTGAGCCGCGGCGGGCGGGAGGAAGCGGCGGAGCTGCTGAGCAAGGGCACCCAGGAGCAGATCGCCATTCTCACCCGCATCGCGTTCGCGGACCTGCTGATCGCCAAGGGCAAGCCGGCCTCCCTGGTGCTCGACGACGCCCTCGTCTTCGCCGACGACGACCGCTTCGACACCATGATGGAGATCCTCACCGAGGCGGCGACCCGCATGCAGGTGGTGATCCTGAGCTGCCGCGCCTCCGCCTATCGCGGCGTGGAAGCGACGCGACTCGCCATCCGCGAGGGGCGGTAGGATCGCAAGGCGCCGAGAAGGAAAGCGCCGAGAAGGAAGGGGATGGAGCGGGCGATGGGAATCGAACCCACGACATACAGCTTGGGAAGCTGTCGTTCTACCACTGAACTACGCCCGCGCGCCGGGCGACCATAATCGCAGGCGCCCTCCCCCATCAAGGGCGTTGCGCGAAATACCCACCGTCTGGACGGGGATGCCGGCGCTCCCCCGCGAATCTGTACCCAATGTGCCATGGAGCCCGCCGATACGTCCGGCCGGATCGTCGCCCGCGCCGGGGGGAACGGCCGAGGAATCCCCTTTCCCGCATGTGAAAGACCGATTTACCGCTCGGGTGATTTCACCGAAGCCGATCCGGCTCTATGGTTGGCGAAACATCCCCTTTCCCAGCTTCGGCCGCCCCGCCATGACCGTGCACCACAAGACCCCCCATGGCTTCAAGGCCGTGTTCCAGACCTTCGACGACCTCGCCGACGGCGCCGCCGGACCCGCGCGGCTCGCCGCGCTGCGGGCCGAACTCGCCCGGCTCGGCGTCGACGGCTATGTGGTGCCGCGCGCCGACGCGCACCAGAACGAATATGTGCCGCCCTGCGAGGAGCGCCTCGCCTTCCTCACCGGCTTCACCGGCTCGGCCGGCACGGTGGTGGTGCTTCAGGACAAGGCCGCCCTGTTCGTGGACGGGCGCTACACCCTCCAGGCCCCGGCCCAGGTGGATACGGGGGCCTTCACGGTGGTGCCCCTCTCCCAGATGCGGCCGGATGCCTGGGTCGAGGCGAACCTGCCCCGCGGGGCGCGGCTCGCCTACGACCCCTGGCGCACCACCATCGACGGCCGCGACAAGCTGGCCAAGGCCGTGGGGGCGGCCGGCGGCATCCTCGCGCCGCTGGACGCCGACCCCTTCACCGCCATCTGGCCCGACCGGCCCGAGCCGCCCCGCGCGCCGGTGCGCCTGCTCGACCTCTCCGTGGCCGGCGAGGACACCGCGGCCAAGCTGAGGCGCGTGCAGGAGAAGCTTGCGGCCGACAAGCTCGACGGGGCGCTGATCTCCGATCCCCACGGCGCGGCCTGGCTGTTCAACATGCGCGGCGGCGACGTGGCCCACACGCCGCTGCCGCTCGCCTGGTGCATCGTGCCGCGCGAAGGGCTGCCCGATCTGTTCCTTGAGCCGCTGAAGCTCTCCCACGAGGTGCGCGCGGCGCTGGCCGGCCACGCCCGCCTCCACGGCACCGGCGACCTCGACACGGTGCTCTCCGCCTTCGCCAAGGACCGTAAGGTCCGCCTGGACCAGGCCACCGCCCCGGTACGGCTCGCCGCCCTCATGGAGGCGGCTGGCGGCATCGTGGACAAGGGCACCGACCCCATCGCCTTGCTGAAGGCCTCCAAGAACCCGGCCGAGATCGCCGGCATGCGCGCCGCCCATGTGCGCGACGGCCTCGCCCTCGTGCGCTTCCTCGCCTGGTTCGACGACGAGGCGCCGAAAGGCCATCTCACCGAGATCGAGGCGGTGGAGGCGCTGGAAACCTTCCGGCGCAGCACCGGAAACCTCACCGACATCTCCTTCCCCACCATTGCGGGGGCGGGGGAGAACGGGGCGATCGTGCATTATCGCGTCACCCGCAAGACCAACCGGGCCATCCATCCCGGCGAACTGTTCCTGCTGGATTCCGGAGCCCAGTATCCGGACGGCACCACCGACATCACCCGCACCCTCGCCGTAGGCACGCCCACGGCCGAGATGCGCCGCCACTACACGCTGGTGCTGAAGGGCCATCTGGCGCTGAGCCGCGCGGTGTTTCCCGATGGCATCACCGGCGCCCAGCTCGATCCTTTGGCGCGGCAGTTCCTGTGGGCGGCGGGGCTCGACTTCGACCACGGCACCGGCCATGGCGTGGGCGCGGGGCTCTCGGTGCACGAAGGGCCGGCGCGCATCTCCCAGCTCGGGCACCTGGCGCTGGCGGAGGGCATGATCCTCTCCAACGAGCCCGGCTACTACCGCACCAGCGCCTACGGCATCCGCATCGAGAATCTCATTCTCGTCGAAAAGCGCGCCGTGGAGGGGGCGGAGAAGCCGTGCCTCGGCTTCTCGACCCTCACCCTCGTGCCCTACGATCGCCGGCTCATCGACCTCTGCCTGCTCGACGGCGCCGAGCGGGCACAGGTGGATGCCTATCACCTGCTGGTGGCGCAGGCGCTTGCCGCCGACCTCGACGAGGCGTCGCGGGACTGGCTGGCGCAGGCCACCGCGCCGCTCTGACCCGCCCGGCCCCGCCGGTCATGTCCCGCTCTGCCCGGGCATGACCGCATGATGGCGCCGGCCCACGGCCGACGCCGGATCGGGCTCACGCCACCTTCTCGATGACCCGGCCCAGCTTGTCCACCAGCTCGCCCACCTGCTCCTTGGTGATGATGAGCGGCGGCGTCACCACCAGCGTGTCGCCGGAGATGCGCATCATCAGGCCGTCCTCGTGGAACGCCCGCTCCAGCGCCTCATAGCCCTTCAGGCCCGGCGTGCCGTCCTTGGGCGCGAGGTCCACGGCCCCCGTGATGCCCACGGTGCGGATATCGAGCACGCCGGGCTTGTCCTTCAGGGTCATCATCGCATCGGCGAAGGAGGGCTCCAGCGCACGGGCATGGGTGAAGATGTGCTCCTTCGCGTAGAGATCGAGGGTTGCAAGGGCCGCCGCGCAGGCCAGCGGATGCGCCGAATAGGTGTAGCCGTGGAACAGCTCGATCACATGCTCCGGGCCCTTCATGAAGGCATCGTAGATGCCCTTGCGCACCAGCACGCCGCCCATGGGCACCGCGCCGGCGGTGACGCCCTTGGCGAAGGTGATCATGTCCGGGATCACGCCATAGCGCTCGGCGGCGAAGGCGTGGCCGAGGCGGCCGAAGCCGGTGATGACCTCGTCGAAGATCAGCAGGATGCCGTATTTGTCGCAGATCTCGCGCAGCCGCTTGAGATAGCCCTTCGGCGCCGGTAGCACGCCGGTGGACCCGCCCATGGGCTCCACGATCACCGCCGCGATGGTCGAGGCGTCGTGCAGGCCGACGATGCGCTCCAGCTCGTCGGCGAAGTGCGCGCCGAAATCGGGCTCGCCCTTGGTAAAGGCCTGGTTCTCCCGATCGTAGGTGGAGCGCAGGTGATCGACGCCGGTGAGCATGGTGCCGAAGGTGCGGCGGTTCGACACGATGCCGCCCACCGAGATGCCGCCGAAGCCCACCCCGTGATAGCCGCGCTCGCGGCCGATGAGGCGGGTGCGGGAGCCGGCGCCGCAGGTCTGGTGGTAGGCGAGCGCGATCTTCAGCGCGGTGTCCACCGCTTCCGAGCCGGAATTGCAGAAGAAGACATGGTCGAGGTCGCCCGGCGCCAGATCGGCGATGCGGTTCGCCAGGCGGAACGCCTGCGGGTGGCCGTACTGGAAGGTGGGAGCGAAATCCAGATCGGTCGCCGCATGCCGGATGGCCTCGACGATGGGCTCGCGGTTATGGCCCGGATTGACGCACCACAGCCCGGCGCAGCCATCGAGAATGGCGCGGCCTTCCGGCGTGTAATAGTGCATGTCCTTGGCGCGGGAGACGAGCCGCGGTCGCTTCTTGAACGAACGGTTGGAGGTAAACGGCATCCAGAACGCGTCAAGATCGTTGGGGACAACGTCCGCCCGCACGCCCGCGCCTTCGGTGACCAGATCATCCAGAGCCATGATGAGACCTTTCCCACGCGCCGGCAGCTCCAGACCAGACATCAGGTGAGGCCCTTAGGTGAGCCTCGATCCCGTGGGCTGCCATTCTTCGGCCGCGTCGGTGGGGAAGCTATCAGCGCTCGTGGCCGCTGGGAACACCGGCACCCGCGGACCACCCCCGCTCCGCCCTCTTGCACGCGCATGTGTTCTGACCGACAAAGGCTCTGACCGTGCGTAAGGATGGTAGTTTGGTAGAGAAAGCTCCAGCGGCTGGCGACCTGCACGCCATCATGGATCTCGACGCACCAGCCCGTGTCGAGACCGCGCCGCCGGCCGGTGACACGACGCAGCTTGTTCGCGCCGCGCTGGAGCGTGTGCTCGCGGCGCCGGACTTCACGGCCTCGCCACGCCTTGCGGCGTTCCTGCGTTTCGTCGTGGAAGCGACCCTTGAGGGGCGCGCCGACGAGATCAAGGGCTACACCATCGCTGTGGAAGCCCTGGGCCGCCCGCCATCCTTCGATCCCCAGTCCGACCCCATCGTCCGCGTGGAGGCGACGCGGCTCCGGCGGGCGCTGGAGCGGTATTACACCACGGCCGGCATCGACGACCCGCTGATCATCGACATCCCCAAGGGTGGCTACGTGCCCCAGTTCCGGCCGCGCTCCGATGCGCCGGCCGAGCCGGAGGCCGCCGCCCCGCCCGAGCCCCGGGCGATGCCGCCGGCGCCTGGCGCGCCGCGCGCCGGGTCCGTCTGGCGTCGACCGGGAGCCTGGATCGGCGCCGCGGCCGCGGCGGTGCTGCTCGTGGCCGGGCTGGCGGCGCTCGCGCCGAAAATCAGCCCGTTCCGGCCCGAGCGCGGGACCGCCATGGCCGACCGCATCCGCCTGCCGGTGGTGGAGGTGCGCGCGTTCGAGGCCTCGGGCGCCGGCGCCCCGCCGCCAACGGAGCTGCGCGCGATCGAGGAGCAGATGCGGGACGCCTTCGCCCGCTTCGATTTCGTCGAGGTGAAGGCCGCCGGCGGCGACCTGAGCGCCACGGGGATCGCCGAGGCCTGCGCCGGACCGCAATCGCGGTCCGTCTTCTCCCTGGCGGGCCTCGCCGAGGGCCGCAACGACGGCACCTTCTCCCTCATCGTGCGACTGACGGACCGCTGCGACGGCTCCATCGTCTGGTCGGCCTCCCTCGACAGCCTAGCGCAGGGCTCCGCCCTTGCGGAAAGCGAGCGACGCGTGGTGCACGACATTTCAGCCGCCGTGATGGAGAGCTACGGGGTCATTCCGGTCCGCGCGCGGGCGCAGGCCCTGGCCAAGGCGCCGAAATCCGGCTACGGCTGCATTGCTTCCGCCTTCGCCTATCTGCGCGGCGATCCCCAGGGCCAGCGCGGCAATGGCGCCGCCTGCCTGGCCGAGCTCACCCGTCAGGAGCCGGATTTCGCCCTCGGCTATGCGGTGCGGGCCACGACGCAGCTCTACGCGACCCTCCACGATGACACCCCCGACCCCACCCCCGCGGAAATGGGGGACGTTCTGGACGAGGCCGAGCGCGCTGCGGAGCTGGCGCCGGCGAGCGCCTATGCGGCGCGCACCCTCGCCCTGGTGCAGCTCTTCGCCGGCGAGCCGAACGATGCCATCGCCACCGCGGAGAAGGCGCTGAAGCTCAATCCTCTCGATTTCGACGTGGCGGCGGCGGTGGCCACCGTGTTCATCGGCGCCGGCCGCGTCGAGGACGGCGAGGCCCTGCTCCTGCGCGCCCGGCGCGAGGGCGCGGTCCGCACACATCTCCAGGATGCTTTCCTGGGCTTTGCCGCCTTCATGCGGGGGGATGCGTTCGCGGCCCAGGCCCTGCTGCCACAGCTCACGCTGCATTCCAACATCGAGAACAAGCTGGCCCTGGCGCTCTGCCTCAACACCCTCGGCCGTGTCAGCGATGAACGGGAGGTGGTGGGCGCCCTGATCCATCGCATGCCCGACGGCGCGGAAGGCGTGCGCCGCCTCGTCCATCGCCTGCTGCCGGCGCAGACGGTGGCCGACAAGGCCCTTGCCGCGCTCGAGACCGCCGGCCTCTCCCGCGAGGCGGTGGCCGGCAAGCCGCCGCGCGGCTAGCCGGGCCTTGACTCGACGCCCGTGATCCCCGCGGGAACGCCACCGGCGGCACCTGATACCTGCGCGCCCAAATGTTAGGCACCGTCCCCCCGGCAGCACCGCATATTCTTGTGTTTGCCTGCCTTGACCGTGCAGTATCGGTAACCACTCTTGCCTAAAACGGCCTAGAGACCCCGCCGCCGGCTTGGTTTAGGTTGAAGCCCGAGCGTTCCATCCCTAGCTTTTTACCTAGAACGCATGCCATGACAGGACTCTCTTCACCCCCCCAGACCGACCGGCGCACCTGCGTTCTGGTCTGTGATCCGGAAACGGACGTGCGCAACATGATGCGTGCCGCGTTCGCCCGGCGCGATGCTTTGCACGTGCTGGAGGCGGAGGACCTTGCGGCAGCCATGCCCCTTGCCGTGCGGTGTTCGGCGGCGCTGCTGGCCGCGGAACATCCCGAGGACGCGACCCGCCGGCTGCGCGCGTCCGGCTTTGCCGGCACGCTGGTGGTGGCGCTGGCGCGAGGCTCCTCGGTGACGGAAGCCGTGGCCGCCATGCGCGCCGGAGCCGACGACGTCGTAATCAAGCCCATCGGTCCCGAGGACGTGGTGGACCGCCTTCTCGCCGCCACGCCGGCCCGCCGGCCGGAGCGGCGGCGGCGCGACCGTCCGCAGCTGCCGCGCAACGGCGACTTCTGCGGCTTTCTCGGCCGCTCGCGCGCCATGCAGGCGGTCTATGCGCAGATCGAGCGTCTTGCCGCATCGCGGGCGCCGGTCTTCGTGACCGGGGAAAGCGGAACCGGAAAGGCGCTCGCGGCCGCCGCCCTGCACATGGCCTCGACGCGGCAGCAGGGCCCCTTCAATGCCCTCAACTGTTCCGCCATCCCCGCCAGCTATATGGAACAGGCGGTGTTCGGCCTGACCGGCCCCGGCGCCATCGAACGCGCCCACGGCGGCACGCTGCTGCTCGACGAGGTGGCGGAGCTGAACGCCGTCACCCAGAGCAAGCTGCTGAACTTCCTGGAGAAAGGTCGCTTCCGCCGGGCCGGCGAGACCGACGAGCGCACCAGCGACGTGCGCCTCGTCTGCGCCACCAGCCGCGATCCGCAGGACGACGTGGCGTCCGGGCGCCTGCGCGAGGACCTTTTCTACCGTCTGAACGTTCTCACATTGTCCCTGCCCCCGCTGCGCGAGCGCGACGACGACGTGATCCTGCTGGCGGAAGCCTTCCTCGCCCGCTTCGCCGGCGAGGAAGGGCGGCCCATTTCGCGGCTTGGCCCCGGCGCCGCCGACGTGCTGCGCGCCCGGCCGTTCCGCGGTAATGTCCGGGAACTTCAGAACCTGATGCGGCGCGCGGTGATTCTCGGCGACGGCGGCGAGCTGGGACCGGAACTGTTCGAGGAGCCCGAGCCGACGCACCACGCCGAAGCACCGAGCCTGCACGCCCATGCCATGCTGTCCGGTTCGGGGCATGGGGGCATGATCGGCCAGGTCGAGCCCTTCGCCATCATTGAGCGGCGGGTGATCGAGGCGGCCATCGCGGCGTTCGACGGCAACATCCCGCTCGCCGCGGCCGCCCTCGACCTCAGCCCCTCGACCCTCTACCGCAAGAAGCTCGCCTGGCAGGAGCGGCGCCGGCTCTCGTGATCCCGGAGACCGGCGCGCCGCTCCCCCTCAGAGGATGAAGCGGCTCAGGTCGGCGTTGCGGGCAAGGTCGGCGACGCGCGAGCGCACGTAGTCCGCATCCACCACCACCGTCTCCCCGGAGCGGTCGGGGGCGGAGAAGGACAGATCGTCCAGCACCCGCTCCATGACCGTCTGGAGCCGCCGGGCGCCGATATTCTCCACATTGGAATTCACCTCCACCGCCGCGTCGGCGATGGCCTCCACCGCGTCGGCGGTGATGGTGAGCGTCACGCCCTCGGTGCCCATGAGCGCCACCGACTGCTTGACGAGGCTCGCCTCGGTCTCGGTGAGGATGCGCACGAAATCGGCCCGCGTCAGCGCCTCCAGCTCCACGCGGATGGGCAGGCGGCCCTGCAGCTCCGGCAGCAGGTCGGAGGGCTTGGAGACGTGGAAGGCGCCGGAGGCGATGAACAGGATGTGGTCGGTCTTCACCGAACCGTGCTTGGTGGAGACCGTGGTGCCCTCGATGAGGGGGAGCAGGTCGCGCTGCACGCCCTCGCGGGAGACGTCGGCGCCCGAGCGGCCCTCGCGGCCGGCGATCTTGTCGATCTCGTCGAGGAAGACGATGCCGTTGTTCTCCACCTGGTGGATGGCATCCTGCACGATGGCGTCCTGGTCGATGAGCTTGTCCGCCTCCTCCGCGAGGAGGAGGGGATGGGCCTCCTTCACGGTGACGCGGCGCGGCTTGGAGCGGCCGCCGAAGGCCTTGCCCAGCATGTCGCCCAGGGATATGGCGCCCATCTGCGCGCCGGGCATGCCGGGGATCTCGAACATGGGCATCCCCTGTCCGCCGCCGCCCTGAACCTCGATCTCCACTTCCTTGTCGTCGAGTTCGCCCGCGCGCAGGCGCTTGCGGAACGATTCGCGGGTAGAGGGCGAAGCGGTGGCGCCCACCAGGGCGTCGAGCACCCGCTCCTCGGCGGCGAGATGGGCCTTCGCCTGCACGTCCTTGCGCCGCGCCTCGCGCACGAGGCCGATGCCCACCTCCACGAGGTCGCGCACGATCTGCTCCACGTCGCGGCCCACATAGCCCACTTCCGTGAACTTGGTGGCTTCCACCTTGAGGAAGGGCGCGCCGGCAAGCCGGGCGAGGCGGCGGGAAATCTCGGTCTTGCCGACGCCGGTGGGGCCGATCATCAGGATGTTCTTGGGCAGCACCTCCTCGCGCAGCTTGTCGTCCAGCTGCTGGCGCCGCCAGCGGTTGCGCAGGGCGATGGCCACCGCCCTCTTCGCCTTGGCCTGGCCGACGATGTGGCGGTCCAGCTCGGAGACGATCTCGCGGGGGGAAAAGTCGCTCATGAAAGGTCGCTCATGGGGTCTGGTGTCTTTGGGGGCGCTGGTGTCTTGGGGACGCGGTCGGTCGCGCCAATGAAAGCGCGGCCGGCGCGTCAGGCGCCGATGGTTTCCACCACGATGTTGCGATTGGTGTAGACGCAGATGTCGGCGGCGATCTCCAGCGAGCGGCGCACGATGGCCTCCGGATCCTCCTCGCGGTCGAGCAGCGCCCGCGCGGCGGCCAGCGCGAACATGCCGCCCGAACCGATGCCGGCCACCCCCGCCTCCGGCTCCAGCACGTCGCCGGTCCCGGTGAGCACCAGCGACACCGAGGCGTCGGCCACGATCATCATGGCTTCCAGCCGGCGCAGGTAGCGGTCGGTGCGCCAGTCCTTGGCGAGTTCCACGGCGGCGCGCTGGAGCTGCCCGGGATATTGCTCCAGCTTGGCTTCCAGGCGCTCGAACAGGGTGAAGGCATCCGCCGTCGCGCCGGCGAAGCCGCCGATCACGTCCCCCCGGCCCAGCCGACGCACCTTGCGGGCGTTGGACTTGAGGACGGTCTGGCCCAGGGTGACCTGTCCGTCGCCCGCGATGGCGACACGGTTGCCCTTGCGGACAGTGACGATGGTGGTGCCGTAAATGGTA
The DNA here is from genome assembly GCF_030015065.1 of Xanthobacter autotrophicus. Lineage (GTDB taxonomy): Bacteria > Pseudomonadota > Alphaproteobacteria > Rhizobiales > Xanthobacteraceae > Xanthobacter > Xanthobacter autotrophicus_D. The sequence continues at coordinate 15,854 of NZ_JAIVFN010000026.1, read as the reverse complement.
TCCGGGGAATGCTGCATGAAACGCTCCGCTCGGGCCCTTACTTAGGGCGTTCCGGCGCGGACGCAACCGAGCGGCACCATTCTCGCCAGTCAGCTTCCCTTCAGGAAGGCGCGGACGGTGGTCGCGAAGTTCGCGGGGGCCTCCACCATGGGGCAGTGGCCGCTGTCGAGGATCTCATCCAGCGCCGCGCCGTTGATGCCGTCCGCGATCTCCCGCACCATGTGAGGCGAGAACAGGCGGTCGTCGTCGCAATAGATGGCCAGCGTCGGGGCCGAGATGCGGCCGAGCCGCGCGATGGTGTCCACCTTGGCGCACACGTCGAGCTGGCGCAGGAAGGCGTCCTTCTCCTGGTAGAGCCCGGCATCCAGCGATTGCTGCACTGAAGCAAAGAGTGGGATCTTCTTCAGGGTCTTCATGCCCAGCACGAAGCTGGTGAGCGCCGCGCCGAAGGTCAGCTCATTGTCGAGCTGGAGCCGCAGCTCCCTGAGCAGGCGCAGGATTTCCGTGGTGTAGAGGTCGTTGCGGGCGATGGTGTTGGAGAGCACCAGCCGGTCCACCCGCCCGGGCGCCATCAAGGCGAGCTCCTGGGCGATCATGCCGCCCATGGAATGGCCGATGACGTGCGCCTTCGGGATACCCGCCGCGTCGAGCACGGCGAGGGCGTCCCGCGCCATGTCGGCGGCGTCATACGGCCCCTTGGCGCGCGCGCTCTTGCCGATGTCGCGGTTGTCGAACTCGATGAGGGTGAAGCCCGCGAGCAGCGGCCGCGCCAGCGCCCAGAAGGAGCGCTCGGCGGACAGGCCGGAAATGATGAGGACCGGCGGCCCCTCCCCGCTCACCTGATAGGCGAGTTCGAGCCCGTCATTCTGCGTCGTCGGCATCGGCGCCCCCATGTGCTGGCGCCGGTGCTATGCCACATCCGCCCAGGCGCGGCGAGGGGACGATCGGACGCCGGAAAACGTCATCTCTTCGCCATATGGCGTCGCAGCGAGGTTGCTGATAGAACCCGCGGCCTTGGAGGAGTTCCATGCGCAAGGCCGACATCGTCCGCGAAACCAAGGAGACCCGCGTCGCCCTCACCGTCGATCTCGACGGAACGGGCCGCTCTGCCATCTCCACGGGGATCGGCTTCCTGGACCACATGCTGGACCTTCTGGCCCGGCATGCCCGCTTCGACCTCGACATCAAAGCCGCGGGCGACCTGCACGTGGATTTCCACCACACCACCGAGGATGTGGGCATCGTGCTCGGCCAGGCGGTCAAGAAGGCGCTCGGCGACATGCGCGGCATCACCCGCTACGCCGACGTGCTGCTGCCCATGGACGAGACGCTGACCCGCGTCGCCCTCGACATTTCGGGCCGCCCGTTCCTGGTATTCCGCACCGAATTCGCGGTGCCCAAGATCGGCGAGTTCGACACCGAGCTGGTGCGCGAGTTCTTCCAGGCCTTCGCCTCCAGCGCCGGGGTGACCCTGCATGTGGAGACGCTGTACGGCGTGAACGCCCACCACATCGCGGAAAGCTGCTTCAAGGGCCTTGCCCGGGTGCTGCGGGCGGCGGTGGCGGTGGACCCGGCGGCGGTGGGGGAGATCCCCTCCACCAAGGGCGCGCTGGGAACCTGAGGAGCCGGACGATGGGCATCTGGACGGTCCTGACCAAGCACGTCCCCGGCGAAACGGCGGAGGCGGCGGCCGCCCGCACCGTGTTCGTGCGGGAGAAATTCTCGTGGGCGACGCTGTTCCTCGCGCCGTTCGTGCTGGCGCGCTTTCGCCTGTGGCTGCCGCTCATCGCCTATGTGGCGGTGGTGGTGCTCCTCCAGCTGGCCGAGAGCTTCGGCGGGCTCGCCCGGCCGGTGGGGGACGTGGTGATGGCGGGCTTCCACATCCTCCTCGCCTTCGAGCTGCCGGCCCTGCGCCAGCGCAAGCTCGCGCGGCAGGGCTTCGAGGAGGCCGCCGTGGTGATCGCCCACGATCGGGAAGAGGCGGAGCACCGCTTCTTCGCGGAATGGACCGGGGCCCGCCCCGCGCCCCTGGCACGCGCCGACCTGCCGGCCATCCGCCCCATGGCGCCCCCCGCCTTCGCGGGCGGACAGTCCGGCGTCATCGGCGCCTTTCCGGGAACCTGAGCGATGAGCGTCGCGATCATCGACTATAATTCCGGCAACCTGCACTCCGCCGCCAAGGCCATGGAGCGCGCCGCGCTCGATGTGGGCGCGGAGCGGGTGGTCGTCACCAGCGATCCCGACGTGGTGCGCACCGCCGACCGGGTGGTGCTGCCGGGCGTCGGTGCCTTCGCCGACTGCCGCGCCGGCCTCGACGCCGTCCCCGGCATGGTGGAGGCCATGACCGAGGCCGTGAAGGAACGGGGCCGCCCCTTCCTCGGCATCTGCGTCGGCCTCCAGCTGCTGGCCGAGCGCGGGCTGGAGCACGGCGTGACGGCCGGCCTCGGCTGGATCCGCGGCGAGGTGGAGCGCATCGCCCCGGCCGACCCCGAACTCAAGATCCCGCACATGGGCTGGAACACCCTCCAGACCGCGCGCGAACACCCGCTGCTCGCCGGCATTCACACCGGCGAAAGCGGGCTGCACGCCTATTTCGTGCATTCCTACCACCTCAAGCCGGCGGACGGCATCGACCTCGTCGCCACCACGGACTATGGCAGCACCATCACCGCCATGGTGGCGCGCGACAACGTGGCCGGCACCCAGTTCCATCCCGAGAAGAGCCAGAGGCTGGGCCTCGCGCTCCTCGCGAATTTCCTGAAGTGGCATCCGTGATCCTTTTTCCGGCCATCGACCTCAAGGACGGCCTCGCCGTGCGCCTCGAACAGGGCGACATGGCGCGGGCCACCGTGTTCAACCGCGATCCCGCCGCCCAGGCGGCGGAGTTCGAGACCCTCGGCTTCCGCTATCTCCATCTCGTGGACCTCGACGGCGCCTTCGCCGGCAAGCCGGTCAATGCGGCGGCGGTGGAGCGGATCCTGGAGACCGTCTCCATCCCCGTGCAGCTCGGTGGCGGCATCCGCGACCTCAGGACCGTCGAAGCCTGGCTGGAGAAGGGGGTGACCCGCGTCATCCTCGGCACCGCCGCGGTGCGCGACCCGGACTTCGTGAAGGCGGCCGCGAAGGCCCATCCCGGCCGCATCGTGGTGGGCCTCGACGCCCGCGACGGCCGCGTGGCCGTGGAGGGCTGGGCCGAGACCTCGGACATCGCCGCCGTGGACATCGCCAGGAGGTTCGAGGATGCCGGGGTCACCGCCATCATCTACACCGACATTGCCCGCGACGGCCTGCTCAAGGGGCTGAACCTCGACGCCACCGTGGCGCTGGCCGAGGCGGTGGCGCTGCCGGTGATCGCCTCCGGGGGCCTCGCCTCGCTCGCCGACATCGAGGCGCTGCTCACCCCGCGCGCGCAGAAGCTGGAAGGCGCCATTACCGGCCGCGCCCTCTATGACGGCCGGCTCGATGCCCGCGAGGCGCTGGCGCTGGTGGCGGGACGATAGGTGTGCCATGCTGAAAGTCCGCGTCATCCCCTGCCTCGACGTGAAGGACGGCCGCGTGGTGAAAGGCGTCCAGTTCGTGGACCTGCGCGACGCCGGCGATCCGGTGGAGGCCGCGCGGGCCTATGACCTCGCCGGCGCGGACGAGCTGACCTTCCTCGACATCACCGCCAGCCACGAGAACCGGGGCACCATCCTCGACGTGGTGCGCCGCACCGCCGAGCAGTGCTTCATGCCGCTCACCGTCGGCGGCGGCGTGCGCACCGTGGACGACGTGCGCACCCTGCTCCATGCCGGCGCGGACAAGGTCTCCATCAACACCGCCGCCGTGAACCGCCGCGCCTTCGTGGGCGAGGCGGCGGAGAAGTTCGGCGAGCAGTGCATCGTGGTGGCCATCGACGCCAAGAAGGTGAGCCAAGAGGGCGAGGAGAACCGCTGGGAGATCTTCACCCATGGCGGGCGTACCCCCACCGGCATCGACGCCATCCAGTTCGCCCGCGAAGTTGTGGATCTCGGCGCCGGCGAGATCCTGCTCACCTCCATGGACCGGGACGGCACCGGCCAGGGCTTCGACTGCGCCCTCACCCGCGCGGTGGCGGACGCGGTGCACGTGCCGGTGATCGCCTCCGGCGGCGTCGGCACCCTCGACCATCTGGTGGACGGCATCCGCGAGGGCGGCGCCTCGGCGGTGCTGGCGGCCTCCATCTTCCATTTCGGCACCTTCACCATCCGCGAGGCCAAGGAACGCCTTGCGGAAGCGGGGCTGCCGGTCCGCCTCGACGTCTAGGCCGCGCGCCTTAACGCCTCCTCCCCGCCCTCCGTTTCCGGGCTACCCCTGATGAGCGACAGCTTCACCCTCGCCGACCTCGAAGCCATCGTCGCGGCGCGCGCCTCGGCGGATGCGGGGGCGTCCTATACCCGCTCGCTGCTCGACAAGGGCATCGAGAAATGCGCCCAGAAGCTGGGCGAGGAGGCGGTGGAGACGGTGATTGCCGCCCTTTCCGGCGACGAGAAGGACCTCGTCGCGGAAACCAGCGATCTGCTCTACCATCTGCTCGTGCTGCTGAAGGCGCGCGGGGTGCCGCTGGCCGATGTCCATGCGGAGCTGGCGCGACGCACCGGCCAGTCCGGCCTCGCCGAAAAAGCCGCCCGGCAGCACGGCTGAGCAGAGCACGAGGCACAAGATGGATCGCCGGCTCGACCCAGGCCTCTCGCCCTACCGCACCTTCTCGCGCGCCGAATGGGCCGCGCTGAGGCGGGACACTCCCATGACCCTGCGGCCGGACGAGATCACCCGGCTGGAGGGCCTCGGCGTCCATCTCTCCATGCAGGAGGTGGAGGAGATCTACCTCCCGCTGTCCCGCCTGCTTTCACTTTACGTTGCGGCAACCCAAAAGCTCTTCCGCGCCATGAGCCACTTCCTCGACCAACGCGACAGCGAGGCGAACGGGGATGGCAAGATGCCCTACATCATCGGCGTCGCCGGCTCGGTGGCGGTGGGCAAGTCCACCACCGCCCGCGTGCTCCAGGCGCTTTTGGCGCGCTGGCCCAACACGCCGAAGGTGGATCTCGTCACCACCGACGGCTTCCTCCTGCCCAACGCCATCCTGGAGCGCGAGGGGCTGATGGAGAAGAAGGGCTTCCCCGAGAGCTACGACCTGCCGCTGCTGCTGCGCTTCCTCACCGACATCAAGGCGGGCCGGCGGCCGGTGCGCGCGCCGCTCTACTCCCACTTCTTCTACGACGTGATGCCCGACCAGTATGTGGAGATCGACCGGCCGGACATCCTGATCGTCGAAGGCCTCAACGTGCTTCAGACCACCCGTCCGCCGAAGGACGGCAAGGCCATCCCCTTCGTCTCCGACTTCTTCGACTTCTCCGTCTATATCGACGGCGACGAGGACGTGATCGAGCGCTGGTACGTGGAGCGCTTCATGCGGCTGCGCGCCACCGCCTTCAAGGACCCTTTGTCCTACTTCCACCGCTACTCGCAGCTCACCGAGGACGAGGCGCGCGCCACCGCCTTGTCCATCTGGCGCCGCATCAACCTGCCCAACCTCATGGACAACGTGCTGCCCACCCGCCAGCGCGCCGACCTCATCCTACGCAAGACCGGCGAGCACGAGGTGGCGGAGGTGAGCCTGCGCCGCCTGTAGGGGCGCAGGGCGATTGCCCTGCAACACCAACGATGGGCCTTTGGCCGATGCCGGCAGGGCTCCGCCCCGTCGCCGCGCGGGCTCAATACCTCAGAAGTTGCGCTGGAGACGCACCGCTCCGGACAAGGCATCGGCGGAACCGCCCACCAGGGTGGGAATGGCGCTGCCATTGGCCGCCACCGCGTTGACGATCCCCAAGGGCTGGCGTCCGTCCACGGCGGTGTAAACCGCCTCCACGCCGATATCGAGATTACGCACCGGCGACCAGAAGGTATTCACGCCAGCCTGCCACATGGCGAAGCTCTCCGCCCCGACGATATTGTCGGGCACATCCACGCTCACATAGCCGCCGAACACGGCCGAACGCAGCCCTGGCGTCCAGAAATGCCGGAACTGGGCCTGGACCGCCCACGCCCCCACCATCTCATAGGATCCGCTCGATCCCATGACCGCGTCGGCGAGCGGGTAATAGGCGCCGTTCATCAGTCCGGCGCCGTTGAGCTGGATATAGCCGATGGCTTGCAGGCGATTCTGGTTGCCGGCCGCAAGGCCCGCATAATTGAGGGCGCCGTCGGAATAGTTGGCCTGAAGATAGAGGCTGTCGCCCGCCGCGATGAAGGGCAGCCGGATCTCGGCGTAAGCGCCCAGAGCATATCCCCACTGGCCGGTATCCACGATGCCGGGAATGGCCGCGCCGAGATAGCTGGGCGTCACCGCCATCACCTCGTGCAGGGCTCCAGCCAGTTGCACCAGCCCCCACGCGCCTTCGGCGCGCAGGTTGGCCACCACGTCCGGCGCCTGCTGTCCGCCCTGGTAATTGGCATAGAGCAAGGGGGCGCCGGTGCCGCCGGTCACGAACGGGAAGTCGGACGGCGAGCTCACGCCGGTGATCCTCACGCCCGTGGCCTGGACACCCGTCGTGCGGTTGGCGGCATCCTCGAGGGCGAGCGAGGCGGATAGCCCGTTGCCGAACTCGGCCGTATAGGCCGCCGTGGTGTTCCAGGTGTTCGACCCCGCGAACAATGTCGCGATGGAATAGCCGATGCCCGTGTCGAAGAACGACTGGGTATAGCCGAACGTGAGCCCCCCGAACTGAATGAAGGCGCGTTCCACATAAAGAGCTGCGCCGGGACCCGCCGCCGGACCGGTCTGGGAATCCCATTCCATGCCGCCCCGGAAATAGGAGCGCAGCGTGCCGTAATCGGTCTGCGTCCGCGCATCAATTTCCGCGACGCCGCGCCCCTGGGTGAAATAATCGGCGTCGTGCTTGTCCCGAAACGGAAACGCGAAGGGCGAATAGCCCGGCCCACTGAAGGCAGAGCCCTGCGAGAAGATCGCGGCGACATTCAGGTAGGTGTCCATCCGGGCCCACCCGCCGACCCTCAGGCAGGTATCGGTTCCCGGGATATAGTAGAAACCGGGACCATAGGCGGCGCAGACCTTCACGTGCTCGGCCGGCTGCGCCTTCAGCGGAAGATCGGCGGCGACAGATGTCCACGGCAGCAGCAGCGTGGCGAGGCAAGCAAAGCCGAAGACGCCTTTCGGCGCCGAAGATCCCGTGGACATTCCCCCTCCCCCTCGTTCGGTCTTTCCCCGGACTCATGCCGGGGCGCGCCGCTCTTCCTCCCACCCGCCCGGAAAGCCGCGCCAAGGGAGCGACTGCGGAAGGGAATGCAGAGATGGTCAATGTAGGCGAACAATCCGCGTCGCGCCTAGAGCATGTTTTGTGATTTCCGGCCGGACCTCGGCCGTGGGCATCACGCCCCCTTGGGGCGGAACGCGGCGCACACCGCCGGGTCGGTCTCGATGCGCCGGGCGCCGATGAGGTCGAGGCAATAGGGGATGGCCGGGAACACGGCCGCGAGGCACACCGCGATGGATGCCGGCTTGCCCGGCAGGTTCACGATCAGGGTCCTGCCGCGCACGCCCGCCTCCTGCCGCGACAGGATGGCGGTGGGCACCTCCTGGAGGCTGATGCGGCGCATCTGCTCGCCAAAGCCGGGCAAGGGCTTCTCGATCACCGCCGCCATGGCCTCCGGGGTGAGGTCGCGGGGGGCGGGGCCAGTGCCGCCGGTGGTGCAGATGAGATCGAGGCCCGCAGTGTCGCACATGTCGATCAGGGTATCGCGGACGCTCTCGAAGCCGTCCGGGATGATACGGGCGTCGGCGCTCCAAGGGGTGGTGATGGCATGCCTCAGCCACGCCTCGATGGCCGGGCCCGAAAGATCCGCATAGCCGCCGGAGCTGGCGCGGTCCGAAATGGTGACGATGCCGATGCGTGCAGGTGCCATGGGGTGCGTTCCGGCGGAAAAGGATCGACCTGTGCTGGCGCGACCCGCGCCCAAATGCAAGCCCGCATCCACTCCCGGCCCGTCGGGGGCGCACGCCGCGACCGAGTTGCTCTTTCCGCAGAACTGTATACGTGCAAATATATGTGAAACACGCTTTTTTCTACGGATCTCGCCGTGACGGTGCACCGGAGCATGTCGGACTTCCTAACCACCCGCGAGCTGGCGGCGCTGCTTCGCGTCAAGGAGCGCAAGGTCTACGACCTCGTTGCCGCGGGCAGCCTTCCGGTACGGCGGGTGACCGGCAAGCTCCTGTTTCCGCGCAAGGAAATCGAAAGCTGGATCGGCGGCGCCGGCGAGGCGCGCGCAGCGGAGGACGCGCCTGCGGCGAGCGAGCATTCGCAGCCGCCCCTGATCCTCGCCGGCGGACACGACCCGCTGCTGGAATGGGCGCTGCGCGAGTCACGCTCCGGCATCGCCGCCTTCTTCGATGGCGCACTCGACGGGCTGCAGCGAGCCGAGCGGGGGGAATGCATCGCCGTGGGCCTGCACGTGCCCGAGCCCGATGGCTGGAACGTGGGCGCGGTGGAAGGCCGCTTCCGCCGCGAGCCATGGGTGCTGATCGAGTGGGCGCGACGGGTGCGCGGCCTCATCTACCGGCCGGACATTGCGAGGCCGCCGTCATGCCTGAAGGACGTGCGGGGCCTGCGCTTCCAGTCACGGCAGCCGGAAGCGGGCAGCGAGCTGGTGCTGGACCGCCTCCTGTCCGAGGAAAAGATGAAACGCGCGGACCTGCGCCCGGTGAAGGCCATCGAACGCACGGAAACCGATCTGGCGCTGGCCATCTCAACCGGGCGGGCGGACGTGGGGCTGGGCATCGAGGCGGCCGCGCGCCTGCACAATCTACGCTTCCTGCCGCTGCTGGAGGAGCGGTTCGACCTCCTCGTCTGGCGCAAATCCTATTTCGATCCGCCGTTCCAGAAGCTCGTGACCTTCTGCCACGCGCCGGCCTTCGCCGCCCGCGCCGCGGATCTCGGTGGCTACGACATCTCGGGCTTCGGGACGGTGCGCTACAATTGCTGCTGACAGGCAGGGCCCGCCGGCAGCATTCCGCTCACGATCCCCACCGTTTTACTCCGCGATGACTGATCTTCGACACCCCCGAAACGTCGTCGACCAGAAATACTACCTGTGCATTTTCAGTCGTTTTTTCCCTGTCCGGGAAAAGGCGCGCAATCTCCACATATTGCGGCTCGATTCCCTGGGACGTATCGAGACGCTCAAAGCAAAAGCAACAAACCGAAACGACGAAAGGCAGATCCATGGCCAACACGACGGCGGAGCTCGAAACGCTCCTCTCGCAGCGATCCCTGACCGACCCGCAGCTTCTGGCGGCGGCGGACGCGGCGGCGGACTTCCGCATCCTACCGGGCGCGACGGTGCTCAAGATCGGCGGCCAGAGCGTCATCGACCGCGGCCGCGCCGCAGTGTACCCGCTCATCGACGAGATCGTCGCCGCCCGCAAGACCCACAAGCTGCTGATCGGGACCGGCGCCGGCACCCGCGCCCGGCACCTTTATTCCATCGCGGCGGAGCTGAACCTGCCGGCGGGCGTGCTCGCCCAGCTCGGCGCGTCGGTGGCCGACCAGAACGCCGAGATGCTGGGGCAGCTCCTGGCGAAGCACGGCATCTCCAAGGTGGACGGCGCCGGGCTCTCGGCGGTGCCGCTCTACCTTGCGGAAGTCAACGCCGTCGTGTTCGGCGGAATGCCACCCTACTCGCTGTGGACGCGCCCCGCCGCCGAGGGCGTCATCCCGCCCTACCGCACCGACGCCGGCTGCTTCCTTTTGGCCGAGCAGTTCGGCTGCAAGGCGATGATCTTCGTGAAGGACGAGGACGGCCTCTACACCGCCAACCCGAAGACGGACAAGAACGCCACCTTCATCCCCAAAATCTCGGTGGACGAGATGCTGGCGCGGGGCCTCGCCGACTCGATCCTCGAGTTCCCGATGCTCGACCTGCTCAAGAAGGCCCGCCATGTGCGCGAGGTGCAGGTCGTGAACGGCCTCATCCCCGGCAATCTGACCCGCGCGCTCGCCGGCGAGCATGTCGGCACCATCATCACCGCGAGCTGAAAAAGAACGGCCATGTCTGATACCACCAACGACATCAAGCACGTCGCCTCGCCCCTCGCGCGCCAGACCCTCCTCGACGGCCAGCTCACCCGCCCCGTCGCCGGGGTGCGTCCGATCCGCCTCCTGCCCTGGCTGCAGGTGGTGAAGATCGGCGGCCGATCCATCATGGATCGCGGCCCGAAGGCGATCCTCCCCATCGTGGACGAGATCCGCAAGCTGCTGCCGGAGCACCGCCTGCTCATCCTCACCGGCGCCGGCATCCGCGCCCGCCACCTCTATGGCGTCGGCCTCGACCTCGGCCTGCCGGTGGGCTCGCTCGCCCCGCTCGCCGCCAGCGAGGCCGGCCAGAACGGCCATATCCTGGCCTCGCTTCTGGCGCCGGAAGGCGTCTCCTACGTGGAGCACCCGACCATCGCGAGCCAGCTCGCCATCCACCTGTCCGCCGCCCGCGCCGTGGTGGGCAGCGCCTTTCCGCCCTACCACCACCACGAATTCCCGGGCTCGCGCATCCCGGTCCACCGGGCCGATACCGGCGCCTTCCTGCTGGCCGATGCGATGGGCGCGGCGGGCCTGACCATCGTGGAGGACGTGGACGGCGTCTATTCCGCCGATCCGAACGGCCCCGAGGGCGCGGCAGCGAAGTTCCTGCCCGAGGTCAGCGCCGCCGACCTCGCCACCGGCGAAGGCACGCTGCCTTTCGACCGCGCGCTTCTCGATGTGATGGCCACCGCGCGCCACATCGAGCGGGTGCAGGTGGTGAACGGCCTGGTACCGGGCCGGCTCACCTCTGCCCTGCGCGGCGAGCATGTGGGCACCATCGTCCACACCGGCGCCCGCCGCAACTGAGCGCAGGCACGCCCTTTCCCAGGGCCGGAGCCGATCAGGCTGGGTCAGCCTGATCGGCGAGCCTGTCGCTCAACGGCAAGAGCACGCGATCTGATCTGATCGCGCTCTAAAAAGCGCGGCCGATAATTCGCCCCGCGCTCCCCTGCGCGTCGTCATGCCCGGCCTTGCGACGAGGGGTGACGGGCGTCTGCCATGCGTGCTTGGACCTGCGACGCGCACGAGCCTTCCCGGACAGGAAGCCCCGATCCGCGCCAGCGTTCCATTGCCGGCCGGATGATGCCGGCCGGATGAGCCCCCGAAAGCTCAAGCGGCTTCCAGCGGCGGAACGTCGAGGGCGCGGAAGATGGCGCAGCGACGGAACGCGTCAATGGTGGGCGGCTCGTTCTTCTGGGAGCAATATTTCGCCACCAGCTTGGCGAGGCCCTTGATGTCGCGCCCGGAGGTCTCCGGGAACATCACCACCAGCTTGCCGATCAGCTCGTCGGTGAGGGCGAGGCCGAACTGGTCCGCCATCACCCGCCAGATCTTGCGCCGGTCGTCCGGGCCAGGCGAATGGTATTTGATGAGCGCGATGCAGCGCGAGATGATGGCCTCGTCGATGTCGTCCACCCGGTTGGTGGTGAGGAAGAGCAGGCCATTGAAGTATTCGAGCACGCGCAGGAACACGCCCACCACCGCGTTCATGGTGAGGTTGTCCTGCCGGCGCTTGATGTAGACGTCCGCCTCGTCGATGAGCATCACCGCGCCCCAGCGCTGGGCGCGGGTGAGGGCATCCTTCAGCGCCTGCTCCATGTGCGCCACGTCGAGGCCGAGCTGGCCGGAATGCACGCGGTAGAGCGGGCGCTGGATGATCTCCGAATAGACCTCGGCGGTCAGCGTCTTGCCGACGCCGGGCGGGCCGGCGCACAAGACCGTGGTGCCGCCGGACTTGCCCGCCACCACGTCGTCCATGAGCGTGTTCATCTCGGCGGTGAGGATGTCGATCAGGTCGGTCTGCTCGGGGGGCAGCACCAGCTTCTGTTTCAGCTCGGGGTGGTATTCGTAGGGACGGATGTCGTCCACGTGCACCCAGACGTGGTGGTGCAACTCCAGGTGGAACATGAGGATCAGGGGATGCACCGGCATGTCGGTGAACGAGCCCTTGCGGACGTTCGCCTGCGCCGCCTTCAGCGCCTCGTCCACCGCCATGTGGAAGAGGTTCTGCTTGTCCGCCTTCTTCACGATCTTGTCGAGAAAGAAGCCCGAGGTCTCGTTGCCCAGGGTGCGCTCGCCCAGCAGTTCCTCGTCGTTCACGAGGCGCGCCTCGGAGCCCGAGGAGGACAGGACGATGACGGACTTGCGGGCCCAGTCGGTGTCGCGGCGGTTGGCGGTGGGGTCCTCGGCGAAGATGCCGGTGCCGGTAGCGGAAAACTGGTGGCCGTAGCGCGCGCGCCACTCGAAATAGCGCACCATCTGGTCGTCGAAGGAGGCGAGCAGCCCCTCGTCCTCCATCAGCCAGCCCTTGGCCGCCAGCGTACCGGGAATGGTGAGGCCGCGCAGGTCCTTGGAGCGGATCAGCAAATTCTCCACATGGATCTTGCCGCGATTGTTGGCCTTCAGCTCGATGATGACGCGGCCGGCCTCTTCCTCGCCGGGGGGCGTGTAGTCGAGCCGGGTGATGAGGTAGGGCTCCGGCTTGCCGCCGGGATTCATGCGGAACAGCCAGCCGCGGATGGAGGCATTCACGAAATAGAGGGCGAGCTCGCCCGCGAGGTCTTCCAGCTCCTCCGGCGCGAAGCGCCGGCCCTCGTCCTTGAACACGCCGACGAGGTTGGCGAGCTGCTCCTCCTGCCCGCGCACGGCGGTGCCGCCATTCTTCAGCACCAAATCATGCAGATGCGCCAGCTCGTCGGGCTTGAGCGTGTCGAGCCCCAGTTCCATGCGGCTCGAAAGGCGCGGCTGGGCCAGAAGGTGCGCCTGATCGGGAAAGGCTTCGACGAGGGATTCGACGACCAGACGTTCGACGATGAGCTTCATGACCGCCTCACGGTGACGAACGATGTCCGGGTTCCGACAAAAACAGTCGGGCTGTGACAACCCCTGGCATCGAACGAGGGTTTGAAGCGGCCATAGCAAGAACGGGGCCGGGGTCTCCCGGCCGAGCGCCGCCGCGCCCTCCGGGACGCTCCCGGACTGCCCGGACTTGTCCCGGAAGCCTGCTGTTCCCGAGTCCCGGCTTCCGGGAACCGAAGTCGGCAACAGCCGACTTCGGGCACACCGCCGGGGCATGACGAGCCTATGGGACACAAGCGCCTGCGGCGGACTCCTCGCTGGAGCCCGGCTCTCCTTCCGCTCACGCGTCAGTCGGCCCGGGCACGAGCCCCCTACCCCAGCCAGATGCCCAGCAATGCGGCGGCGATGACCCACAGCGCGAGATTGCCCCAGAAGGCGCGCTTGGCCTCGGCCCGGCCGATGCCCTCCAGGGACGCGGGCGACAGGCTCAGCCCGTCCCGCGTCGCCACGTCGAGCTGCTCCATCACCCGCGCGGTGCGGGTGAGGAGCCCCGGCACGGTGGTGGCGAAATGGGCCATCTCGGAAAGCCCGCCGCCGGCACGTTGGAGCTGGCCCACCGGGCCGAGATTGCCGGCGATCCAGTCCTCCACCACGGGCCGCGCCGTCTTCCACATGTCGAGCTGCGGATCGAGGGAGCGGGCTACGCCCTCCACCACCACCATGGTCTTCTGCAAGAGCAGCAGCTCGGGCCGCGTCTGCATGTCGAACAAAGCGGTCACCTCCAGCAGCAGGGCGAGCAGGCGCGCCATGGAGATCTGGTCGGCGGTGCGCGAGTGGATGGGCTCGCCGATGGCGCGGATGGCGAGGGCGAAATCGTCCACGGAATGATGCAGCGGCACGTAGCCGGCCTCGAAATGCACTTCCGCCGTGCGCCGCCAGTTGCGGGTGATGAAGCCGTACAGGATCTCGGCGAGGAAGCGCCGCTCCTTCAGGCCGAGCCGGCCCATGATGCCGCAATCCACGATGACGAGGCGGCCCTGCGCGTCCACGAACAGGTTGCCCGGATGCATGTCGGCGTGGAAGAAGCCGTCGCGCATGGCCTGCTTCAGGAACGACTGCATGACGACGCGGGCGATCTCCTTCAGGTCGTGCCCGGCCGCGATGAGCGCCTCCTTGTCGGAGAGCTTGATGCCGTCGATCCATTCGGTGGTGAGCACCTCGCGCCCGGAGCGGTCCCAGTCCACGCGGGGGACATGGATCTCCTTGTCCTGGCTTGTGTTCTCCGCCAGCTCCGCATAGGCGGCGGCCTCGAGGCGCAGGTCCATCTCCATGGACACCGAGCGGGCCAGCGTATCCACCACCGTCTCCAGCCGCAGCCGCCGGGCCTCGGCCACGTTCTGCTCGGCGAAGCGGGCGATGCGGCGGAACGAGCCCATGTCGGAGGAGAAGCGCCGCTCCACGCCGGGCCGCAGGATCTTCACCGCCACCTGATGGCGCGCGCCGTCCTTGTCCGCCACCTCCCCCTTGTGCACCTCAGCGATAGAGGCGGCGGCCACCGCCGGGCCGAACGCCGCATAGACCTCGCCCACCGGTCGCTCGAAGGCATCGGCGACGGTGGCCTCCGCCACCTCCTGCCCGATGATGGGCATGCGGTCCTGCAGCACCTCCAGGTCGCGGGCGACGGAGGCGCCCACCACGTCGGGCCGGGTGGCAAGGAACTGGCCGAGCTTCACATAGGACGGGCCGAGCCGGGACAGGGCCGCCGAGAAGCGCGCCGGGCGGCTGCCGGCATCCTTGCGGGCGATCAGCCGGGCGATGCGCAGCAGCGGGCGCGCCAGAGGCGGCGCCGCGGCCGGGGAGATGAGGGAGAGCACGCCCTCGCGGGCGAGCACGTAGCCGGCGCGGGCGAGCCGCGTCGCGTCGGCGGCGAGGAAGAAGATCATGGTCAAATGCCGCGCGCCATCAGATGCGCCAGCCCCAGTGCAGGGCCACCACGCCACCGGTCATGCGCGTGAAGTCCACGCGGGAGAAGCCGGCATCGCGCATCATGCGGGCGAACACGTCGGCGTTGGGGAAGCGGCGGATGGATTCCACCAGATATTGGTAGGGTTCCGCATCCCCGGCGACCCGCTTGCCGAGCTCGGGGATGACCTTGAAGGAATAGGTCTCGTAGATCTTGTCCAGGAACGGCACGTCCACCTTGGAGAATTCCAGCACGAAGGCGCGGCCGCCGGGCTTCAGCACCCGCCGCATCTCGGTGAGCGCGAGCGGGATGCGCGGCACATTGCGGATGCCAAAGGCGATGGTGACCGCATCGAACGAGCGGTCGGGGAAGGGCAACGCCTCGGCATTGGCTTCGGTGAAGGTGACCTTGTCGCCGAGGCCGCGCTTGTCCGCCCGCTCGCGGCCCACCGCCAGCATCTCGGCGTTGATGTCGGCCACGGTGGCACGGGTGCCCTCGCCGCCCGCCTTCACCACACGGAACGACACGTCGCCGGTGCCGCCGGCCAGATCCAGCAGCTCGAACGGCCGCGCCCCCTGGGGCGGGCGCACCTTGGAGACCAGCGCGTCCTTCCACACCCGGTGGAGACCGCCGGACATGAAATCGTTCATGATGTCGTAGCGGCGCGCCACCTTGTGGAACACGTCGTCCACCAGCGACTGCTTCTCGGTGAGCGGAACCGTGCGGAAGCCGAAATGGGTCTCGGTCCGGGCCTCGCCGGCGCCGGGCTCGCGATTC
This sequence comes from Xanthobacter autotrophicus, assembly GCF_030015065.1. Taxonomy (GTDB): domain Bacteria; phylum Pseudomonadota; class Alphaproteobacteria; order Rhizobiales; family Xanthobacteraceae; genus Xanthobacter; species Xanthobacter autotrophicus_D. The sequence goes on along the minus strand of NZ_JAIVFN010000026.1, from coordinate 200 downwards.
GGGTCCGTCGTCGGGTCCGTATTCGGGTCCGTCATGGGGATCTGGCCGCACGCTGTTGTTTCGGGCCGGGACCTTATCGGATGATCCGGGCGGGCGCCATAAAGGGAAGCGTCGCGGGCGTGGGGCCGTTTGAAACGGGGCGCGATTGTCCCCTTCCCTTCGCAAGGCTCCCCTTCTTCCGCTTGCGGGGAGGGTGGGGG
>NZ_JAIVFN010000025.1 GCF_030015065.1 Xanthobacter autotrophicus | reverse complement strand
GGGGCGGGCAGGGGCGCGGCGTCGTCGGAGGGCTGTCGCATGGCCGCGCCGGAACGGCCGAGGCGGCCCGGCATGTCGGGCACCATGGGGGCGTCGGCGAATGCCGTCATCTCCGGCAGCCGGGGGGCATAGGGCGCGTCGGGCTCCTGCTCCGGCGGTTCCTCAAGCGCTGCGGCGGCGCCCGCCGTGGCCGCCGGCTCGGCCGTGGGCGCATCCGGTTCGTTGCCGGCAGGCTTCGGTGCGGGCGCCGGCTCGGGCCTTGCCTCGGCGCCGGTGGTCCCGGCCGCCAGGAAGGCGAGCGCACCGGCAAGGCCGGCGCTGACCAGGGCGACGATGCGCCCGCCCGGCTTCTCGTCGTGGGTTCGGTAGATCTCGGCGGCGGCTGCCTTGGGCCCACCGCCGGTGCGGGTTCCCTTCACGATGATCATGTCACGCTCCCGAGTTCACGCTCCCACGGCCTGAAAGGCCGGCTGGGCCGGCGCGGTGCGCGGCCTTTCGGCCGCTCGCGCGTCGACGGCCTCCAGCCGCAGTACCTCTTCCTTCGGGCCGAAGGCTGCGAGGCGTCCGTTCTGGACAAGTCCGACGAGGTCCACCGCGGCAAGCGCGCTGGGCCGGTGGGCCACCACCACGCAGATGCCGCCGCGCGCCCTGATCGCGGTGATCGCTTCCCGGAGCGCCGTCTCGCCGTCGGCATCGAGATTGGCATTCGGCTCGTCCAGCACCACCAGGAAGGGGTTGCCGTAGAGCGCGCGGGCAAGGCCGATGCGCTGGCGCTGGCCTGCCGACAGCGCCGCGCCTTCCGAGCCGAGGGGGGTCTGGTAGCCCTCCGGCAGGCGCAGGATCATCTCGTGCACGCCGGCGGCCTTCGCCGCTTCCACCACCGCCGCATCGTCGCGCACGCTGGCGAGGCGCGAGATGTTCTGCGCCACGGTGGCGTCCAGCAGGCACACATTCTGCGGCAGGTAGCCCACATGGCGGCCGATGGCTTCCTCCGTCCATTGGCCGATCTCCGCATCGTCGAGGCGCACGCCGCCGCGCAGGCAGGGCCAGATGCCGGTGATGGCGCGCACCAGGGTGGTCTTGCCCCCCGCGCTCGGCCCGATGATGCCGGCCGCCTGCCCGGCCTTGATCTCGAAGGCGACCTCGCTGAGCAGCACCTGGCCGTTGCCCGGCGCCGCCACGGTGATCTTCTCCACCTTCAGCGAGGCGCACGGGGCGGGCAGCTCGATCCGCTCGGGCAGCTTGCCGAGGGCGACGATGGTCTCCTTGAGCCGCCCGAAGGCCTGCCGTGCGCCCACGAAGCCGCGCCAGTTGCCGATGGCGAGGTCCACCGGGGCGAGGGCCCGGCCGCCGGCCACCGACGCGGCGATGATGCCGCCCGCCGACATGTCGCCATGGATGGTGAGATAGGCGCCGAGGCCGAGCGTCGCCGATTGCAGCACCATGCGCAGCACCCGTGACACGGCCCCGAACGCACCAGTGATGTCGTTGGATCGGGTCTGCAGGGCGAGGTGCTCGATATTGGCGACGCGGAAGCGCTCGACGGCATCGCCGGCAAAGCCCATGGCCTTGAGCACCTCGGCGTTGCGGGCGTTGGAATCGGCGATGGTGTTGCGCGCCAGCGCCGCCCGGCGCGTGTCCGCCGCGAGACGGCGCGAGACCACTTCGCTCGCCAGCGCGAGCACGGTGAGCACCATGGCCCCGCCGAGCACCAGCGCGCCGAGCCAGGGATGCAGGATGTAGACGAAGGCGACGTAGATGGGCACCCAGGGCAGGTCGAACAGGGCGCCGGGCCCGGTGCTGCCGAGGAAGTTGCGCACCGTGTCCACGTCGCGGCCGCGCTCGATGGCCTCGGTGGTGGAGAAGCCGAGGCGCGGCATGTCCACCACCACCTTGTGGGCGATGGGCGCCACCGACCGGTCGAAGCGCGCCCCCACCCGCACCAGCACCTGCGACCGGATGAGGTCGAACGCGCCCTGGAACATGTAGAGCCCGAGGGCCAGAACCGAGAGCGCGACAAGGGTGGGGATGCTGCCGGAGGTGAGTGCCCGGTCGTACACCTGCATCATGTAGAACGAGCCGGTGAGTGCCAGGATGTTGATGGCGCCGGAGACGATGAACAGAAACACCGCCATGCTGCGGAAGCCGGCCGTCAGCTTTTTCAGGTCGCGCTCGCGATCTGTGCGGGATCTGGCGGAAGCGCTGGATGAGGTCGCCATGGTGGGCCGCCCTGATGAACCACTGGAGGAGACACGGGGACTTGCGGGAACAGATGGAAAAGGCGGGGGCTGGGGCGCCCCCGCCTCGGGACATCACAGCACGAGGTTCTCGGGCTTCACGTCGTGCCGGCCCGCGATCTCGATGCGGAAGTCGGCGGCGGCATCGTCATTCACGGAGCCCTCGATGACGGTGACCTCTCCCGCCTCTCCCGCCTCGCTGGTCTCGACCGTGACGGCGACCTGGGCCGGTCCGCTGAGCGGGCCGTTGACCAGGGTGAAGGCCTGTTCCCCTGCCATGCCCCGGTTCGCGTCGATGGCGGAGAGGTCGATCATGTCGCCGGGCTCGAAGCCGAGGATCCTGTCGCCGTCCGCCGCCATGACCGAGCGGAACACGAAGACGTCCTCGCCCTCGCCGCCGTCCATCACATTGGCGCGGCGACCGGCGACGATGGTGTCGTCCCCGGAGCCGGTGGACACGTTCCGGCCCTCGCGGTCGCCCCAGCCACCCCAGCCGCCGCGCCCATGGACATGATGGCCGTGGCCGCCGTCGTCCGTCCGGTCGAGATCGACCGTGCGGTCGGCGGGGCCGTCGGACCGGTCGAGGGCGGTGTGCCCCCACATGCCGCGCGGGGCATGGCCGGCGTCGGGTGCTTCCGGCGCCGCCGCCGTGGCGGCAAGGCCGGGAAGGCCGTCATCGTCGTCCCGCGTGTCGTCCCGCCGGTCGAACCGTCCGCGGTGGTGCCAGTCGTCATCGGGCCGTCCGCCGGATGGAGCGTCGCTGTCGTCGTGATCGCTCCCGTTGGTGCCGGCGACCTGTGTCGTGCCCTGCGTCGTGCCTTGGGCGTCGTCGTCCGCATGGCGCGGGCCGCGATCGTCCCCGAAGCGGTCGAGGAAGGCCGTGAGTTTCTCCACCAGGCCCGAGAGGGCATCGCCCCCGCGTCCGCCCAAGAAGTGTTCCAGGAACGCCGCGATGGCGGCGGCCGGATTCGCAGGGTTCGATGGCGCCGGAGGGGCGGGGGCGTGGTCGTCGTCGTCCTCCTCCTCGTTTTCGGCGACGTCCTCCTCGTCCTCGTCTTCGTCCTCGTCCTGTTCCTCCTCGTTATCGTTGTCCTCTTCTTCTTCCTCGTCCTCTTCCTCGTCCTCGTCGTTCTCGGCGACCTCGTCGTCATCGTCCTCCCCGACGGGGTCCTCCGGGGTGTCGTCGTCCTCGTCCCCGTCGTTCGCGGTCTCGTCGTCCTCGTCCGCGTCGTCGGGAATCTCGGTGTCGAAGACGCTTTCGGCGAGGCCCTGGAGACCGGTATTGCGCAGGATGATGTCCGAGAACTCCTGCCCGTCGATGAAGTCTTCGTAGAAGTCGAAGGCTTCGACGCGGTCCTTGTAGTAGAAGCGATCGGCTTCCTGGAGCCGGTCGAACTGCTCGTGCAGGATGGTCCAGAAGGTCTGGCCCACCATGCCGCCGTTCACATGGGTCTCGGCGAGGCCGCCTACCCACAGGTCCACCCGGTCGATGCCCTTGACGATCTTCGCCCCGTTGTCGCCGTCGAGAAGCGCGATGTCCGGATTGACGGCGACGAAGGCGGCGATGTCCTCCGGCGTCGCCAGGACGAGGTCGGGGTAAGCGGCCTTGAACTGGGCGATCACCGTGTCGGAGAGGCCGTTGCGCTGCTGGAAGTCCTCCCAGGAGGCATAGGCCGACATGTCGCCGGCATGGCCCGCCGCTTCCTGCACATAGGGGTCGGTGGAGGCGGCGAGGTCCATGCGGACCTGGTTCAGCGTGCCGAGGCCCACATCGCGGCCGCGGGCGAGGTTGAAGGAGAACAGGTCGGCGTTGAGGCGCACCAGGTCGTTGCGCACCGCGTCGACGATGTTGAAGTCCACCGCCTCCGCCGGCTGGCTGACGATGCCGCCGAGGATGGCGTTGACGCCGAGCTGTTCATAGCCGGGCTGCGGCGTGTAATGGGCGGTGGGATCGGTGGTGAACGCCTCCGCGTCGTTGGTGGGGTTGAGGAAGGCGTCGAACAGCGCCACCTGTCGCGGCTGGCCGTTGGCGTCGAGCACGGTCAGGGTCTGGCCGATCAGCGAATGGCCGAAACGGTAGGCGGCCGCGGCGAACTCGTGGGAGATGCCGGGATCGGCATCGGGGTTGTAGTCGCTGTGGCCGTGGTCGCCGTCGCCCCGCATGCCGCCGAGCAGCTTGTCGGCGAACTCGGTGAAGACGACGCGCTGGTATTCGGCTTCGTTGAGCACCTTGGCGGCGTCGAACAGTTCCTGCTCGGTGCCGTCGAACCCGGCGGCCTTCAGCTGGTCCACATGGAAGTTGTGGTTCCGCGCCCAGATGGTGTGCACCGAGGTGAGCGCGAAGTTCTCGTTGGTCCGTCCGTCGCCCGCCACGTAATTGTCGAGCAGGTTCATGAACGGATTCACGTCGAGCAGCAGGGCCTGGCCGGAGCCCATGAAGTTGCCGGCGAGCTTCGCCACCACGTCCGGGTTGAAGCTGCCATCGGGATTGACGAGGTCGGCCGTGACCCCGGGCGAGACCTCGTAATCCGTGAAATAGTCGCGGAAGGAGACGGCGCCGCCGGGCAGGGACGGGTCGGTGAAGACCGTGTCGTTGTCCCAGTGGTGCTGGAGCGCCTCCCGCAGGGTCGGCAGCAGGGCGAAGGTCGGGCTGGAGGGGTCCGGCGCGCCCTTCAGGAGATAGGACGAGAGCCCGCCCTCGCCATCGCCCTGCCGCAGGAACTGGCCAACGAGGCCGTGCGAGCCATAGGCCTGGTTCTGGTCCACGAAGGCGGTGGTCTTGTTGATGTGCTGCGGCGTGCCGTCGGCGTCAAAGCCCACCACTTCGGCACGGGTGAGGTCGGCCGGATTGCCGGAGCCCGGCGCCCCGGTGCCGGCCCCGCCGATCTCGATCTTCCCGTTGGCCGCGCTCTTGGCGATGAAGTCGAGGCCGTGGTCGAAATACTGGCCGAACGCCATGAAGAAGATGTTGGCGCCTTCGGCATTGGTCGGCAGGCCCGCCTCCTGGGTGCCGATGAGGTTGGAGATGGCCCGCGGGTCGAGCCCGTCGAAGATGGGATTGACCGCGTGGTTGCCGGTGGCCGCGTCGTATTCCCCGTAGCGCGCCTGGGTGAGGCGGAGGAACAGGGTATCGGACTTGCCGTAGTCCGGATTGTCCACATTGTTGCCGGCGCCGGAGATGGTGCGCGGTCCCAGCCCGTTCTCGGCGTCGTCGTCGTCCGGGAAGGGCAGGACGCCGGAGATGAGCTTCTTCAGCCCCTCGATATCGCGCGGGGTCAGGGCGAAGGCGCCGGTGGGGCCGTCATCCCCGCTCCCGCCGGATGTTCCGGGGTCGGTTCCGGCAAAGCTGATGGACGAACCGTCGAACACGTCCTGCGGCCGCGGCGTGCCGATGACGGTGTCGTTGCCGCCGTTGGAGCGGAACACCACCCGGTGCGCGGACGTGAGCTGCGAGATGTCCACCGTGTCGTCGCCGGAGCCGCCTTCGAGCGTGATGGTGCTGGTGGAAAGCGATGTCGTGCCGAAGTTGCCGTGCGGCACGAAGGTGTCGCCGCCGCCGAAGCCGTTGATGACGATCTCCTCGATATTGTCGAGCTCGGCGATGACGTCAGCAGTATTGGTGCCGTTGCGGGTGATGACGATCTCGGTCGTGCCGGCGAGCCCGGTGATGCCGGCAGCCGTGGCCTCCGCCACCGTCCAGATGTGGAACGTCTCCGTGGTGCTGTCGCCGGCCACATGGACGGTGTCGGTGCCGGTGCCGCCATCCATCAAATCGCGGCCGTCGCCCACCCGCCACAGGATTGTGTCGTTGCCGGCGCCGCCGTTGGCCGTGTCGTTGCCGGCGCCGCCCACCAGGATGTCGGTGCCGCCGTTGCCGTTCATGGTGTCGGCGCCGGCGAAGCCGAGCAGGATGTCGGCGCGGTTGCCTTGCAGCAGGCCGGTGCCGCCATTGAGCGTGTTCGTGGCGCTGGTCACCACGGTATAGTCGGTGCCGGCGAAGCGCATCTGCTCGATGCCGTTGAGGGTGTCCGTACCCTCCGCCCCGGTCAGGTCGGAGACGACGATGTCGGCGCCCGACTGGGCGAAGTTGAAGTTGCGCGCGCTGCCGGCATGGACGGCCGTGTCCACGAGCCCTCCGCCCCCGGTGAGGGTGTCGTTTCCGGCCCCGCCCGTGAGGGTGTCGCTGCCGTTGAGGCCGTTCAGCACGTCGTTTCCGGCGCCGCCATTGAGGGTGTCGTTACCGCCCGTGAGGCCGAAGAACCCGCCGGGGTTGCCGCCGGTGGCCATGTCGTCGCCGGCCGTGCCGTTGAAGGTGTTGTTGATGCCGTTCGCCCCGGTGAACAGGTCGCCTACCACGCCGGTGGGCGCGGAGGTGACGCTCTCGCTGTAGCCGTCGCCATCGGTGAAGGAGACCGCGACGCGCAGCAGCGCGCCCACCTGGGCCTGGGCCGGCGTGAAGGTCGGCGCGGTGCCGCCCTGGGCGGCCGGAACGTTGTTCCACGTGGTGCCGCCGTCCGAGGAGGTCTGCCACTGATAGGCAAGGGTCCCGACGCCGTTGGCGTCGGCGATGGTCGCGACGTTCACGGAGAGCACCTGCCCCTCGGTGGGCGTCGCGTCGCTGATCGCCGGCGCGCCGGTGGCCGGGCTGTTCGGGTCGGGGAAGAAGTCCGCGACCTCGATGGTGCCGTCGGCGAACTGCAGGAGTTCGACGTTGCGCAGCGTGTCGGTGCCGTCGGAGACGTGGGGGCGGCCCGTGCTCGGGTCGATGACCCCGGGGGTCACCGTGACGTGGGTGACCGTGACCAGGCGTTCCGGGCCGGAGCTGAGAACGGGAGTGATCACGTAGTTTTCCTGGACGTCCCAGAACACAGCGGTGTCGACTTCACTGTCGGGCGCCGCCTCGATCTCCCGCACGATGTGGAGCTGCGAAGGTGTGATCACGCGGTCGATCATCAGCTGGAACAGGGACTTGCCGGCCCAGGCCGGGTTGGCGAAATCCGCCGGGAAGACGTGGCCGAGACTGTCGACGCTGGCGATCTCGTTGGCCGCGCTGTTTTCCGTGCCCGGCTGGGTGATGCGGATGCGCACGTTGAGCCAGGCGTCGCCGTCGATCACGTCGTCGCCGCCGTTGCCCTGGAGGCGGTCCGAGCCACCACCGCCGAGCAGAATGTTGCCGCCGGTGAAGGCAATGACGCTTTCAAGCTCCGCCGCGCTGGCGCCCACGGGCGCGGCAGCCACCAGCGTGCCGAGCAGCTGGCGCAGGCCGTCGATGCGATCGACGCCGGCCTGGCTCAGCTCGTCCTGGAAGAAGGTTCCCTCGGCCGTGGCGTCTGCCGGAAGCGCGGCGTCGGCGACGCGGTCGTCGCCGATCAGGGTGTCGTCGTTGTGCCACCCGGACAGCGCCTCCACCTTGTCGAAGCGGTTGCGCAGGATGTCCTGCTCCTCGGTGGTGAAGATCTTGATGCGCATGTCGGCATAGCCGTCGATGTTCGCACCCTGGAAGGTGACCCAGTCGAAGCCGAACATGCCCTCGTTGCGCATGACGCTCTCGCCCTGGACCATGATGTCGTCGCCGGATTCGGCATCGAAATCATGTTCGTCGGAGCCGGCGAACATCACGTCGTGCCCGATGATGTTCGAGTTGAAGAAGAGCTGGGAATTGTCGCCGGCGGTGGTGTCGAAGCCTGCGCCGGCCTCGATCCAGTCGTCGCCTTCATTGCCGAGCAGGAAGTCGACGCCCGCGCCGCCAAGGATGAAGTCGTCGCCTTCGCCGCCGAACACCTCGGTGTCGTCCACGCCGACGAAGATGGCATCCTTGCCGGTGCCGCCCATGAGGACGTCGAGGCCGTTGGAATTGGCGATCACGTCGTCGCCGGCCTCGCCCTTCAGGAAGTCGCCGGTGTCGCCGGAATCGGTGAGGATGTCGTCGCCGGCGCCGCCATTGACGAGATCGACGCCCGCACCCGACTCGATGCGGTCGTTGCCGGCGTCGCCCCAGATGGAATCGTCGCCGAAGTCGGCGATGATGATGTCATCCCCGTTGGTGCCGCCGAAATTGACGTGCTCGCCGCCGGTGTAGCGCAGGTAGTTGGTGTCGAGGCCGGGAGTGGCCGGATTGTCGCGCTGCACCTTGCCGAGGCCCATGCCTTCCAGCACCGGATCGTTGCCGGTGGGATCGGGCTCCAGCTGCATGGCGGCATTGACCTCCAGGTAGTGGTCGTAGCGCGCGAAGACATCAATGCCCACGTGCCGCGCCACGATGTCGTCCGGCGTGCCGCGGATGCCGTCCGGGCCGGGATCGGCCAGGTCGGTGTTGGCAAGGATCATCTTGGAGAAGGAGTTCTGCTCCAGGGCGTTGAGGAAGTTCAGGCCCTGGGTGCGGGTGAGGTAGTAGAAGCGGTCGCCGTCCTGCAGGTTTTCAAGCTGCGCCTCGAACACGGCGTTGAAGGTGGAGCCGAGCATGCCGCCGAACGGCATCTCCTTCTCCGCAAGGCCGCCGATCCACAGGTCGATACTGTTCACGCCGGTCTCCGCCGCCGGCCCGTTGAGCCAGGCGAGGCGCTCGGCCTTCTGCTCGGCCGTTTCGCCGGCGACGCCGAACACGAGATCCCATGCGGCCGCGCGCTTGTCCTCGGAGGTGGTGGCGGCGGTGATGCTGGCGTGTGTGCCGTAGGCGGCGATGAAATTCACCACCGATAGCGGGTTCTTCAGGTTCGCCGCGAAGTCCACCCAGTTCTCGTAAGGGGTGAGGAAGCTGGAGCCGGTCGCGGCGTAGAGCTGCTCCCGCGCGTCGTTGAGGGAGGGGACGCCGGTGTCGCGGCCGCGGGCGATGTTGATGGCGGCAAGGTCCAGCGGCAGGCCCAGCAGGTTGTTGCGCAGCGCGCCGGTGACGAACTCGTCGATCTCGTTGCCCGGCTGCATGGACATGCCATGGATGAGGGCGGCGGTCGCCTCGTCCGAGGTGCCGAGGCCGGCGAAGGCGGTGGGATTCAGGAAGGCCTCGATGAGGCCCATTTCCGTCATCTGGCCGTTGCCATCCACCATCGCGATGTTCTCGGTGAGCATCGAGTGGCCGAAGCGATAGACCGTGTGCGCGAACTCCGCGAAGATCGCGGGGTTGATGTCGGTGACGCTGTTGAAGACGAACGGGTCGATGGCCGGCTGGATCTTCCGCGCGAATTCTTCAAAGACGAGGTGCTGGTACTGCATCTCGGTGGCGAAGCGCGCGGCCTGGAACAGGCGCTCGCCGTCCCAGCTCAACGTATTCGCATAGTCGAGCTGCTCCAGCTTCGTCATCTCGGCGAAGCCTGCCGGCAGCCCGGAGAAGGAGCCGGAAAGCCATTCATTGATGAAGGCGGTGTCGCCGGAATTGAGGATGGTGAGTTTCTGCGCGTCCACCTGCCGGTTGTGCTCGGAATGGAAGACGTGGTGGACCGCGGTGAGGCCGATATTCTCGTTCCCGCGCCCGTCGCCAGTGATGTAGTGGAGGTTCAACAGTTCACCGTCATAGGCGCCCGGCTGGAGCGCCACCTCGGCCCCGTCGATGACGCCATTGCCGTCGAGGTCGCCGTTGACGACCCCATCCGCATCCTCGGTCTTCAGCGCCCCGGTCTGGCTGTTAATGGGGTTGGCGGCGTGGGCGATGTCGTCGAGGAAGGCGTGGCCGGTGCGGATGGCGCCCGCCGTGAAGGTGTTCACCGGCGCATCGGCCGTGCCCGACACCACCACGTCGTCCGCCGTGTTGGGAATGCCGTCGACGCCGATGCCGACGATGACCTGCGCATAGCCGTCCGCGTTGGGGATGAAGCGGCCATAGGCGTCGGTGCGCAGCAGCGGCAGGTTCACCACGTCGCCGTCGGTGAGCTCGATGCCGAGCATCTCGCGGGCCTGCGCCTTCACGTCGCCCCAGGTGGGCAGGCCGCCATCGGCGCCGTTGAGCAGGCGGCCGGTGGCCACGGTCTTGCCGTCGGTCCCGGTGGCGTATTCGCGCAGGAACACCTGGTGGGAGGGGTGGGAGGTGTAGGTCTGGTTCTGGTCCACGAAGGGCGTGGTGGTGTTCACCGCCTCGTGGGTGGTGTCGTCGGCGGTGCCCATGACGCCGTCCGCCCCCGGCCCCGCGACCGGGGTGGAGCGGGTGAGCACCATGAAGGCGTTCTGCGGCGACACCTCGTCGCCCGAGCCGGGGATGCCGTCCGGACCATGGGTGACGAGCGGGTCGTCGGGCGCGAGCGGGATGAAGATGGTGCCGTTGCCGCCCTTCGAGATCAGGTCGAGGCCGTGGTCGAAGAACTGGCCGAAGAAGGTCATCCAGCTGCTGAAGGGCGCCGAGAGGCCCTCGTCGGGCGCCACGTTGGGGATGACGAGGGAGCCGTTCGCCTGCTCAAGGCCCTTGGCGGCCAGCAGCGCGTCGAAGGCCGCCTGCGCGGCGTCCTTCGCCGCCTGGTCCGCGCCGGGATCGGAGAGCGCCGCCATGAGCGCGGCATGGCCGTCGCGCACCTGCTCGAGGTCGCCGCCGACGCCATAAATGGTGGTCGAGCCGGCATAGGTGAGGGCGGCGACGATGGCGGCGGGATTGTTGAAGCTCATGTCGGCCACGAGGTTCGAGATGAGCCTCGGGTCTGCGTCCGCCACGTTGCCGGCGGCGCCATAATCGGTGTTGGTGACGATGCCGCCCGGTCCGAGATCCATCTGGTCGCTGTCGGCGTCGTTGATGAAGTTGGGGTCGAGCATGCGCGGCATCGGCTGGTCCGCCGCGCCCCAGGTTTCTCGGCCATCGACGATGTTGTTGTAAGTGCCGTCCACCGTGCGCAGGCCGAAGGGGGTCTTGGGATCGGGAATGGCGCGCGGCGCATTCGGGTCGAAGGCGGGGGAAAGGTACCAGGCGGGATCGGCGATCACGTCGCCATTGGCGTCGAGCCGGATTTCCGTCAGCGGGATCCCCGCCGCATGGGCCTCCGCAATCTTGATCTGCTGCAGGATGAATTCGAGATCGTTGCGCACCAGCTGGACCATGACGCCCTCCGTCGGTGACGGCCCCGGCACGCGGAATTCCTTCCGGGCAGGGCCCTAAGACTTCCAGGGGCGCGGGTCCGTTTCCGCAGGGTCACTATTTCTTTGGCCGGACGCGGAATTGCCGCTACCCTGACTGTTCCAGTCGTGGTGATGGTGAACAAGCCATGGCAAACCACATAGACCAGAAGGTCCCGCGTTCTGGACCCGTCGATTACCGGGAAAGCCCTGAGGCTGATGGACCGGGCAAGCTCCGACCTTGGTCGGTAACAGGCCCCGCGACTTTGGTCCGTCTGTGGATGCGGCTTGGCCTGCGCACCAAGTTCCTGCTGTCCGCATCGCTCATGTTCGCCGGGTTCATGCTGGTGCTGGGCGCCTGGATCCAGAGCCGCATCGAAACCGACTGGCGGCAGAGCGCCATCGCCGCCACCGCCCGCTTCCTCGACGACATGCTGAGCGACCATGTGGCCGTCCTGATGTCCCGTTCCGATCCCAGGGCGGAAGTCGCCGCCCGGCTGCTTTCCGCGGAGTTCGAGGGCGGCCTGCGCAAGGAGTTCGCGGCGATCACGGTCTGGACCACCGACGGGGTCGAGGTCTTTTCCGTGGGTCGGCAGGCAATGGGCGAAACCTTGCCGGTCGACGTGCGGACCAGCGTGCTTTCGGGGGAGACCGTGGTGCGGCAGCGCGGCTCCGCGTTCCACACCGAGCGCGGCGCCGTCATGCGCGTCTTCACCCCCGTCCTTGATCCGGCGGCCGGCACCATCGCCGCCATTGCCGGCGCGGACCAGTGGAGTGGCGAGATTGATCGCGTGGCGCGGGCGGAAAGCCTCAAGACCTGGCCCATCGTCGGTGCCGCGACGGTGGTGATGATCGGCTTGCTCTATCTGCTTGTCACCAGCGCAGCGGCGACCATCGAGCGACAGCGCACGGCGCTGGTGCGGCAGGCGCGCCACGCCCGTCTCCTCGGCCGGCGCAGCGCGGTGCTGACACGCCTCGCGGAGCAGGCGCGGCACGATGCGATGGTCGCCATCGAGAAGACCCTGGCAAGGGTCGGCTCCGACATTCATGACGGCCCGATCCAGCGCCTCGCCATCCTGGCCCTGCGGCTCGACGAGACGCAGGCGGGGCGGGCGCTGGGCGAGGAGATGCAGCAGATCGTGGCCGAGCTGCGCGACATCACCTCCGGGCTGGCCCTGCCGGAGCTGGACGGCCAGGACCTCGAGGGCGCGATCCGCCTCGCCGTGGCCGGGCATGAGAAGATCACCGGCAAAGAGGTGGCCCTGAGCCTCGGCCCCCTGCCGCCCCATGTGCGCAAATCGGTGAAGGTGAGCGCCTTCCGCATCGTGCAGGAGGCCCTTGCCAACGGCTTCCGCCATGGCGGCGGCGTCCGGCAGGCGGTTCACGCGCGGGCGGGACAGGGCTGTCTCGTGCTCACCGTCAGCGATGCCGGGCCGGGCTTTCCGGGTGGGCCGCCCGATCCGGGCCGGGCCTGCCTCTCCAGCCTCAACAGCCGGGTCGAGGCCATGCGGGGCGACATCCGCCTGGGAAACGCGGAGCCTCACGGCGTGTGCGTGGAGGTCCTGCTTCCCCTCGGTCTCCGCCCGGCGGGGTCAGCCGGCACGCGATAGCAAGGGAATGGCCCAACCGGCCCGTCCGGCGGATTGGCCGGAACCACAGGTCTGGTGTCCTTCATTCGTCGCAAAAAGCAGTGTAGACAGCGACGCCCGGCGCCGGCTCAACACCCCCGCGCGCCGACGATGGAGAGCCCCATGGCAGACGCAAAGGCAAGGATCGCAGTTCTCGGAGCCTCCGGCTACACCGGGTCCGAGCTGGTGCGCCTGCTGCTGCGCCATCCGCGCGTGGAGATCGTGGCGCTCACCGCCGACCGCAAGGCCGGCCAGACCATGGCCGAGGTCTTTCCCCAGTTCGCGCCCTTCCACCTGCCGAAGCTCGTGACCATCGACGAGGTGGACTTCAGCGGCGTCGATCTCGTGTTCTGCGCGCTGCCCCACGCCACCACACAGCTCGTGATCAAGAAGGTGTTCGACGCCGCGCCGAACGTGAAGGTGGTGGACCTCTCCGCCGACTTCCGCCTGAAGGACCCCGGCGCCTACGAGCAGTGGTACGGCCATCCCCACCAGGCGCTGGAACTCCAGCAGGAGGCGGTGTTCGGCCTCGTGGAGATCTACCGCGACGACATCCGCAAGGCCCGGCTGGTGGCCAATCCCGGCTGCCATTCCTCCACCGCCATCCTGCCCATCGTGCCGCTCCTGGAAGCCGGCGCCATCGAGCCGGAGAGCATCGTGGTGGATTCCAAGACCGGCATGTCGGGCGCCGGCCGCTCCGCCAAGGAGGCCATGCTGTTCTCCGAGGTGTCGGAGGGCATCCACGCCTATGCGGTCTCCGGCCACCGGCACATGGGCGAGCTGGACCAGGAATTCTCCAAGGCGGCGGGCCGGCCCGTGGCGCCCATGTTCGTGCCGGTGCTGGCGCCCATGAACCGGGGCATCTACGCCACCCTCTATGTGCGCACCACCGGCGCCCGGGCCGAGGACCTGCATTCCATCCTCGCCGACTATTACAAGGGCGAGCCCTTCGTGCATGTGATGCCGTTCGGGCAGGTGCCGCAGTCGCGCCATGTGCGCGGCTCCAACATGGTGATGCTGGGCGTGGTGGCGGATCGCAATCCGGGTCGCGCCATCCTCATCTCGACCCTGGACAATCTGGTGAAGGGCGCTTCCGGCCAGGCGGTGCAGAACATGAACCTGGTGCTCGGCTTCCCCGAGACCCTGGGGCTCGACCAGATCGCCCTCATGCCCTGATCGGGCCGCGGGCTGCGGGCCGCCCGGTAGCCGTGCCGGCGCCGTCCCTCCCGGGGGGGGCGGCGGCACCGGCGTGCCGGCAGTCCCGGCGGCGACGATCCCGGCGCGGCTCCGAGGCCGCGGTAGCCATCCTCGCGGCCCGCGTCCAGACGCCCTCCAGAGCCGGTGGACACTGCCAAGCCGGCGCACTTTACGCTGGGGGACACAAACACAAGTCTAGTCGCCAAGAGGTATAGGACAGGCTAGCTTCCCTATCTCCCCATAGGGATTCCCCTACCTCTTTTCCCGGACGCATTATGAGCTTCCTCATTTGCCTGGCCGCGCTCGGCTTCCTGATGCTGGTCGCCTATCGCGGCTTCAGCGTCATCCTCTTTGCCCCCGTGGCGGCCATTGGCGCCGTCCTGCTGACGGACCCCTCCGCGGTCCCGGTCATCTTCTCCGGCCTGTTCATGGAAAAGATGGTGGGCTTCATCAAGCTCTACTTCCCCGTGTTCCTGCTGGGCGCCGTGTTCGGCAAGCTCATCGAGCTGTCGGGCTTCTCGCGTTCCATCGTCTCGTCCATCGTGAAGCTGCTGGGGCCGTCGCGGGCCATCCTGTCCATCGTGCTGGTGGGCGCGCTGCTCACCTATGGCGGCGTCTCGCTGTTCGTGGTGGTGTTCGCCATCTATCCGTTCGGCGCGGAGATGTTCCGGCAGGTAGGCATTCCAAAGCGGCTCTTGCCGGCGGTGGTGGCGCTCGGCGCCTTCTCCTTCACCATGGACACGCTGCCCGGCACGCCGCAGATCCAGAACATCATCCCCACCACCTTCTTCAAGACCACCGCTTATGCGGCGCCCATCCTCGGCATCGCCGGCTCGCTGTTCATGCTGGTGGTGGGCATCAGCTACCTGGAGTTCCGCCGCCGCCAGGCCCAGAAGAAGGGCGAGGGCTACGGCGAGGGCCACATCAACGAGGTGGTGGTGGACGAGAGCGTGCCGCTGGTCTCGCCCTTCCTCGCGCTGCTGCCGCTGGTGGTGGTGGGCATCGCCAACCTCATCTTTGCAAAGCTCATTCCGGGCTGGTTCGGCGCCACCGCGAGCGCCACCCTGGTGGAAGGCGCCGCGGCGGTCAGCGTGCCCACCGGCACCTGGGCGGCCATCTGGTCGGTTCAGGCGGCGCTGCTGCTGGGTATCCTCACGGTGGTGCTGTTCGGCTTCAAGGCGATCGCCGGCAAGTTCGCGGGGGGCTCCAAGGATGCGGTGTCGGGTGCGCTGCTCGCCAGCCTGAACACCGCCACGGAATACGGCTTCGGCGCGGTGATCGCGGCGCTGCCGGGCTTCCTCGTCATCAAGTCGGCGCTCAGCGCGATCCCCAACCCGCTGGTGAACGAGGCCATCACCGTGACGACGCTGGCCGGCATCACCGGATCGGCGTCGGGCGGCCTGTCCATCGCGCTCGCGGCCATGGCGGACCAGTTCATCGCCCAGGCGCACGCCCACGGCATTCCGCTGGAGGTGATGCACCGCGTGGCCTCCATGGCCTCGGGCGGCATGGACACATTGCCGCACAACGGCGCGGTCATCACCCTGTTGGCAGTCACCGGCCTCAGTCATCGCCAGTCCTACGGCGACATCTTCGCCATCACCCTCATCAAGACGGCAGCGGTATTTTTCGTCATCGGCTTCTACTATCTGACCGGGCTGTATTGACCCGGTTGTGTTGAGCGGGCACCACTCCCCCATTATGTTGCGACGCACAAGCGGGCGGGGATGGGGCACCGATGGCGGACGCTGACGGGCGAGTGATCGCCGTTGCCAACATGAAGGGGGGAGTCGGCAAGACCACCACGGTGGTCATGCTGGCGGAAGGGCTGGCCGAGGCCGGGCACAAGGTGGTGGTGCTCGACCTCGACGCCCAGGCCAACGCCTCCTACTGCTTCGCCCCGGACGAGCAGCTGAAAGTCATCCTGGAACAGCGCCGGTCGGTGACGTCCTTTCTCGCCGACCGGCTGCTCTACGGTGACCGCACCCCCATCACCGCCTATCTCTCCCACGACATTTCCCACGTGATGAAGGCCGGCGAGCCGCTCGCCATCGACATGGTGGTGGCCAGCCCCCGCCTGCGCCTGCTGGAGCGGGAGATTGTGCTGCGCCTCGCCGAGAAGAATTTCGGCATGCGGTCTCTTGAAGGCCAGTCGCTGCGCGTGCTGGAGGAGGCGCTGGGCCAGCTGCGCGCGCTCTACGATGTCATCCTGTTCGACTGCGCCCCCGGCATCTCCGCCTTCACGGAGGTCGCGATCCGCCTTGCTGACATGGTGATCGTGCCCACCATCCCCGATTATCTTTCCACCCTCGGCTTTGATGCCTTCCGCGCCTCGGTGTGGGAGAATGCGCACGTCACCCGGTCCGCGCTGCCGCAGCCGAAGCGACGGCCGCTGGTGCTGGCGAGCCGGGTGAACGGCAACAAGGTCCAGCATCGCGAGACCCTCGCCAGCCTGCGCAACGAAGCGGCCGAGCCCGGCGCGGTGTTCGAGATGTTTGATCTGGAGGTGGACAACCAGGCGTCCATCGAGCGGGCCATGGATCCGGAGAACTTTCCCTATGCGCCCACGTTCGAGCAGAAATGGAACCGGGCGCTGGGTCAGGTCCGCGACCTCGTGACCGAGACACGGAGACGGCTTTGATGGGTGAGGAGACGGACTTCTTTCAGCTGATGGCGGCCATCGGCGGCAAGGCCGCGCTCTTTTCCGCCTCCGGCCACGCGGCCCGCAAGGCCGTGAACGAGATCGTGCGCGCCCAGCTCGTCGCTGATGGAACGGGCCTCGATCAGGTTCGGCAGATCCGCGCGCTGCTCGGCCCGGCGGCCTTCGCGGAAGCCCTTGACGGCGTGCCGGCGCCCAAGACCAAGGCGCTCCTGACCCGAGCCGATCCCCACGGGCCGGCGCTGGCCCAGCCGGGGGATCGCATCAAGGCCCTGCTCGCCCTCGCCGACGGCAGCCGCGCGCCCAGCGTGCCCGTGGAGAAGCCGGCGAGGAAGGCGGCGTCGAGGAAGGCGCCCGCCGGCCCGGATGCGGCTCCGAAGGAAGAGGCGGCGAAGGATCCATCCGCGGCGCCGGCGCCGCGCAAGCGCAAGATCACGGGACGGGCAGCGCTGCGGGTGTCCGAGGAGCGGTGAGGCAGGGGCGGGCCCGGCCGGCGCCTCAGCCCATCTCGCCCTCAACCTACCTCGGCCTCAGCCCGCCTCGGCCACGTCGCGGATGCGCAGCGCCACGCGGGTCTCGCCCTGCCAGGTGTCCAGCTCCAGGCACCCGGCCACGTGCAGGGGCCGGCCACGGGCGGCCAGCAGGGCGCGGCCCAGCGGCTCCTCGGCACAGCGGAAGGCGGTGGCTTTCAGCGTGGTGCCATCAGGGGATGAGATGCGCGCCCGCACATGCCCGGCGCCGAAGCTCTCCACATAACTGATGCGGTGGCCCGGAAAGGCGAACACCGGTTCCGCATTGCCGGCACCGAACGGGCCGGCGCGGGAGACCATCTCGACAAGATCCGTCGTCGCCCCCCGCGCGGTGAGCGCGCCGTCGATGGCGAGCGTGCCCTCGGCCCGCGCCCGCGCCACGTCGGCGGCGAGGCGCTGCTCGAACGCCGCCCGCAGCGCCCCGAGGCGGGAGCGCTCCACCGTGAGCCCGGCCGCCATGGCATGGCCGCCGCCCTTCACCAGCAGTCCCGCCTCCAGCGCCGCCCGCACGGCGCGGCCGATATCGACGCCGGGCAGCGAGCGGCCGGAGCCGGTGCCGGTCTCCCCGTTGAAGGCGATGGCGAAGGCCGGGCGCTGGAAGCGCTCCTTCAGCCGCGACGCCACGAGGCCGACCACGCCCGGATGCCAGCCATCCCCGCTCACCACGATCACCGAGCCGTCGTCGCAGGCGCCCAGCGCAGCCTCGGCCTCCGCCTCGGCGGCGGCGAGGATGGCGCGCTCCACCTCCTGCCGCTCGCCATTGAGCCGGTCCAGCTCGGTGGCGATCTGGCGGGCTTCCGCGGGATCCTGGGTGAGGAGCAATTTCGCGCCCAGCGTCGCCTCGCCGATGCGCCCGCCGGCATTGATGCGCGGCCCGATGAGGAAGCCGAGATGGAACGGCCGCGGCGGCCCGTCGAGCCGGGCGGCATCCATCAGCGCGGTGAGGCCGATGCGCCCGCGCCGGCGCATGGCGATGAGCCCTTTGGTGACGAAGGCGCGGTTGAGGCCCTTCAGCGGCACCACGTCCGCCACGGTGGCAAGGGCGACCAGATCCAGCGTGTCGAGCAGGTCCGGGGCCGGGCGGGCGGCGTTGAAATGGCCGCTCCGGCGCAGGTCCCGCACCAGCCCCACGGAGGTGACGAAGGCAAGGCCCGCCGCGCACACATGGCCGAGGCCGGAGAGGTCGTCCTCCCGGTTGGGATTCACGATGGCGGCGGCCTCGGGCAGGCGCTCGCCGGACTGGTGGTGGTCGATCACCACCGTGTCCATGCCCAGGCGGCGGGCGGCGGCCAGCGGCTCCATGGAGGTGGTGCCGCAATCCACCGTCACCAGCAGGGTCACGCCGCGCGCCGCCAATTGCTCGATGGCCGGGACATTGGGGCCGTAGCCCTCGAAGATGCGGTCGGGAATGTGGAACAGCGGGTCGAGGCCCGCCGCCCGCAGCACGCCCACCATGAGTGCGGTGGCGCAGGCGCCGTCCACGTCATAGTCGCCGAACACCGCCACCTGCTCGCCCCGGGTGACCGCCCGCGCGAGGCGTTCCACGGCGGGACCCATGTCGGTGAGGGTGTCGGGGTCGGGCAGAAGGGTGCGGATGGAGGGGTCGAGATATTGCTCCACCGCGTCGAGGGGCACGTCGCGGCCGGCCAGCACGCGGGCCAGCAACTCGCTGATGCCGGTGCGCTGGGCCATGGCAAGGGCGGTCTGGGCGCCGCGCACGTCCAGGCGCTCGCGCCAAGTGCGGCCGGTGGCGGAGCGGGCGACGTCGAGGAAGAGGCGATTCGGCAGGGCGATGTTCACGTCCGCATCAAGCCAGAAGCGGCCCCTCCCGTCGAGCCGCGGCCGGCGATCACACCCCCTGCGCGAACAGCAGAACGATGAGCGCCACCCCTGCCGCAGCGGCGGTGGCGGAGCCAAGGCGAAGCGTGAAGCTCATGGGACCCGCCGCCGCGGCAAATCCCACCCGGCCGAGGGCGTTCATGCCGAGCGCGATCAGGATGGCGAGCGCGGCGCCTTCCAGCGACAGGCCGTTGCCCGCGAGGCGCGCGGCGTTCAGGGATGGCACGTCCACATCCACGATGCCGGCCACCGCGCTGACGAGATAGAGGCTACCTGGCCCGACATATTTCAGCAGGATGCCGCTCACGGCCGAGACGAAGCCGAACATGCCGGCGAAGGCGGCGAGGGGGCCGAGTTCGAATGGGTTGCCGAGGCTCGCCTCGCCCGCCATTTCCCCGGCGTTGCGGACCAGCAGGCCGCCGGTGATGGCGAAAGCCAGGGCCGCGGCCAGCGCCGGCGGGGCGAGGGTGACGAGCAGGCTCGGGGCCACCACGGTACAGATGACGAGCACGCGCAAAAGCGAGACCATGGCCGCCAGCGCCGCTCCACCGGCGAGCAGCGCCGCCGGCTCCCCGGCGGCGGCACGGCGGGCGAAGGCGATGGTAACGGCGGTGGAAGAGACCAGCGCGCCGGCCAGCGCGCTGATGAGGATGCCCTTCTCCGGCCCGGCCACCTTCACTGCAACATAGCCGGCAAATGATATGGTGGCGGTCAGCACCATGAACAGCCAGATCTGCCGCAGGTTGATGCTGTCGAAGGGATCGAGGGTGCGGTCCGGCAGCAGGGGCAGGACGATCACTGTCATGCCCAGCAGGATGAGGGCGGAGCGCAGCTCCACCCAGGTGAGCCTGGCGAGAAGGCCGTGCAGCAGCTCCCGCGCCGCCAGCAACCCCGTCGCGGCGATGGCTGCGGCGCCCGCCGCGGCGGGGTCGCCCGCCACCGCCAGCGCGCCCAGCGCGAACACCAGCAAGGCGGCGACGATGCCGGTGATGCCGAAATCGTTGTCCTTCACCATCTCGCGATACTTGAAGCCGGCAAAGACGGCGGCATAGCCCAGGCTCGCGGCGACGAGGACGGCCGGGCTCTCGATAGCCATGGACAGAGCGGCACTGACACCGCCGAGCAGGCCGCACAGGGCATAAGTGCGCACACCGGCGGTCCGGCTGCCGGCGGGTTCGCTGCGCTCACGCCACCCCCGCTCCACCCCGACCACCAGCCCGATGGCGAGGGCGACCGCGAGGCGAAAGATGAGCTCGTTCATGGCATGCGTCCCGCTATCTTTTTACATTATATACTATTTTACGCCGTGTTGCGCCGCGCCGATGCGCCGCCCGGCGCTCGGCTGCGCCAGGCCTCGAACCCCTCTCCGGCAGGGCAGGGAGGAGTAAACACGCGCGCCGAACCCGATGGCGGGCGCAATGCGCCGTCCCAATTCGGCACGCCCGTTGCGGATGCCGGCACCAACAGCGAACGCAGCAGGACCGAATCGGTCGCAGCGGGGGATTTTTGCTTTGTTCTTGCGGGGGTTCCCCAATCTCGACCCGCCATCCCACGTCCGGCGCCGCTCACGCCCGAGGGCAGGGGCGGTGTCGGCCGGCGAGCTTGCCTCATCGACCATTGGCCAGGCCGCGCCGCGCTTGGGCGAACCCGCTTGGCGCCGGTCGAAGACCGGGGCGGTGGTATTAAGGGGTGCGGTAGACGAGTTGGCGTCCAGCATCGGGAGCCCGCCGCAGGCGGTCTCCGGCACCCGTCCGCTTTCCCCCTGTGCCGGCCTGGCGTTTCGAGGGGGCGAGCCGAGGGCGACCCGGCCTCAGTCGTCGAGGCGGAACTTGCGGAAGTCGCGGTGCTCGGTGGCGATGCGGCGCACGGTGCCGGTGGCGGCACGCAGCACGATGGTGTCGGTCTCGATCACCTCGCGGTTGAAACGCACGCCTTTCAGCAGCGCCCCGTCGGTGACGCCGGTAGCGGCCACCAGGCAGTCGCCGCGCACCATCTCTTCCAGCTTGTAGATCTTGGCGCCGTCGCGGATGCCGAGGGCCTTGGCCTGGGCGCGCTTCTTCTCGGTGTCGAGCACGAGGCGGCCTTCCATCTGGCCGCCGATGCAGCGCAGGGCCGCCGCCGCCAGGATGCCCTCGGCCGCGCCGCCGAGGCCGAGATAGATGTCGATGCCGCTCTCGTGGGGGTTGGTGGTGTGGATGACCCCCGCCACGTCCCCGTCGGTGATGAGCTTGATGGCGGCGCCGGTCTTGCGCACGGCCTCCACCAGCGGGGCATGGCGCGGGCGGTCGAGGATGAGGGCGGTGATCTCGGACGGTGGCACGCCCTTCGCCTCGGCCAGCGCCTGGATGTTGTCCTGCGGGCTCTGGGCGAGCGACACGATGCCGTCCGGATAGCCGGGGCCGATGGCGAGCTTCTCCATATAGGCGTCCGGCACCTTCAGGAGGGAGCCGCGCTCGGCGATGACCAGCACGCAGAGCGAGCCTTCCATGTTCTTGGCGCAGAGCGTCGAGCCTTCCAGCGCGTCCACGGCGAGGTCGACCTCGGCACCGCCGGTGCCCATCCGCTCGCCCACGAACAGCCGGTCGCACTCGCCCTCGATGCCCTCGCCGATGACCACCGTCCCGGAGACCGGGATCAGCTTCAGCTCCCGATGGCAAGCGGCCATGGCGGCGAGGTCGGCGGCCTGCTCGTCGCCCCGGCCCCGCAGCCGGGCGGCGGCCACCGCGCAGCGTTCGGTGACCTGCGCCATGTCCAGGGCGAGGCGGCGGTCGAGCACCTGGGGCATCCGGGCAACGCGCATGGCCGTCAATCCTTCTCGATGCGGATCACCTGGGGCAGGGCGGAGATGACCCCGTCGGCCTCGATGGCGGCAATGGCGCGGCGCACGGCTTCCTCCGTCGTCGCATAGGTGATGAGGATGACGCGGGCGGTCTCCGCCCCGTCGGGCCGGCGCTGCATGATGGATTCGAGCGAGATCTGCTCGTCCGCCATGCGCCGGGCGATGGTGGCGGCGGTGCCCGGCTTGTTCACCACCGCGAGGCGGATGTAGTAGCCGCCCTCGTGGCGCTGCATGGGCGCGCGCTCGGCCCTGGTCAGCCCGGCCACGGGCAGGCCGAAGGCGAAGCCGGTGGCGCCGCGGGCCACGTCGAACAGGTCGCCCACCACCGCCGAGGCGGTCGCCGCGCCGCCGGCGCCGGGGCCGACCAAAGTCAGCGCCACCGCGTCGCCATCCACCGCCACCGCATTGGTGACGCCGGATACCTGGGCGATGGGCCAGTGCTTGGGCACCATGGTGGGATGCACCCGCTGCTCGATGCCGGTTTCAGTGCGCACGGCGACGCCCAGGAGCTTCACCCGGTAGCCGAGGTCGTCCGCCGCCTCGAGGTCGGCGAGGGTGAGCTGGCGGATGCCCTCCACATAGATGGAGTCCGCATCCACCTGCGTGCCGAAGGCCAGCGAGGTGAGGATGGCGAGCTTGTGGGCGGTGTCGAAGCCGTCGATGTCGAAGGTGGGGTCCGCCTCCGCATAGCCGAGCCGCTGCGCCTCCGTGAGGCAGACATGGAACGACAGCTTCTCCTCCGCCATGCGGGTGAGGATGTAGTTGCAGGTGCCGTTGAGGATGCCCGACACGCGCTCGATGGTGTTGCCGGCCAGCGCCTCGCGCAGGGTCTTCACGATGGGGATGCCGCCGGCCACCGCCGCCTCGAAATGGAGGCCGGCGCCGGAGGCTTCCGCACGGCGGGCGAGATCCGCGCCGCATTTGGCGAGCAGGGCCTTGTTGGCGGTGACCACGGGAATGCCCCGGTCGAGCGCTGCGGCCACCGCCGCCCTGGCCGGGTCGCCGTCGCCGCCCATCAGCTCCACGAAGACGTCGATGTCGCCGTCGTGGGCCAGCGCCACCGGGTCCTCGAACCAGGCGACGCCGCTGAGGTCGAGGCCGCGGTCGCGGCTGCGGTCGCGGGCCGCCACCGCCGTCACCCTGAGGGTACGGCCGGTGCGGGCCTCAAGCTCGGCCTTGCGGCGTTCGAGCATGCGGAACACCGCCGCCCCGACGGTGCCGAGGCCGGCAAGGCCCACTTTCAGTTCGCTCATGGGATCGGACCGGTTCTTCGCCTGATGAAAAGCGTCGCGCTTTTAGCGCGCGGCGCTGAGGGGCACCACATTATGGAGCGTCGTGCCCGCCTGCTCGAAGAAGCGACGGATGTTGCGCGCCGCCTGGCGGATGCGCTGCTCGTTCTCCACCACGGCGATGCGGACATAATCGTCCCCGTGCTCGCCGAAGCCAACGCCCGGCGCCACCGCCACCTCCGCCTTCTCGATGAGGAGCTTGGCGAATTCCACCGAGCCCATGGCCCGGAACGGCTCCGGAATCGGCGCCCAGGCGAACATGGAGGCGCGCGGCGAGGGCACGGGGAAGCCGGCGCGGCCGAAGCTCTCCACCAGCGCGTCGCGGCGCTTCTTGTAGGTCTCGCGCATCTCGGCGATGCACTCCTGCGGCCCGTTGAGCGCCGCCGTCGCCGCCACCTGGATCGGGGTGTAGGCGCCGTAATCGAGATACGACTTCACCCGCGACAAGGCGGCGATGAGGCGCTCGTTGCCCACCGCGAAGCCCATGCGCCATCCGGCCATGGAATAGGTCTTGGACATGGAGGTGAACTCCACCGTCACATCCATGGCGCCCGGCACCTGAAGCACCGAGGGCGGCGGGTTGTCGTCGAAATAGAGCTCGGCATAGGCGAGGTCGCTGAGGACGATGAGGTCGTTCTTCTTCGCGAAGGCCACCACGTCCTTGTAGAATTCCAGATCCGCCACGCAGGCCGTGGGATTGGACGGGTAGCACAGCACCACCGCGATGGGCTTGGGGATGGAGTGCTGCACCGCCCGTTCCATGGCGTGGAAGAATTCCGGCCCCGGCTCCACCGGCACCGAGCGGATCACGCCCCCCGCCATGAGGAAGCCGAAGGCGTGGATAGGATAGGACGGGTTCGGGGTCAGGATCACGTCGCCCGGGGCGGTGATGGCCTGCGCCATGTTGGCGAAGCCCTCCTTCGAGCCGAGGGTGGCCACCACGTGGCGCTCGGGATCCAGCTTCACGCCGAATCGCCGCTCGTAATAGTTTGCCTGGGCGCGGCGCAGGCCGGGAATGCCCTTGGACGCGGAATAGCGGTCGGTGCGCGGCTTGCCGATGGTTTCCTTGAGCTTCTCGATCACATGTTCGGGCGCGTCGAGGTCCGGGTTGCCCATGCCGAGGTCGATGATGTCCACGCCGGCATTGCGGGCGGCGGCCTTCACGCGGTTCACTTGCTCGAACACGTAGGGCGGCAGCCGGCGAATGCGGTGGAAATCGGTCGTCATCTCAGGGCTCCAGAGGCCGCGCTGTTGCTCATTCTCCCGGCGCGGCAGTCGGGCTTTGTAGCATTGTTGTGTGAATGGAAAAGCCATGATTGCGATGGGAGTGGGGCAGAACCCCGTCCTCTGCACCGCAACATGCCATTCGGATGGGGGCGGGCTGCTACTTGCCCTGATCCTTTGCAAGCCGCTCGAGGTCGCGCTGAAGCTTCTGCTGGGCTTCGGGCGTGAGCGGCGGGCGCTTCGACGCCGCGG
Organism: Xanthobacter autotrophicus; assembly: GCF_030015065.1. Taxonomy (GTDB): domain Bacteria; phylum Pseudomonadota; class Alphaproteobacteria; order Rhizobiales; family Xanthobacteraceae; genus Xanthobacter; species Xanthobacter autotrophicus_D. Next base: position 19,115 of record NZ_JAIVFN010000025.1, on the reverse strand, counting down.
CCGTGCCGATGGTCGGGAAGGTATTGTCGGCAACCGGGGCCACGTTGGTGTGTGGCGGCGTAAGGCCCGGCAGGCCCTCCTCGCTGGCGCAGGCGGCGAGCGCGCACAGCAGCAGGCCGGCGGACGCGGCGCGCAGCAGGCCGCGGCCTCCGGCACGGGGCGGCGTGATGCGGCGGTGGAGGGGTTTCGGGCCGGGGCCGGCCGGTGGGGTCGCAACCAGGGTCATGAGCCTCTTATAGCGCTGCGGTGCACACTTGGCATCGGGAGGTTTCGCGTTGGCAAACTTTGCATAAACGCTCCCGGCATGATCCTGTGGTTGCGGACCGGCGGCGTTCGCCAGAAGCTCGATCCTGTCACTTTGACAGAGTATGAAGGACAGGCGCGTCGCGATAAAGATGGACCGAGCCTGACGTAACGGCCCGCCAAAAGGGAATGACCCATGTCCCGTGCAGAGGAAACGTCGAATATGGCAGGGAACAGCCCAGGCGTGGCTCCGCCCGTGGACATGCCTGCACCGCACCTGACCGTTGTGCCGCAGGTGCCGGACGCGGCGCCTGCCAGGGCGTCGGCCCCGAAGGAAAAGCCCGCCATGGCTTCGATTACCGGATCCATGGCTCCCGCGGCCGCCGGCCCGGCCGGCGAGGGCGCGCGCAGCGGCATGGATGTGGAGGCCCTCGCCCGCAACCTCGCCCAGATGGTGGAGGAGGGCGGCAAGGCCATGGCGGCCTACCTCACGCCGCGCGACCCGGGCAAGACCGACGACATGGCCGAGGACATCGCCGACGCGCTCAAGACCGTGAGCCATGTGGCCGAATACTGGATGGCCGATCCCCAGCGCACGGTGGAGGCGCAGTCGCGCCTGATGGCCGGTTACCTTTCCGTATGGGCCAACACCATGAAACGCCTCGCGGGAGAGGAGGTGGCCCCTGTCACCAGCCCCGACGCCAAGGACGCCCGCTTCAAGGACCAGGGCTGGAGCGAGAGCCCCATCTTCGACGCGCTCAAGCAGGTCTATCTCGTGACCACCCAATGGGCGGAGGAGATGGTGGGCGAGGCCGAGGGCCTCGATCCCCACACCAAGCACAAGGCCGAGTTCCTGGTGCGCCAGATCTCGAACGCCATCTCGCCCTCCAACTTCGTGATGACCAATCCCGAGCTGATCCGCGAGACCCTGAGCTCGTCCGGCGAGAATCTCGTGAAGGGCATGCGGAACCTCACCGAGGACCTCATCGAGGGCAAGGGCACGCTCAAGATCCGCCAGACGGACATGAGCGCCTTCGAGGTGGGCCGCAACCTTGCCACCACCCCCGGCAAGGTGATCTTCGAGAACGAGCTGATGCAGCTCATCCAGTACGAGGCAACGACCGAGAGCGTGAAGAAGACGCCGCTCCTGATCGTGCCGCCCTGGATCAACAAATTTTATATCCTCGACCTGACCGCCGAGAAGTCCTTCATCAAGTGGCTGGTAGACCAGGGCGTGAGCGTATTCGTCATCTCCTGGGTCAATCCGGATGCCCGGCTGGCCACCAAGGGCTTCGACGATTACATGCGCGACGGCATCATGACCGCCCTCGACCAGGTGGCCATCGCCTCGGGCGAGCGGCAGGCCCATGCCATGGGCTATTGCGTGGGCGGCACCCTGCTTGCCACCACGCTCGCCTACATGGCCGCCACGGGCGATGACCGCATCGCCTCCGCCACCTTCCTCACCACCCAGATCGACTTCACCCATGCGGGCGATCTCAAGGTGTTCGTGGACGAGGACCAGCTGGCTTCCATCGAGCGCAAGATGAAGGACATGGGGTATCTCGAGGGCAGCAAGATGGCATCCGCCTTCAACCTGCTGCGCTCGAACGACCTGATCTGGCCCTATGTGGTGAACAACTACATGAAGGGGAAAGCGCCGTTCCCGTTCGACCTGTTGTTCTGGAACGCCGATTCCACCCGCATGCCGGCGGCGAACCACTCTTATTACCTGCGCAACTGCTACCTCACCAACAACATCGCCCGCGGTCTCGCGGAGCTGGCCGGGGTGCGCATCGACGTGCACAAGATCTCGGTGCCGGTCTATTCGCTCGCCACCAAGGAAGACCATATCGCGCCGCCCAACTCGGTCTATATCGGCGCCAATCTCCTGTCCGGCCCGGTGCGCTATGTGCTCGCGGGGTCCGGGCACATCGCCGGCGTGGTCAACCCGCCGGCGAAGAAGAAGTATCAGTACTGGGCCGACGGGCCGACCGGCCCGAGCTTCGACCTGTGGCTTCAGGGGGCGCGGGAAAACGTCGGTTCCTGGTGGCCGGACTGGATCTCGTGGTTCAGCTATCAGCATCCCGAGGAGGTGCCCGCCCGCGCCATCGGCGGCGGCCGGCTCACCCCCATCGAGGACGCGCCCGGCCGCTACGTGCGGGCGCGCAGCTGAGGCAGTAATCGCGCGTGGGGAGGGGCGGGGCAGGCCCATTCCCGTCCCGCCGCGACGCGGCTCCTTTCCACGGAAGGGGAGTGGTGATGAAGGGCGGAGGGCAACCGGCTGCCCCGGTCCATGCCTTGACCTGTACCAAGCGCCTTTCGCGCGAGGCCGCTTGAGGTTACCTTGGCAGGCGGCCCGCCATGTGGCCGAAGATCAGGTCGAGGCCCCGTGCGTTACGTTTCCACCCGTGGTGAAGCTCCCGTTCTCTCCTTCTCCGACGCGCTGCTCGCGGGGCTTGCGCGCGACGGCGGCCTCTACGTGCCCGAGGCCTGGCCGGCCCTTTCCCGGGATGAGATCGCGGCGCTCGCCGGAAAACCGTATGCTGCCGTCGCCAAGGCCGTGATCGGCCCGTTCGTGGCCGACGCGCTGCCCGAGCGCGCCCTGGACCTGATGATCGCCGACGCCTATGCGGGCTTCCGCCATCCCGCGGTGGCCCCGCTGACGCAGATCGGCGCCAACCGCTTCATCCTCGAGCTGTTCCACGGCCCGACGCTGGCCTTCAAGGACGTGGCGATGCAGCTGCTCGCCCGGCTGATGGACCATGTGCTGGCCACCCGCGGCAGCAGGGCCACCATCGTCGGCGCCACCTCGGGCGACACCGGCAGCGCGGCCATCGAGGCGTTCCGCCATTCCGACGCGGTGGACGTGTTCATCCTCTACCCGCACAAGCGCGTGTCCGAGGTGCAGCGCCGGCAGATGACGACGGTCAATTCGCCGAGCGTCCACGCCATCGCGGTGGAAGGCACGTTCGACGACTGCCAGAGCCTCGTCAAAGCCATGTTCAACCACCACGCCTTCCGCGACGCGCTGGCGCTGGCGGGCGTGAACTCCATCAACTGGGCGCGCATCGTCGCCCAGGTGGTTTATTATTTTTATGCGGCTACGGCCCTGGGTGCGCCCCATCGCGAAGTCTCCTTCGTGGTGCCCACCGGCAATTTCGGCGATATCCTCGCCGGCTGGGTGGCGAAGAAGATGGGCTTACCCATCCGCGACCTGACCATCGCTACCAACGTCAACGACATCCTGGTGCGCACGCTGGACAGCGGCCGCTACGAGGTGAAGGGCGTGTTGCCCTCCACCTCGCCGTCCATGGACATCCAGGTGTCCTCCAATTTCGAGCGCCTGCTGTTCGAGGCCCTCGACCGCGACAGCGGCGCGCTGCGCCAGCTGATGGATCAGCTCGCCCAGTCGGGGACCTTCAGCGTGCCGCGCGGCGCGCTCGCCGCCATCTGCTCCGACTTCTCCGCCGCCCGCGCCGACGAGCCGGAGACCGCCGCCACCATCGCGAAGCTCTACCAGTCCGCCGGCTATCTCTGCGATCCGCACACGGCGGTGGCCCTTGCGGCGGCGGACAAGGTGGAGCACGCGGCGAGGGTGCCGCAGGTGGTGCTCTCCACCGCCCACCCCGCCAAGTTCCCCGATGCGGTGGAAGCCGCCACCGGCCATCGTCCGGCCCTGCCGCCCCACATGGCGGACCTCATGACCCGCCGGGAGAGTGTCAGCGTGCTGCCCAACGACCTTGCCGCTGTCGAGACCTTCATCCGCGCCCGCGCGCGCATCGCCCAGGGCGCGGCGGCATGAGTGTCAAGATTTCGGTCCTCGACAACGGCGTCACCGTCGTCACCGACGAGATGGGCCACCTCGGCACCGCCTCCCTCGGCATCTGGGTGGGGGCGGGCGCGCGGGACGAACGGGAGAACGAGCACGGCATCTCGCACCTCCTGGAGCACATGGCCTTCAAGGGCACGCGCCGGCGCTCCGCCCGCCGCATCGCCGAGGAGATCGAGCAGGTGGGCGGCGACATCAATGCCGCCACCTCGGTGGAGCAGACCACCTACAATGTCCGCGTGCTGGGCGAGGATGTGGGCCTCGGCCTCGACATCCTCTCCGACATCCTCACCGAGCCGGCTTTCGCCCCCGACGAACTGGAGCGGGAGAAGAACGTGATCGTGCAGGAGATCGGCGCGGTCATGGACACGCCGGACGACCTCGTGTTCGACCTGTTCCAGGAGCAGGCCTTTCCCGGCCAGAGCATGGGCCGCTCCATCCTCGGCACGCCGGAGACGGTGCGCGCCTTCAGCCGCGACCAGCTCGGCGCCTATCTCGGGCGCACCTATCGCGGGCCGCGCATGGTGGTGGCCGCCGCCGGCGCGGTGGAGCACGACCGGCTGGTGGAGGAGGCGGCGGAGCGGCTGAAGGTCATCGCGCCCGCCACCAAGCCCGAGCTTCCCCAGGCCAGCTATGGCGGCGGCACCCATCTCCTCGCCCGCGACCTGGAGCAGGTGCACGTGCTGCTGGGACTGGAAGGCTGCTCCTACAAGGACGCGGACTATCACGCCGTGCAGGTGCTCGCGAACGTGCTGGGGGGCGGCATGTCCTCGCGCCTGTTCCAGGACGTGCGGGAGGATCGCGGGCTCTGCTATTCCATCTACGCCTTCCACTGGAGCTATCAGGACACGGGCCTGTTCGGCGTCTATGCCGGCACCGACACCGGTGACGTGGAGGAATTGAGCAACGCTGTCATCGACCAGATCCTCGACACGGCGGAGACCGTGAGCGAGCTGGAGGTGGCCCGCGCCAAGGCGCAGATGAAGGTGGGGCTGCTCGCCGCGCTGGAGAGTTCCGGCGCGCGGGCGGACCAGCTGGCCCGGCAGATTCTCGGCTTCGGCCGGGTGATCCCGGTGGAGGAGATCGTGGCGCGGGTGGACGGCGTGGACGTGGCGGCGGTGCGCCGCGCGGCGTCCAGCCTCATCGGCCGGGGCCGGCCCACATTGACCGCCATCGGCCCGGGCGGCGGCCTTGAGCCTGCCGCACGGGCGGTGGAGCGTTTGAAGGTTCACTAGAGCACGCGCCGATCGGCTTGCATCGCAAGCTGATCGGATAACGCGTTCTCTTTCTTGAATTTGGAGGGCGATTCACCGAGCAAATTGAATCAATTTGCTCGGATCGCGCTCTAGAGCACGCGCCGATCAGCCTGCATCGCAAGCTGATCGGACAACGCGTTCTCTTTCTTGGGTTTAGAGTGGAGTGGATATTGGTTTGCGTGCGGAAAGCGCGCCAACACAGGGGTCTGGGCGGGTGCGAACGCAACGCACCCCCGGCATGGAGTTGAGAGCCGGCCCGCTTGGACCGACACCAGGCTGCATCGCGCAGCCTCATTTTTCGGGGCGATCGCCCGGCCTGCCCTGGCCGGGGCAGGGGGTTCCCGGTCGACGCAGGATTTCGTTCGGTGCCTACCATCTGGCCGCTGAGTTCCGTCTTAATGGTCGAGCCCCTCCCCGTCATCGAGGGTGATGGCGTCTATCTCCGCGTGCCCCAGATGAAGGATTTCGGGCAGTGGCGGGATGTCCGGGAGGAGAGCCGCGCCTTCCTCACCCCGTGGGAGCCGCTCTGGCCGGCGGATGACCTCACCCGCGGCGCCTTCCGCCGCCGCCTGCGCCGCTACGCGCGGGACATGGTGACCGACGAGGCCTATCCGCTCTTCATCTTCCGAAGCTCCGACCATGCTCTGCTGGGGGGCCTGACCCTCTCGAATGTGCGGCGGGGCGTGTGCCAGGCGGCGAGCCTCGGCTACTGGATGGGCGCGCCCTATGCCGGCCAGGGCTACATGAAGGCGGCGGTGACCGCCCTGCTGCCGGTGGCCTATGACATGCTGCATTTGCGCCGCATCGAGGCCGCCTGCATGCCGACCAACCAGCCTTCCATCCGCCTGCTGGAAAGCTGCGGCTTCGTCCGCGAGGGCTATTCGCGGGAATATCTGTGCATCAACGGGGCGTGGGAGGACCACATCCTGTTCGGTCGCCTGCGCAACGACATGCCGGCGCGCGAAAGCGCGCGCCGCGGCGCCCTGCATGAGGTGCCGCCGGCGGCGCAGTAGGAGCAGGCTCGCTCCAGGACTGAGGCGCGTTATCCGCGCGCCCGCAGTTCGCGCCTCAGGATCTTGCCGGTGGCGGTCATGGGCAGGGTGTCGGCGAAGGCCACGTGGCGGGGATATTCGTGGGCGGAGAGGCGCGTCTTCACGAAGTCCTGGATTTCGGTGGCCAGTGCGTCGGAAGGGGCGATGCCGGCCTTGAGCACCACCCAGGCCTTCACCGCCTCGGTGCGCAGCGGATCGGGCACCCCCACCACCGCCACCAGCGCCACCGCCGGGTGCTTGAGGATGCAATCCTCGATCTCCCCGGGCCCGATCCGGTAGCCGGCCGAGGTGATCACGTCGTCGCTGCGGCCCACATACCAGAGATAACCCTCTTCATCCTGCCGGCCCATGTCGCCGGTGAGGAGGAAGTCGCCGGCATATTTCTGCGCCGTCGCCTCCGGGTTCTTCCAGTATTCCAGCATCATCACCGGATCGCCCCGGCGGATGCCGATATGGCCTTCCGCACCCGTGGGCAGCGCGCGGCCCTCGTCGTCCACGATGCGCACGTCGTGGCCGGGAATGGCCTTGCCCATGGCGCCGGGCCGGATCGGGAAGAAGCTGGAGTTGGAGCCCACCACGAGGTTGCATTCGGTCTGGCCATAGATCTCCCGCGCCTCCACCCCGAGCCGCTCCTGGACGAAGGCGCCTAGCTCCGCGCCCAGCGTCTCGCCGCCGGTGAGAAGCGAGCGCAGCTTCAGGCCGTCGTGCCGGACATCTGCCTGACGCAGCAGCTTGAGGGCGGTGGGTGGCAGGAACACGTTGCGCACCTGATGCCGCGCCATGAGGTCCATGGCGGCGTCCGGATCGAACTTCTTCGCCCGGTGGGCCAGCACCGGCACGCCGAGATAGAGCGAGGGGAACAGCACGTCGAAGAGCCCGCCGATCCAGGCCCAGTCCGCCGGGGTCCAGTGCAGGTCGCCGGGCTGGGGCATGTATTGGTGGACGAACTGGATGCAGGGCAGGTGCCCGAGCAGCACCCGGTGCCCGTGCAGCGCGCCCTTGGGATTTCCGGTGGTGCCCGAGGTGAAGATGATGATGCCGGGATCGTCCGGCCCCGTGTCCACCGGGGTGAAGTGGTCGGAGGCCGCCACCAGCGCCGCGTCGAACGAGGCGGCGCCGCCGGTGTCGGCTCCGATGACGAAGACATGCTTGAGGTCCGGCAGGTGGTCGCGCACCCGCGCAAGCTTGGCGAGGCCGCCGAGGTCGGTCACCAGCACGCGGGCGCCCGAGGCGGCGAGACGGAATTCCAGCGCCTCGTCGCCGAACAGGGTGAAGAGCGGCACCGAGACCATGCCCGCCTTGAAGGCGGCGATGTGGGCGATGGCGGTTTCCGGCGCCTGCGGCAGGAACACCGCCACCCGGTCTCCGCGCGTCAGGCCCCGCGCCAGGAGGGCGTTGGCGAAGCGGCTGGTGAGGGCCTTCACCTCGTCGAAGCTGTAGGTGCGGACAGCGCCGCTTTCCTCGACGAAGATGAGGGCGGGCTTGCCGGTGCCGTCCGCATGGGCATCGGCGCAGGCCACGCCCATGTTGAAGCGGTCGGGAATCTGCCAGGAAAAGGCGCGGATGAGGCCCTGGTAATCGGCCGCCGGCACCAGCATTCTCGTCTCCCTTGTCGCCGCTCTCTTCAAGGCGGCTTCATGTGCCGCGCGGGCGCGGGCGTTAGGAAACGATCGAACGTTTTTTTCCTGGGCAGGTCAAGGGCCCTGAATGCCTGTGGATCCCCTCATGCCCCGGCTGTGGTCCGGGGCATGAGGGGCGAAAGCAATCGTCGACGACGCTCAGTAATACGACGCGATCTTCTCCACCTCGGCCCTGGAGCCGAACACCAGCGGGATGCGCTGGTGGATATGGTTCGGCTCGATGTCGAGGATGCGGGTCTTGCCGTCGGTGGCGGCGCCCTTGGCCTGCTCGGTGAGGAAGGCGATGGGGTTGGCCTCGTAGATCAGCCGCAGGCGGCCGTTCTCGTAGCCCTTGCGCTTGTCGCCGGGATACACGTAGACGCCGCCGCGGGTGAAGATGCGGAAGGCGTCGGCCACCATGGAGCCCACCCAGCGCATGTTGAAGTCCTTGGCGCGGGGGCCGTCCTTGCCGGCGAGGCAGTCCGCGATATAGCCGCTCATGGGCTCGGCCCAGTGGCGCATGTTGGACTGGTTGACGCCGTATTCCTTGGTCTCGGCGGGGATCTCCACGTCCGTGCGGGCGAGCACGAAGTCGCCGGTCTGCCGGTCGTGGACGAACACCTGCGTGCCCTCGCCGAAGGTGGCGACGAGGATGGTGGCGGGGCCATAGGCGAGGAAGCCAGCGGCCACCTGGTTCGCGCCCGGCCGCATCACCGCCGAAACCGGATTGGTGTGCACGGCGGCGTCATAGGGCAGGATGGAATAGATGGTGCCCACCGACACGTTGGTGTCGATGTTGGAGGAGCCGTCCAGCGGGTCCACCGCGATCACGAGGCGGCCTTCCGGGTTCAGCGGGATCAGTTCCTCGCTTTCCTCGGAGGCGAGGAAGGCGGTGGGGGTGGGCAGGAGTGCGGCCTTGATGCGCTCCTCGGCCACCACGTCCAGCTCCTTCTGGGCGTCGCCGCCGGCATTGGGATCGACGCCGCGGATGGAGGCGAGGCCCTCTTCCAGCGGCCCGCGGGCGACGAGATCGGCGATGCCGACGCCGGCCTCGGCGATGGCGGTCACGGCCTGCGCGACCGCCTTGCGGCCCTCGTCGGCGCCGGCCCAGGTCCCGAGATAGGTCTTCAAGGTCACCAACTCGCTCACCGCGCACTCCCATGCTGGTCCGGCGGACGCCCCCGCCGGCTGCTTTATGACGCAATGCAGCGGAGCGGGAAAGCGGGGCGCGTCGTTCCGCCCCTGAAGAGGGCTTCAAGGCCGGGAGCGCGCCACGCGGTCGGCTTGCGGGAAGGGCCGACCGGCGCGCGTTCTATCGGGTGCGGACGATCTCGATCCCGACATCGCCGAACACGCCGGTCACCGGCGCGCCGGGCTTGTGCACCACGACGCGCACCTGCTCCACGATCTCGAAATGGTCGAGGAGCCGTGTGGCGATGCGCTCCGCCAGGGTCTCGATGAGGTGGACGGGATCATCGGTCACCACCGCCGCCACCTGCTCGTAGATCTGCTGGTAGGAGACGGTGAGGGCCTCGTCGTCGGCCCAGGCGGCGGGGCGGGTGTCGAGCCAGCAGTCCACATCCACCACGAAGCGCTGGCCGAGTTCGCGCTCCGCCTCATAGACGCCGTGCCGGGCGTAGAAAGGCAGGGCGCGCAGGAACAGCCGGTCCGTGTTGTGCGGACGCGGGCGCGCCGCGGCGTCGGTTTCGGCCCGCGCCTCGGCGAGGGAAGGAGTGTCGTCGGACGTCATATGGGTCTCACGTGCCGGCAGGCCGCCGGCCTTGAACGATGTGCCTTCTATTGGTTTCGCCCGCGCCTTTCAACGGAGCTTCACCTCGACCGGGACGGTACGCGGCAGGTGCGGCACCGCCGGCGGCTTGCCCTCGCGGATCAGCTCCGGCACGAAGGCGAGCGGATTGACACCCAGCGAGGCATGCAGCCCCGCATAAGCGGGGGTGACGCGCGGATGGACTTCCGTGACCACCGCGCCCTGCGGCGTCAGGATCACGTCGATCCCGAGCAGTCCGGACAGGCCCGGGAACGCCGCCACCACGTCGCGGGCCAAAGCGGCGAGGCGGCCATCCTCGTCGGGGATGGCGCCCACGGTCACCCCCTCGAATCCGAATACGCCCACCAGATGGGAAATGTTCAGCCGATGGACGGCGAGCAGGGTCACGCCGTCCTCGCGGGCGAGCACGCCGAGGCTCGCGAAGGTGCCGTGCACGTAGGGCTGCACCACCAGGCCGGCGCCGCGCGGCAGGGCGGCGCGGTTGGGCCAGGCACGGGCGCTTGCCCAGCCCGATCCGTCATCGGGCCGGGTCACCAGATCGCCGTCGAGGCCGCGCGGCAAGGCATCGATGGGGTAGGTCGGCACATGGGGAATGCCATATTCCGCGAGGCGCTTGGCCGTCTTGAGCCGGCTGTTCAGCAGCGTGACCGTATCGGAGGCGGAGGCGATGATGCGGGCGTTCGCCTCCCGCATCAGGCGCACCATGCGGCTGTGCTGGCCGCCGGCCTCGGGCGCGATGGGCCACACCACGTCGCACTCCTGCGCGAGGCCCGACCACGTGATCCATGGGTCTTCGCCCTTGCGCACCGGGACGGCGCTGCGATTCGGCGGTGGCAGGCGGTCGTCATAGGCGAGGACGGTGCTGATTCCCGGCAATTCCTCGGCGTCCATGACCAGCGCATCCCGCACCAGACGCCCTTCGGCGAGTGCAGCTTCGGGCAGGGGCTTGTCGCGCAATCCTCCGGATGTCACGTACTCGCAGATGAAAACGCGCATAGGGCACCTTTTTCCGGGGCAAACAGGGCAAGTCTAGAATGCAGCTTATCCCTGTCATTGACCTGAAGGGAGGGTGCGTCGTCCATGCTCGTCGCGGCGAGCGCGATGCATATCGTCCCATCCACACCCCGCTCGCCGCAACCAGCGCCCCGCAGGACGTGGTCGCGGGCCTGCTCGCGCTGGCGCCGTTCCGCACGCTTTATGTGGCCGATCTGGACGCAATTGCAGGCACGGGCGGGCACGGCGAGGTCGTCGCGGCGCTGGGGAAGGCTTTTCCGCAGCTCGATCTGTGGGTGGACGCCGGGGAGGCGACGGCCGCCCAGGTCCGTGCGCGTGTGGCGTGCGGACGCGGAACCGGCGTCGTCGGCACCGAATCGCTTCCCGATGCCGCGGCCGCAGTGGAGGTGCTCGCGGAGCCCGGCGTCATCCTGTCCCTCGATCATGACGCCGCCGGCCCGCGCGGCCCCGCCGTCATCCACGAGGATGCGAGGCTCTGGCCCGGGCGGGTGATCGTGATGACGCTCGCGCGCGTCGGCAGCGGGGAGGGGCCGGACCTTGATGCTCTGGCGCGGACCGCGGCCCGCGCGGCCCGCGCGGGCCGGCAGCCGTCGCTTTATGCGGCCGGCGGCGTCAGGGGGCCCGAGGATCTCGTCCGGCTGGCCGCCGCGGGTGCCGCGGGCGTGCTGGTGGCGACGGCGCTCCATGACGGGCGCATCGGGCCGGACGCCGCCCGCCGGTGGGCCTGAGCCGTCCCACCTGAACGCGGGTGTCGATCGCCCGCCGCATGGCCTGCCCGGCCCTCGTCCTGTGGGTTCCGGCCTGTGGCGCGAATAGGGCGGACCATGGGCCCGGCCGCGTCACGCCGACGCCTCCGGCTGTCATTCAACTGTATTGGAAGGGTCCTAGGGAGCGTCACGATACCATTGGGGAACGCCATGCCCGCGCTGTATGCCTCGTCGAGCCGCCTCGTCCTCTCGCTGGTCCTCGCCGGCATCGCGGCGCCCGCGCTCGCGGGCTCGTTCACCGTGCCCCCGGCCTCCGGCCAGCAGACCGTTTCCGACAGCGACACGGGCACCATCGACCAGGGCGCGACGCTGGCCGGCGGCGCCTCCTCGGCCATCCAGTGGAGCGCCCCGGCGACCGCCACGCCCGGCGTGGTCATCACCAACAACGGCACCATCACCTCGAACGGCCGCACCATCGACACGGCGAGCAACGTCTCCGGCGCCTTCACGCTGACCAACAATGGCAGCGTCACGTCGAAGGACGACGCCTTCCGCATCAACGGCACGCTGGCGAACGGCACGGTGACCGTCACGAATACCGGAACCATCAGCTCGCAGACCGGCCAGGCCCTCGACTTCGACAAGGCGACGGCGACTACCGCGCAGGTGTCGATCGACAATTCCGGCAGCATCACCTCCGCCGGCTCGGACGCCATCCGGCTCGGTGGCGGCACCATCGAGATCACCAATTCCGGCACCATCGAAACGACGTCGAGCGGCAAGCGCGCCATCAAATTCGACACGGCCGCGAACTTCGACACGCTCCAGTCGTTCACCCTGACGAACAAGCAGGGCGGTGTCGTCTCGGGCACGGACGACGGCATCAAGATCAGCTCGACCGCCGCGAGCACCGCCGCGCCCATTATCACGATTGACAACAGCGGGACGATCAAGTCGACCATTGATGGCCAGGGCATCGACCTCGGTGGAATCTATTCCACCCATGCGGTCATCACCATCAACAACGGGTCCACGGGTCTGATCACCGCCGCCAACAACGATGCCATCCAGGGCACGAACGGCGTCACCATCAACAATTACGGGACCATTTCGTCTTATTACGCGGACGGGACCGCAGATACGCAGAACAATTCCGCCATCAAGATCGACGGCGACGATATCAGCAAGCCCGTCACCATGACCGTGAACAATTATGCGGGCGGGCTCATCTCCGGCGCCTATCACGGCATCAAGGCCTCCGGCGCCGGCGACACGCTTCTTGTTACCAATTCGGGCACCATCGAAGGCCGCAACGGCTCGGGCGTGAATTCCAACGGCACCGGCACCCTGACCAATTACGGCACCATCACCGGCACCTTCGATCCCGCCGCGAGCTTCGGCGACGGCGACGGCGTGGATTTCGACCAGGCCGGGACGATCACCAATTACGGCACCATCAAGGGCCTCGGCTCCAAGGGCACCAAGCCGGGCGAGGAGAAGCCCAGCACCAGTGAGGGTATCGCCATCGGCGGCGGCACCATCGTCAACGGCGATGCCGCCCACACCTCGGCCCTGATCTCCGGCGCCAACAACGGCATCCTTGCCGACGACAGCAATGGCGGCGACGCCTTTGCCGCCATGAGCGTCACCAATTACGGCACCATCCAGGGCCTCGACGGCTACGGCATCCGCTATGTGAATTCGGGCGTGGATGGCTCGAAAAGCCTCACCATCGTCAATTACGGCACCATCTCGGGCACCACCTATGCGGTCCAGATGGGTGCGGGCAACGACCTGTTCGTCTACCACACCGGCAGCAAGGTGACCGGCATCGTGGATGCGGAGGGCGGCACGGATACCCTCCAGCTCGGCGCGCTCGGCGACAATGTCACGTTCGACGCCAGCCTGCTGGGCGACACCGCCACCTATCGTCATTTCGAGCGCGTCACCGCCGAGGCGCAGACCCTGACCACCCTCACCGGCGCCTCGTCCTTCGCCGGGGACCTGGTGTTCGACCAGTCCGCGCTCGCCCTCGACAATGCCTCCCTCGCCAAGGCGCAGCTGATCCTGTCGGGCGATGACGCCCATGCCGGCGTGCTCACCGGCACCGGCACCCTCGGGAGCCTTGCCGCCTCCGGCACCGTCTTCCTCTCCCCCGGCACGGCGAGCGCGCCCTATGGCACCCTCGCGGTCACCGGCAATGCGACGCTTGCCGGCACCTACCTCGTGGACGTGGCGCCGAACGGCAAGACCGACCTGATTACCGTGGGCGGCACTGCCACCATCGCTGCCGGCGCCGAGGTGGAAATGTATGGCGTGCTCGCCTGGAGCCGGATCTACACGATCCTGTCTTCCGAGACCGAGATCTCCGGAACCTTCGCCGGGCTCACCGTGGCGAACCCCATTGATTATCTCTTCGTCACGCCTGAGCTGAGCTACGACGACACCCGCGTCACGCTGGCGCTGGAGCGCACCGGCGTGGCTTTCGCCAGCTATGCGCAGACGCGCAACCAGCTCTCTGTGGCGGGCGCGCTGGAGCGCATCGGCGGCAGCGACAAGGCGCGCTCCTCCGCCCTCTATGGCGACTTCGTCAGCCAGGTCGCCGGCGACAACCCCACCCTCGCCCTCGCCCAGCTCTCCGGCGACATCCACGCCACCCTGCCGGGCCAGATTGCCACCGAGAACATGCTGGTCAACGACCTCATCCTCGGCCGGCTGCGACAGGCCGACTATGCCGGCGCCAAGGGCAGCGCGGCGGCGCTCGGGGCCGGCGGTCCGGCGCGGGCCTATGCCGATCCGTCCTCCCCCGCCGCCAACGCCTTCAAGGCCATCAAGGCGCCGGCCGACGCGCCGGTGTGGACTGGCTGGGCCCAGGGCTACGGCCAGTGGCTCTCCACCGATTCGAACGGCAATGCGGCGGCCGCCGACACCAATGTGGGTGGCGTGCTGATCGGCGGCGACGTGAGCCTCGCCAATGCGGTGTTCGGCCTCGCCGCCGGCTATTCCTCCGCCTCCACCAGCGCGGACCTCGCCTCGGCGGATACCGAGACCTGGCGCATCGCCGCTTATGGTGGCGCGCGCTTCGATGCCATCAAGCTGCGCGCCGGCGCGTCCTATGGCTGGAGCAATATCGACACCAGCCGCTTCGTCGCCCTCACCGGCGAGGCGCCCAGGGCGAGCTATGACGGCACCGCCGGCAACCTGTTCGCGGAAGCGGGTTATATGGTTGCGCTGGGCGGCGTGGCGTTCGAGCCGTTCGCCGGCCTCGGCTGGACCAGCGTGGATCTTGGCAGCTTCGCCGAGACCAATGCGCCGGTGGCGGGCCTCACCTCCCAGGGCACGTCCTTCGACACCGCCTACACCACGCTCGGCCTGCGCCTCGCCAGCACCTTCGCGGCGGGCAACGGCATCAGCGTGACGCCCCACGCGTCCGCCGGCTGGCGGCATGCCTTCGGCGACGTGACGCCGGAGGCGGCCGTGGCCTTCGTGAACACCGGCACGGCGTTCGGGATCGAGGGTCTGGCCATCGCCGAGGACAGTCTGGTGGCGAGCGTCGGCCTCGACCTTGCTTTTGCCACCGGCGTGACGCTGACCCTCGCCTATGACGGCATGGCCGGCGACGGCGCCAGCTACAATGCCGGCAAGGCTGCGCTGGCGGTGAAGTTCTGACAGCCTGCGCGGGGCCTGAGCATGACACTTCGCGACATCGGTGGAAGACCGATGTCGCGGGTATGAGCAGCTGCCGCGATGCTCACGCAGGCGCCGCGGCATCCGCTTTCATCTCCCTGTGCGGGAAGGCATACGCCGCAGGGCCGGACGCCGCCAGCCGGGTGCGCGTGGGACGGGCGGCGTTCAGCCCGCCACCCGCGCCTGTTCCAGGAGGGCCGCGAAGATGCTCGCCACCGTCAAATCGGCGTTGGTCCCGGGGTTGAGGCCGCGCGCCTTGAGATCCCGGTCGAACGCCAGCAGCCGCGCCTGCCGCGTTGCCGGGTCGAGGCGCTCCACCTCGTCCCTTACGGCCTGCGCCTGCGCGCGCACGGCCTCGGCGGTCGCAATCCCGAACTTGCGGGCGATGTGGCTGTCGGGGAAGGCCGCGAGGAAGGCGAGATAGGCCGTCTCGACCCGCGCCCGGTCGAGCGGCGCGGCCCGTAGCAGGGGCACGCCGAGGCTGAAGATGTCCTCGAAGCCTGTCACATACTGTCGGGAGATACTGTCGCGCCCTGCCGCCATCGCCATGGCTGCCTTGAGCGTGATCGTGGCGGAAGCCCGCACGTCCGCATCCGGCACGGCCCCCAGGCCCCCCGGAGCGGCGGCCACGATGGCCCGGAAGGCGGCCTGGGCGTCGGCCACGTCGAGGCCGTCCAGCACGGCGACGAGGTGCGCCTTCAGGTCGCCGCCGGGCCACGCGGCGGCGGCGAGGGGCACGCAGAGCAGGATGATGCCGAGATTGGTGTTGCAGCCCGCTGCCGCCAGCGAAGCCTCGACCGCCGCCTCGATGCGCGCGCCCACCTTAAGGTCCGCGCGGGCGATGGCCGGTGCAGCGGCAGCGGCGGCGCGCTCGAACTGGGCCACCTCCATGCCGTGGCCGGCGGCGAAGATGTGGACGTTGCCCGGCTTCAGCGCCGAAAGCTCGGCGCGGCAGGCGGCCTCGAAGGCGCGGGCGATCTCAGCCGGCAGCATGGTCGCGGCTCGCCCGCCGCCGATGCCGCGGGCTCACGGCGCCACGGTGGGCTCGGGCTCGGGCTCGAGCCCGAGTTCGCGCTTGAGCGCACGGATCAGGTCGGCGAGGCGGGCCTCGGCGATCTCCACCGAGGGACCGGTGGCGCGCACCGTGCAGAGCGGCGCGCCCTTGGCCACGGCGGCACCCGCTGGCGGGCGGTCCGCCACATGGTCGGGCCACGCCTCCTGCGGGACCACCATGTCCCGCTCGGCATAGATGACGCCGGCGGCGTGGGCCTCGGACGGCAGCGGCAGGACATCGGGCAGCCGGCCGCCACAGGCGGCGAGGTGCAGGCCGAGCAGCGGCGGCAGCGGGTCCACGTCGAAGATGTCGAGGGTGGCGCCGAGCCGGGGATTCACCTCCACCAGGAACCACCCTGCGTCGGACACCATGAAATCGACGGAGACCAGCCCCACGAGGCCGCAGGCAAGCGCCACATTGAGCGCGCCCTTCTGGATTTCGGAGGCGAATGCCTCCGGCAACGCGATGGGGCCGGCGGCGCCGCCATAGCGGAACGGATGCTCGGGATCCTCCGCCCGCCACTGGCGCGAGGCGCCGATGAGGCGCGCCGAGCTGCCATTGGCGAGCAGCAGTACGGAGAGGGATTGGCCCTCGACCTCCCGCTGGAGGAAGTAGCCGGGCGCGGGCGGGGAGAGATCGCCCTCGGCGCGGCGGCGGATATGGGCGCCACCCGCACCGCCGATCTTCTTTTCCAGCACGTTGGCGCCGGCGAAGGCGTCCGTCACGGGCGCCTCCAGCGAGATCGGCGGATGGGGAATGCCCAGATGGGCGCACAGCGCGGCGAGGGCGATGGGGTCCTTCAGCACCCGCACCGTGTCCGGCGCGTTGCCGAGGATGGGGTTGCGTTCGGCGATGCGCGCCATGAGGTCGGGGTCGTGCTCCAGCCCGCCTCCGAGCACCACCGGCAGCCCGGCCGGCGCCAGCGAGTGCAGCGCCTGGATCAGATCGTCGCCATCGAAGGCGCAGCCGTTCTTCTTGTGCACGCGCACGCAGCGCGCCGCATGGGCGCAGGTGTCGAGATCGGCGAAAAGGTCGAATGAAAGCGCGGCGAAGCCCGCCCGGGCGGCACTGGCGGCCAGCGGCCGGGCGGAAAGGGCGATGAGGGCAAGATCCATGTTTCCCAGCCTGTTCTTCCGCGGCGCTCGGGGCGCTTTGCGCCCGTCTCGACCCTCCCGAGCCTGACCGATCTGGCTCAACCCTGTCCGGCGGGTCCGTCGCTCTCCCGAAGGCAGGGCGCTCACCGTCCGACGCGCTTGGGTGCAAGCCGATCGGCGGGGGCTCAAGGGCTCCGCGCCGTCCTCCTCGTGTTCTTGTTCTCGTCTTTTTCGTCGTCGTCTTTATGTGTTCGGCCTGCCGCAAAGGTCCCTACAGGGCGATGATCTCGGCGCCCCGGTTGTTCCCCCGCACGCAATCGAAGAAGAGGTTTGTGGACGATGCGAAGCGCCGGCGCAAGATCCCGAGCAGCGTCTCGGCCTCGGCGGGGTCGCCGACGATGGCAAAGCCGGTCGGTCCCCACGAGCTTTGGCCGACGCCCGGCACGCCCGCTTCTTCCAGCATGGCGACGGCTGCGGCCACGTCGGCGCTGAGGAAACGCGCGCCGCCCTGCGCTGCGGCATAGTGATCGCCCAGCGCCCGCTGCCACTCGCCGATGACGGTGCCGAATGCGAGGGCGTCGCCCTCGGCGAGGGCGGGCAGGGCCCGCAGCAGCATCAGGTGGCAGAAATGGGCGGCGCGCTCCGGCGGAAATTTCGGCAGCGTCGCCATCGCCTTCATCTCGGCATCGCCCGAAAGACCTTCCCGGGCCCGGTCGTAGACGAGGAGGATGCGCCAGGCGTCCGGCACGGGCAGGCGGGCCAGCAGGGGAGGGGGCGCGTGGGTCGCCGGGCCCGAGAGGGCCTTGCCGCCGTCCAGGATGACCCCGCCGGCCTCGAATGCCTCCATGCCGATGGCCGAGCGCCGGCCCCGCCCGAGCAGGGTCGCGACTTCGCGCGCGGAGAGATTCCGGCCGCACAGGCGCGCCACCGCCACGCCCACGGCCAGCGCGAGCTGGGTGCCGGAGCCGAGCCCGTTATGGGCGGGAAGGGCGGCGTCCACCGCCACCGCGAACGCCTGTTCGATCCCGAGCGCCGTCCGCGCCGCATCGCGGGCACGGGCGGCGCGGGTGGCATCGGGACCGCTTTCGGCATCCGCGGCCGCGCGCGTCACCGTGACTTCCGTCACCGGCCGCTCGATGGCGATGCCGAGACTGCCGAAGCGCCGTCCCACCGCGCCGTCGAGATCGAGGAAGCCGAGATGGAGCCGCGCGGGCGCGCGTACCGTCACCGCAGCCGCATGTGCCAGGTCCAATGGGGAACGCGCCACGCGCCGCGCTCAGCCGGCCAGGGCCGCTTTCAGTCGCGCCGCGTGCTCGGCCAGCACCTCGGGCTTCTCCATAGCGCTCGCCGGCGGCTTCATGGCTTCTCCCGCGTGGCGGGGAATGACATGCACGTGGAGATGGAACACCACCTGCCCGCCGGCTTCCTCGTTGAACTGCTGCACGGTGACGCCATCCGCCGCGAACACGGACTTGGCGGCGATGGCGACCTTCTTGGCGATCTTCACCACATGGGCGAGGTCCTCGGCATCAATGTCGAGGATGTTGCGCGCCGGTGCCTTGGGAATGACCAGGGTGTGGCCCGGGCAGCGGGGCATGATGTCGAGGAAGGCGAGGGCCCTGTCGTCCTCGTAGACCTTGTGCGCCGGCAGCTCGCCCCGCAGGATCCTGGCGAAGATGTTGCTGGGGTCGTAGGCCGGCGTTGCGGTCATGGGGTTCCTCCGTCTCTCGGAGGAGGAGATTGCAGGGCGGGGGCAGGGGGTCAAGGG
>NZ_JAIVFN010000024.1 GCF_030015065.1 Xanthobacter autotrophicus | reverse complement strand
GTTCAGGACAGATGAGGGGCGGGGGCCGGCGATGCCGCGCGCCCGGGCCCGATGCCTGCAAGGGCGCAGCTCAGATGACCACCAGCGCTCCCACCAGCAGGGCCAGGGGCGGCAGCCAGACCATGGCGAGCGCAAGGTCGCGGCGACCGCGCCGCCACATCATCAGGCCGAGTATGGGCGCCAGCACGCTGATGGCGAGGGTGGAGCCCCAGCCGGCGACGGCCGAGGCTTCCCCGTTGGCACCTTCCTGGGCGCCGAAGACGAAACCGGAAATGGCGATGACGAAACCGGAAATGGCGATCAGCAGAATCGCCAGTCCGGCGTTTGCCAGCAGCCCCAAGGTGATCGCCAGCTTGAGGGCGAGCGGCGCGGCAGCTGGCGCGGGCCTGGGATCAGGCTGGGACACCTGGACCGGCGTGATCAGCCGATGGCCCGGTCGCGGATGGCGACGCCCTTTTCCTCAAGGAAGGTGGTCAGCTCGCCGGCCTGGAACATCTCGCGGACTATGTCGCAGCCGCCCACGAACTCGCCCTTGACGTAGAGCTGCGGGATGGTCGGCCAGTTGGCGTAGTCCTTGATCCCCTGGCGGACGGCGTCGTTCTCAAGCACGTTCACGCCCTTGAAGGGGACGCCCACATGGTCGAGAATCTGCACCACCTGCCCGGAAAAGCCGCACTGCGGAAACTGGGGCGTGCCCTTCATGAACAGGACCACGTCACCAGACTTCACGATGGCGTCGATGTCTTCACGAATACCCATGGTCTCAAATCCGTTCTGATCGGCCGAATGAGGGCCAGCATGCTTCAGGATCGACCCTCGCGTGGCAAAGCGCAAGGGGGCTGGCCCTGCGGCTTGTGCACTGCCGCGTGAGGGCGCGCCTCGTCCCTTGTCGGGACCGGCCTTGCCGGAATGGAGCTTTGACGGTCAGCCCTTGTCCGGCGCTGCGGTCTGCAGGGCGAGGGCGTGCAGCACGCCCCCCATGTTCCCCTTCAGCGCGGCATAGACCATCTGGTGCTGCTGCACCCGGCTCTTGCCGCGGAACGACTCCGACACGATGCGGGCGGCGTAGTGGTCGCCGTCACCGGCCAGGTCCTCGATCACCACCGTCGCATCGGGCAGCGCGTCCTTGATGAGCTGCTCGATCTCGCGGGCATTCATGGGCATGGTCGCAGGTCCCTCAAAACGGCGGAACGGTCAGGAGGAGGCGCCCATATAGATGGGCAGCCAGGTCTCGTGCCGGTCACGCAGCGATTCCACAACTATCGAGCGGTCGTCGGGGACGATCAAGCGATCTCCGCCGGTCTTGCCGATCTTGATCATGGGCACGCCGGCCATTTCCGCCTTGTGGATCACCTCGGCGCTCTGGCCGGCGGGCACGGTCACCACATAGCGGGCCTGATCTTCGCCGAACCACCAGGCGTAGGGGTCCATGCCGGCCGGCGGGTCCTCCAGCGAGGCGCCCACCCGCCCGGCCATGGCCATCTCGGCGATGGCGACGAGGAGGCCGCCGTCGGAGATGTCGTGCACGGCGGTGGCGATGCGGTCGCGGATCAGGCCGCGCACGAAGTCGCCGTTGCGCTTCTCGGCGATGAGGTCCACCGGCGGCGGCGCCCCGTCCTCGCGCTCGCACACGGTGGCGAGGAAGGCCGAGGCCCCGAGCCAGCCCTGCGTCTTGCCCACCAGCAGCACCGGCTCGCCGGCGGCCTTGAAGGCGAGGGTCATGCTGTCTTCGAGATTGTCGATGAGGCCGACGCCGCCAATGGCCGGGGTGGGCAGGATGCCCTTGCCGTTGGTCTCGTTGTAGAGGCTGACATTGCCGGACACGACCGGGAAGTCGAGCGCCTCGCAGGCCGCGCCGATGCCTTTCACGCAGGCCACGAACTGGCCCATGATCTCGGGCTTCTCGGGATTGCCGAAATTGAGGTTGTCGGTGACCGCGATGGGGGTTGCGCCCACGGCCGTCAGGTTGCGCCAGGCTTCGGCCACCGCCTGCTTGCCGCCCTCGAAGGGGCCGGCCTCGCAATAGCGGGGGGTGCAGTCGGTGGTGAGGGCCAGCGCCTTCGGGCCGTCCTCCACTCGCACCACGGCGGCGTCGCCGCCGGGCCGCTGCACGGTGTTGCCGAGGATGAGGTGGTCGTACTGTTCCCACACCCAGCGCTTGGAGCACAGCTCCGGAGAGGCGATGAGCCGTTCCAGCGCATCGGCCACGGAGGCCGCGGTGCGCACGTCCGAGGGGTCGATCACCGGGCGCGGAGCCGGCTCCTCATAGGGGCGGCGGTATTCGGGGGCCTCGTCGCCCAGTTCCTTGATGGGCAGGTCGGCTTCCACCAGCCCCTTGTGCTTCACCACGAAGCGCAGGGTGTCGGTGGTGTGGCCGACCACCGCGAAGTCGAGCCCCCATTTGCGGAAGATGGCCTCGGCCTCCTCCTCCTTGCCGTCGGCGATCACCATGAGCATGCGCTCCTGGCTCTCGGACAGCATCATCTCGTAGGCGCTCATGCCGGTCTCGCGGCAGGGCACGGCGTCGAGGTTCAGTTCCACGCCCAGGTCGCCCTTGGCGCCCATCTCCACGGCGGAGCAGGTGAGGCCGGCGGCGCCCATGTCCTGGATCGCCACCACGCAGCCCGCCTTCATGATCTCGAGGCAGGCTTCCAGCAGCAGCTTCTCGGCGAAGGGGTCGCCCACCTGCACGGTGGGGCGCTTCTCTTCGGCGTCGGCGCCGAACTCGGCGGAGGCCATGGTGGCGCCGTGGATGCCGTCGCGCCCGGTCTTGGAGCCGAGATAGACGATGGCGCGGCCCACCCCGGTGGCCGCCGCGTAGAAGATCTCGTCGGTCCGGGCGAGGCCGACCGCCATGGCGTTGACGAGGATGTTGCCGTTGTAGCGCTTGTGGAAGCCCACCGAGCCGCCCACGGTGGGCACGCCGAAGGAATTGCCATAGCCGCCGATGCCGGCCACCACGCCCGCCAGCAGCCGGCGGGTCTTCACGTTGTGGCAGTCGCCGAAGCGCAGGAAGTTGAGCGCCGCGATGGGCCGCGCGCCCATGGTGAACACGTCGCGCAGGATGCCGCCCACGCCCGTCCCCGCGCCCTGGTAGGGCTCGATGAAGGAGGGGTGGTTGTGGCTTTCCATCTTGAAGATGACGGCGAGGCCGTCGCCGATGTCCACCACGCCCGCATTCTCGCCCGGCCCCTGGATGACGCGCTTGCCCGTGGTGGGCAGGGTGCGCAGCCAGACCTTGGACGACTTGTAGGAGCAGTGCTCGTTCCACATGGCGGAGACGATGCCGAGCTCCGTGATCGACGGCTCGCGGCCGATCAGCTTGACGAAGTGCTCGTACTCCTCGGGCTTCAGGCCATGCTCGGCCACGAGCTCCGGAGTGATGCGGGGCGTGTTGGGAATGGAGTTCACAGCGGTTCGATCCGAGTTGAGGGGCGTGATCACGCCGCCTTCAGGGCTCCGGCGAGGCTCTCGAACAGGCCGCGACCGTCGGTGGGGCCGATCTCCGGCTCGATGTAGTTTTCGGGATGCGGCATCATGCCGAGCACGTTGAACTTCTCGGAATAGATGCCGGCGATGCCGTTGATGGCACCGTTGGGGCCGTCGGTCTCGTCGATCTGACCGTCGCGGCGGGCATAGCGGAAGGCGATGCGGCCCTCGCTCTCCAGGCGGGCGATGGTGCTCTCATCCGCCGTGTAGTTACCCTCGCCGTGGGCGACGGGGATGCGGATGAGGTCGTTCTTGCGATAGGCTCTGGTGAAGGGGGTGTCGGCCCGCTCCACCCGCAGCAGCACCTCGCGGCAGACGAAGCGCAGGCGGGCATTGCGCACCAGCACGCCCGGCAGCAAGCCGGCTTCGCACAGGATCTGGAAGCCGTTGCAGATGCCGAGCACCAGGCCGCCCTTGGCCGCGTGGGCGCGCACGGCATCCATGATGTTGGCGCGCGCCGCGATGGCGCCGCACCTCAGATAGTCGCCGTAGGAGAAGCCGCCGGGCAGGACCACCAGGTCCGTGCCCTGGGGCAGTTCGTGATCGGCATGCCAGACCACCTGCGGCCTGGCGCCGGCGACGAGGCGCAGCGCGCGTACGGCGTCCTGCTCACGGTTGGAGCCGGGGAAGAGGATGACGGCAGGTTTCATGGTCTCTCAATGGGCGCGGGCCAATGGCACGGGGGAAGTCGGGCCGGCGTTCAATGGGGCGATGCTGCATTGGAAAGGCTAGCACATCGCCCATGGCGCATCACTCCGCGAACTCGACCTTGTAGGTTTCGATCACGGTATTGGCGAGGAGCTTGTCGCAGGCTTCCTTGAGCGCGCCCTCGGCGGAGGCGCGGTCGTTGCCCGCGAGTTCGACGTCGAACACCTTGCCCTGGCGGACGCTCTGCACGCCCGAGACTCCCAGCGAGCGCAGCGCGCCCTCGATGGCCTTGCCCTGGGGGTCCAGCACCGCCGACTTCAGCGTGACAATGACACGTGCCTTCATGACACCTTCTGCTTTTCTGGTCCGCCCCGGGTGAGCGGTGCGGCATGCTGCAACGCAAACGGGGGCCAATGCGGCCCCCGCCTAGCATTTTTCCTATGCAGGGCTCAACGCCTCACTTCACCAGGACGGGACCCTTGCCCTGGGTGGGATCGTTTTCCATCAGGATGCCGAGCCGGCGCGCCACTTCGCTGTAGGCCTCCACGAGGCCGCCCATGTCGCGGCGGAAGCGGTCCTTGTCCATCTTGTCGTTGGACTTGATGTCCCACAGCCGGCACGAATCGGGGCTGATCTCGTCGGCCACCACGATCCGCATCATGTCGTTTTCCCACAGGCGGCCGCATTCCATCTTGAAATCCACAAGACGGATGCCGGCGCCGAGGAACAGGCCGGACAGGAAGTCGTTGACGCGGATCGCGAGCGCGATGATGTCGTCGATCTCCTGGGTCGTGGCCCAGCCGAAGGCGGTGATGTGCTCTTCCGATACCATCGGGTCGTTGAGCGCGTCGTTCTTGTAATAGAATTCGATGATGGAGCGCGGCAGCGGCGTGCCTTCCTCGATCCCGAGACGGGTCGAGATGGAGCCGGCGGCGACGTTGCGCACCACGATCTCAAGCGGAATGATCTCCACTTCGCGGATGAGCTGCTCGCGCATGTTCAGCCGGCGGATGAAGTGGGTGGGCACACCGATGTCGTTCAACCGGGAGAAGATGTACTCCGAGATCCGGTTGTTCAGCACGCCCTTGCCATCAATGACATCGTGCTTCTTCGCATTGAAGGCCGTGGCATCGTCCTTGAAGTGCTGGATGAGTGTGCCGGGCTCAGGTCCTTCATAGAGGACTTTCGCCTTGCCTTCGTAGATTCGGCGGCGGCGGCTCATGGGAATATACCGCTGATTGAGGAAATCCATGGGTTTGCCAAGGCTCCGTTCTGGTGACGCTCCTCGGCGGGACCGGAATGGCTGTTGTCAGCGCACACCAAGCCCGTTCGGACACTAGCCGATCAGGCGCCGCGACACAACGCGCGTCCACGCCCGCTTGCGCATGCCTGCCCTCTGGCTTTTGCGGCATCCTTCGCGCTTAAATGGCCGGCAGGGTGCCGCCCGAAGGCCGGCTTGCTGCCCCTGCGGCGGGACGCGACACGTGGCAGCATGTGGCAGCGCCTCACTGACGTTGATCTGGGGTGAAGCGGGAGATATTCAAGGCGCGCGAGCGGTCATGTGGCCGCCAGACCGATCCCGGCCGCCATCGGCCGCCAATGCGTCAGGAAGAGGGGTGCCATGACCACGTTCGACAAGCGCGAAGAAGGGTTTGAGAAGCGCTTCGCGCTCGACGAGGAAGCCCGCTTCAAGGCGGTCGCCCGCCGAAACAAGAAGCTCGGCCTCTGGGCCGCCCAGATCCTCGGCCTGAGCGGCGAGGCCGCCGAGGCCTATGCCAAGGAAGTCGTGGTCGCCGACCTCCAGGAGGCCGGTGACGAGGATGTGTTCCGCAAGCTGCGCGGCGATTTCGACGCCAAGGGCGTGGAGGTCTCCGACCACCAGATCCGCCGCAACATGGACGAGTTCCTTGCCGCTGCGGCGGCGGAGGTGAAGTCCGCGGGCTGATCGACGGCGGAGCCGGCCGCGCGGCCGGCTCCCGTCCCTGAAAGCAAAAAGGCCGCCCGAGAGGACGGCCTTTTCGTTTGGCGGGCGCCGATCAGGTCAGCGCGAATAGAACTCGACCACGAGGTTCGGTTCCATCTGGACCGGGTAGGGCACCTCGTTGAGCTCCGGGATGCGGGCGAAGCGGGCCGCCAGCTTGTTGGTGTCGAGCTCGATGTAATCGGGCACGTCACGCTCGGCGAGCTGCTGGGCCTCGAGCACCAGGGTCATCTGGCGGGAAGCTTCCTTCACCTCCACCACGTCGCCGACCTTCACCAGGTAGGACGGGATGTTCACGCGCTGGCCGTTCACCTTCACGTGACCATGGGAGACGAACTGGCGGGCGGCGAAGATGGTGGGCACGAACTTGGCGCGGTACACCACCGCGTCGAGGCGGCGCTCCAGAAGGCCGATGAGGTTGGCGCCGGTGTCGCCCTTGAGGCGGGAGGCTTCAACATACACCTTGTGGAACTGCTTCTCGCCGATGGAGCCGTAATAGCCCTTCAGCTTCTGCTTGGCGCGCAGCTGCACGCCGAAGTCGGACAGCTTGCCCTTGCGGCGCTGGCCGTGCTGGCCGGGACCGTACTCGCGACGGTTCACCGGGCTCTTGGAGCGGCCCCAGATGTTCTCGCCCATACGGCGATCGATCTTGTGCTTGGCCGCAATGCGCTTGCTCATGTAACGCGGATCCTTGATGGTCTTGGTTGAATTGGGATCGCGCCCCTCCTCTGCGGACGGGGTTCAGGCGCAATGCCGGAACCCCTTCCACCGACAGGCTCGGCCGGCGCGCTGCCAGACGATGCCACGGGTGCGTGAAACGCCGAACGGGCCGCTGACGGCCCGAAAGGTGGCGGGTTCTTAATCGCGAACCGTGTCCGAGTCAATGTTTGCCGGCGCCAGGACGCCACGACGAGACGACCCCGGCGCTCGGCTGCTCGATAAAGTCAGGGGGAGGAGTGGCCCGGGTGAGGGTGGGTCAAACCCTGCGCCATACTTTATAAGGATACCAGTTTGCGACATTGCCGCCCTTGCCGTCCCGGCGAGCGGTGCGCCAGTATGGCGGCCACCCGCTCCGCCCGCTCCGGGAGAGTCCCTTGAGAGTCCTCGTTTTCCAGCATGTTGCCGCCGAGCATCCCGGCAGCTTCCGCGACTTCATGCGTGCCGACGGCGTGATCTGGGACGCCGTGGAGCTGGACGAGGGGGCGGCCATCCCCGCCCTCGACGGCTATGACGCCCTCATGGTGTTCGGCGGCCCCATGGATGTCTGGCAGGAGGAGGAGCACCCCTGGCTCGTGGCCGAGAAGGCGGCGATCCGCGACTGGGTGGCCTCCGGCAGGCCCTATCTCGGCGTCTGCCTCGGCCACCAGCTGCTGGCCGACGCCCTGGGCGGCAAGGTGGGCCTCATGCCGCGCCCCGAGGTGGGGGTGACCGACGTGTCGCTCACGCAGGCGGGGCAGGCATCGGTGTTCTTCACCGGCCTGCCGCCCACCTTCCCGACTTTGCAGTGGCACGGCGCCGCCGTGCTGAAGCTGCCGGACGGGGCGAAGGTGCTGGCGCACAACGACCATTGCGCCATCCAGGCGCTGCAGGTGGGGGAGCGGGCGTTCGGCATCCAGTACCATGTGGAGCTGACCGACGACACGGTGCCCGAATGGGGCGAGATCACCGAATATCGCTGCGCGCTGGAGGCCATCACCGGCCCCGGCGGCGGGGCGCTGCTGGTGGCGGCGGTGGAGGAGAAGATGCCCGTGTTCCGCAAGGCGGCGGAGCAGCTTTACCGCAATTTCAGGGCGACGTGGTAACGCGGTGAAACCCGTGGCCGTGGGCGACGCTTAAGCTGTCACCCGCCCCTTCAGCGCTTCCCGCACCCGAGCGAGCCGCACCGGATCGAGCGCGCTGGTACGCCCGGTGGCGCACAGGGCGCCGCGGAAGCCGAGATAGTGCGGCTTAAGCGCCGCCAGAGGCGCGATGTCCTCAAGCTTCAGCGAGCCCGCAAGGCCGGTGAGCAGGCCGGCCGCTTTGGCCTCTGCCACGAAGCCGGCGAGGCGCTCCACGCCGAGATGGGCGAGGAGGCCGCCGGCCGTCTTGTCCGCCGTATCCAGCATTACCCCGTGGAAGCCGGCCGCGGCGAAATGGGGAAGGGCGGCGAGGTCCGGGCGCTGGTCGGCGAACAGCACGGCGATGAGGCGGGTTTCGCGCGCCAGCGGCGCAAGGGCGTCGAGGACGGGGGCCAGCGCCGCTCCGGGGCCTTCGGCGGGCAGGGGAAAGCCGATCTTCACCAGCGGCACGCCGGTTGCGGCGGTGCGCCGGGCGGCGGCCAGGAGGATCGCCGCATCGAGGGGCTGGTCGCCCACGGTGGCGCTGAGACCGGTGACGCAGCCCGCCGCGCGCCAGCGGGCGACGGCGGCCCGCAGCGGGGCTTCCCCCCAGGCGCCGAGCGCGCCTTCGGCCGGGTTCTTCAGGTCCACGATGTCGGCGCCGGCGCCGAGCGCCACCTCCATCTCGGCGAGATCGGCGACGGAGGCGAGCAGGCCCGGGCGTGCCGCCGCGGGAACAGATACATGCAAGGTCATGATGCCGCCCGCGCCCGATGGTCGGCGATGGTCTCGCACAGCCAGTCCCAGGCCTCGCGCTCGGCGGGGCCGGCGGTCTTCTCGATGGCGATGGAGAGGTAGTTCATTTCCCGGTCCACCCGTTCGGGGTCCATCATGTGCAGGCGCGATACCAGCACGGCGCCTTCCAGCACCGCCGCCACCGCCCGGTTGAGGCCGAGGAAGGGGGCGTGCTGCTCGCGATGGACGATGCGGCAGAAGAAGCGCGGGCGGGTGGGGTCGTCCTCCATCCGCGTCACTTCCACCTCGTCATGGGCAAGGCACAGGTCGAGGCGCACGGCGCCGTCGAGCCGGGTGGCGGGCACGGTGGGCCAGGAGCGGTGCCGGCCGGTGATGCAGCCGGCGAAGATGCGGGCATCGTCGGTGAAGTTCACCACCGCCACCCCGAGCGCCGCCATGTTGTCCAGCGTGCGCGAGGGCCGGAACGGCTGCAGCAGGTACCCCCCCTCCACGAGGGTCGCGCCCATGGGCGCCACATGGGGCTCTCCCGAGGCCGATTGGGTGGTGACGATGGTCTCCCGGATCACGTGGCTTCGCCTTTCTTCTTTGCGGAAAGGGTCGAGCCCGCTTCCTTGAAAGTCAACCGGTGGGCATCCTCGGCACTGGCGGAGGTCTCGCCCGCCACGCCCCATTTCAGCGGCTCGTCCTGGGCGTAGCGCTTGCCGAGCTTCAGGGCGATCTCCGCCCGCGCTGTCTCCACGCCGAGATAGAAGGCGTGGGCGCCGTCGTCCTCCACCTTGAGGTGGGGGAAGAGGTCGAACGGGTCCTGCGCCACGTGGTGGCCGTCGCGGTTGTAGGCGTGGATGCCCTGTTCCGTCACCTCGATGCGGAAGTTGCGGTCGGCCACCGTGCCGGCGAGGCGGTCCACCTCCTGCGGCGTGGTGGTGAAGGGGCGCCGGTCGCGCAGGGCCATCAGGCCGCCGCCGAAGCCCTGGGGCAGGGCGCCCGCCTCCCGCGCGGCGAAGAATTCCCGCCGCGCCCGGTCGAACTCGCGCACGGCGGTGCGGCAGTGGGGGCTCACCTGCACCGCCAGCACCGCATTCAGCCGTAGCTCGGAGATGATGCCCATGAGCAAGGCGTTCATGCCGGTGGTGTCGGCGTCCGTCAGCTCGGTGACGTTGCCGATGCCCATGAGGATGGGGATGTCCGGTTTCAGCCGCCGCAGCTCCGCGTAGCGCAGCAGTGACGCGGTGAAGCCGAGGTGGATGGGATCGAGGATGGGATCGGCGAGGAAGGGCCTGCCCCTGGCCTCGCATGTTTCGATGGCTCGCAGGAGCGAGGGCAGGTCCCCCGCCTGCGCGGGCACCAGCACCGGAACGGCAGGGCCCTCCTCGGCGATGGCGAGGGTGTGCTCGTTGAGGCTGAGGAGATAGTCGGCCCCGGCGCGGGTGCCGCGCGCCAGCTCCTGCGGGTCGAAGCTGTCAACGCTCACCCTGAAGCCGTTCGCCTTGAGCGCGGCGATGGCCTCTTCCAGATGGGGGAAGGGATTGTCGGGCAGGGCGCCGAGGTCGATCACGTCCGCGCCCTCGCCCTTCAGGAAGCGGGCGCGGGTGAGAAGCTCGTCGATGGTGAGGCGGGTGGCGTCCACGATCTCGGCGAACAGCAGCACGTCCTGCCGGTCGAGGCTGACGGCGCCGCCGCGGCCCTTGCCGAAATAGGCGGGGATGTCCGCCGCCTCCTCCGGCCCGCGCAGGAACGGCAGGCCGAAGCGGGCGGCGAGGCGGTCGAGATCGCCCCGGAAGCGGCCGGGCATGAGCACGCGGTCGATGCGCTCCGGCAGCTTGAGGCGCCGTTCCACGATCTCCGCCGTCATCAAGGCCGCAACCTTCACGCCCACATTAACCACCACCGGGTCGAGCGCCTCGTCCGCGATCTCCTGAGCGATGCGGCGGATGCGCGGCTCGGCCAGCGACCCGGTGACAAGGGCGACGCGCTCGGCCATCTCAGGCGGCCGGGGTGGGGAAGAGCGCTGCAAGCTCCGCCCGGCGGCGGGCGATGGCGGCGCGCAGCTCGTCCAGCGTCTCGGCCACCACAGTGGCCTCGAACTCCTTGAGCAGGCGCGTGTTCTCCAGGTCGATGCGGCGCGGATAGACGGGCACCGGACCTTCGGGGGCCATGGTGATCATCTCCGGCATGCTGTCGCAGGCAAACACGATGGCCGGCACCCGGCACTTGCCGGCCTGGGCGAAGCAATTGGTGACGAGGGTGTCGGAGATGCCGTGCACCGCCTTCGCCACCGTGTTGGACGAGGCGGGGGAGACCACGAGGGTATGGTACTCGCCGTGATAGAAGCGGCCAATGGAGGCGGAGGACGCGCTGTTGTCGCGGAACACCTGGGTCTGTTCGGGCAGCGGCTCCTTGTCCTGCTTGTACATGCGCAGCACTTCGTCGGCCGCGTCCGAGATGAACAGGTCCACGTCCTGAAGCTCGCGGATGATCTCGATGCTCTCCGTGAAATAGTGCCCGGAGCCGGTGAGGGCCCAGGCCCAGCGCGGCGACTTCGCCCGGGGCGCTTTGGCGGTCATGACAGGCGCGAGCCTTCCTTCGTTTCCTCGTTTATCGCGGCGGCGCGCCCCTTGGCCCGCAAGGCGGCGTCCAGCCGGTCCCCATCGTCGGCGGGGATGGCCAGAATATCGCCTGTAAACCGGACCGCCATGGTCGCAAAGGCCGCATCCACCAGCCCCATCGCGGTCCAGGCGGCGATGTCGGCGGCGCGGCCGCCGGACGGGGCGGGCAAAGGCGCGGGAATCCGTGTGCCCGGCGCCTTCACCAGCACCAGCCGCTCCGCCCCCATCTCGGCGGCGAGCCACAGGGCGAGGCTGTCGGAGGTCACGTCCCAGCTTTCGGCGATGTCGGGGCGGCCGAGCGTCATGGCGGCCGGGAACCACAGGGCGGCGCCCCGTGCCACCGCCGCCGCGAGTTCCGCACGGTCGCGGGCGGGCAGGAGGCGCGGTTCGAGATCGCGCATGGCGTGGGCCATCTGCTCCATGGAAAGCAGGGCCATGCGGTGGGCGGCGGCATCCGAGAGGTCCCACTGCGGCTGAACGGCGCGGACCTGATCGGCCAGCGCCCCGCCGCCCGGCACCACGACGAGCCCTCCTTCCGCGGCGAGGCGGGCCAGCAGGCGGCGTGGCGCCGCGTCCCGCGTCAGGCTGCCGCCGATCTTCACGATGATGGTCACGTGGTCTCCCGCTCGGGCTCAAGGTCGCATCGGTGGGTTGGCTGGAGTCATGCTAAGGAGGCGCGGCGCCACCTCCAATGGAGGAGTTTTGTGCGCTGCAGCAAGGGTTTGCGCGGCGCGTGGGTATTTTCATATATTCGGATATATGAATAGAATATCCCGCTCGCGCCTGTTCAGAGAGGAAAGCTTTATGCGTCTCATTCTGGCTTCGGTTCTTGTCCTCGCAGCCACCGGCTCGGCCCTTGCGGATCCCGATGTGGCCAAGGGCGAGACCTCGTTCAAGAAGTGCATGGCGTGCCATGCCGTGGGTCCCGATGCCAAGGCGAAGGTGGGCCCACCCCTGAACGGCATCGTCGGCGCCAAATGGGCGCATTTCGAGGGCTATGCCTATTCCGCCGACATCAAGGACGGCGCCGCCGCCGGCAAGGTGTGGGACGAGGCCACCCTGGACGCCTACATCACCAATCCCAAGGCGCTCGCGCCCAAGGGCAAGATGGCGTTCGCCGGCATCAAGAACGAGGACGAGCGCAAGGATCTCATCGCCTTCCTCGCCCAGTTCAACGCCGACGGCAGCAAGAAGTGAGGCCAGGGGCGCGATCCGTTCCACAGGCGGGGTCGCCGGGCTGAATGGAGACGCGCCCCTGCGTTGTTGCGCGGACAGTTTGGCGTTCAGGAAGGCGATTCGGCATGAATGCGCGAAAGCCCAAGATCTGGAAGCCATCCGCGATATTGGCCGTCCGCCCGCCGTTAGCGGGCGGGCGATGATACCGCATCCCGCATTTGGGGGATGAAATCCAGCTGAGCCTCAGCCATCAAGGGTTGTGCCGGTCAGGGCTCGCGATCCACCCGTAAGGCTGGGGGCGGCAGGCGGCGGCCCCTCGGGCCCCGCCTGTTCCTGCCGTATGTCCGTATCCGCGCATGCCATCTCGGCGGAACGGCGCAGGCCTGCCCCTGTGCGGCGAACCCCGCCAGTCCCGTCTCGCCAGTCCGTTCTTGCCAGTCCGTTCTTGCCAAGCGCGGGCCTCCCGTGGTGTCCCTCCCGGATCGGAGGAGCACCCCATGCCCGACCATGATTTCCGTGCGCAGCGCCTTTACGTGGACGCCGATCTTGCGCCCGGTGCCGCCGTTCTGCTGGCGCCGGAGCAGGCGCATTACGTCGCCAACGTGATCCGTCTCGCCGTGGGCGAGGATCTGCTGCTGTTCAATGGACGCGACGGCGAGTGGCGCGCCACCCGCGTGGCCGGCGGCAAGCGGGAGGTGCGCCTGGAGGCGACGGCCCAGGTGCGGCCCCAGCCGGCCGCCCCGACGCTGGAATACGCCTTCGCCCCCTTAAAGCACGCCCGCCTCGACTACATGGTGCAGAAGGCGGTGGAGATGGGCGCCGGCCTGCTGTCTCCCGTCCTCACCCGCTACACCCAGGTGTCCCGCATCAACCTCGACCGCATGACCGCCAATGCGGTGGAAGCGGCGGAGCAATGCGGCATCCTCAGCCTGCCGCGCGTGGCCGAGCCGCGCCCGCTCGCCCAATGGCTCGATGCGCTGTCCACCGGACGGGTGCTCGTCTTCTGCGACGAGGCGGCGGCCGATCACGATCCCATCCACGCTCTGCGCACGGCGCCGGAAGGGCCGGTCAGCGTGCTGATCGGGCCGGAAGGCGGTTTCAGCCCGGAGGAACGCGCGCGCATCGCTCCGCGTGCGGTCACCCTGTCCCTCGGCCCCCGCATCCTGCGGGCGGACACCGCGGCGGTGGCGGCTCTTGCCCTGGTGGGGGCGGCGCGAGGCGGCTGACGGGCGCCTTAAACGCCGGGTGCGCCGATTTGTTCCCATTTTTGGTGCAAGAAAGTCAGTTGCATTTTGCATTTGCTCCAAACAAGTGATTCGATTTTCGCTGCATTGCGTTAAAGTATTGAAAGCATAGGCTGATAAATCTATCCGCGCGGTGCCCCATTTTGGTCGGATTCTGCGCCAGTCTGTCCGGAACTTAGCCGTTGGTCGGGCGTTATAGGCTCGCCTTCGGGGCTAAAATCTGCGGGAGGCCTGCGTGTCGCACGATTACAGCTTCGGAATCGAAGAAGAGTTCTTCGTCGTCGGCGCGGAGACGAAAGCGGTCCAAAGGCGCATGCCCTCGGGCTTTTTCGACGAGCTGAAGGAGCGTCTTGGCGACAGCGTCTCGGTGGAGATGCTCCAGTCGCAGCTGGAGATCGCGACCCGCCCCACCACCGGAACGGGCAGCGCTCTCGACCAGTTGAAGGGGCTGCGCCGCGCGGTGGCGGATGTGGCGGCGGAGCACGGTCTGGGGGTCATCGCCTCCGGGACCCATCCCACCGCCACCTGGGACGGTGTCCGCGCCACCCGGGCCAACCGCTATGACGGGGTCATGAACGACCTGAAGATGCTGGGCGAGCGCAACATGGTGTGCGGCCTGCACGTGCATGTGGAGCTGCCCGACCCCGACGAGCGGGTGGATGTGATGCGCCGCATGGTGCCCTACATCCCCCATTTCATCGCCCTGTCCACCTCCTCCCCGTTCTGGGGGGCGAAGCAGACCGGGCTCATGGGCTACAGGCTGGCGGCCTATGACGAATTACCGCGCACCGGCCTGCCCGAGATGTTCGAGGACAGCGCCACCTACGAGCGTTATCTCGACGCCATGGTGGAGGCCCGTGCGATCACCGATTCGAGCTATGTGTGGTGGGCGATCCGCCCCTCGCGCCAGCTGCCCACACTGGAACTGCGTGCCCCCGACAGCTGCACCCGCATCGAGGACACGGTGGCGATCGCGGCGCTCTACCGCGCGCTGGTGCGCTTCCTGGTGCGCAACCGGCACCACAACAAGGATGTGGGCACGGTGGACCGGGCCATCGCCGATGAGAACAAGTGGCGGGCCCAGCGCTACGGCATCCACGGCTCGTTCGTGGATCTCGCCCAGCGTCGCGCGGTGGCGGTGCGCGATGCGGTGGACGGGCTCGTCCATCTGGTGGCGGAGGATGCGGAGGCGCTCGGCTGCCTCGACGCGCTGCTGCATGTGCGCACCATCGCCGAGGCGGGCACCAGCGCCGACGTGCAGCTCGCCGTCTTCCAGGAGGCCCAGCACCGCACCGGCAAGCGCAACGAGGCCCTCGACGCGGTGAAGACCTGGCTCGCCAACGCGACGCTGCAGTGAGGGGGGCGGATGGACGGGCCGCCCGTCCATCCCTAGGATGCCCGAAGGCTCCTCCATACGGCATTCCATGAGCGCCCCTCCGCCCGACCAGGATCTCATCGTCTTCGACGGCGCGTGCCTGTTTTGCTCGGGCTTCGCGCGGTTCATCGTGCGGTGCGACCGCAAGCAGCGCTTCCGCTTCGTCGTCGCCCAATCGGACACCGGCCGCGCGCTGTACCGCCGCTACGGGCTCGATCCCGACCTCATGGAAACCAACATCGTCGTGGTCAATGGACGCGCCCATGTCCGGATGCGGGCCTTCGCGGCGGCGATGGGCACCATCGGCTGGCCTTGGGCTGTGTTCCAGCCGCTCGGGTGGTTGCCGGCCGGCCTGACGGATCGGCTCTACGACGTCATCGCGCGAAACCGCTACCGGTTCGGGCGCCGCGCCTGCGCCCCGCCATCCCCGGAACTGCGAGCACGGTTCCTTGAGTGACATCGTCCTCGTCGTCGGGGGCTACGGCGTCTTCGGCGCACGCATCTGCATGGGCCTTGCCGGCGAGGCGAGCGTGGACCTCGTTGTCGCGGGCCGCAACATGCGCGCTGCCGAAGCTTTCTGCGTCCGCTACGGTGGCCGACCCCTGCGGCTTGACCGCGACGATGCCGATTTGACGGCGCGGGTACGCGATGTCGGGCCGTCCGTGGTGATTGACGTTGCCGGCCCCTTCCAGAATTACGGGCCGGAATGTTACCGCCTCGCCGAGGCTGCGCTGGCGGCGGGCGCCCACTATCTGGACCTGTCCGACGATCCGCACTTCACCGCGGGCATCACGGGCCTCGACGCGGCCGCTCGCGCTGCCGGTCGGACCGTGCTGTCTGGCGTGTCGAGCGTGCCGGCTCTGTCGTCATCCGCGGTGGCCGAGCTTGCCGAAGGCATGGCGGACATCCACGTGATCGAGAGTGTGATCCTGCCCGGCAACCGTGCGCCGCGTGGCCTGTCGGTGATCCGCGCCATCGTCGGTCAGGCGGGGCAGCCCCTTTCCGTCTGGCGGGGTGGCCGGTTCGTATCCGTTCCGGGATGGAGTGGCCTTGAGCGCGTCACCCTCGACCCCGGAGGCGGGACGCGCGTCACCGGACGTTGGGCGAGCCATAACGCTGCGCCGGACCTCGCGCTGTTTCCTCCAAGGTTCCGCGCCCGCTCTGTCCTGTTCCGGGCGGGGCTGGAGTTGAAGCTTATGCACGGAGGACTCCTGCTGTTGTCGCTTCCGGTGCGATGGGGACTGGTGCGCAGCCTTGCGCCGCTGGCGCGCCTGCTGAAATGGGTCGCCGAGCGCCTGGAGCCGTTCGGCTCCGATACCGGCGGCATGCGCGTGTGTGTCGTGGGCCGGACCACGGCCGCAGACATGGAACTGCGCGAATGGGTTCTGATTGCCGGTGCCGGGGACGGGCCGCATGTGCCGGCTTTGCCCGCCCGCGTTCTCTATCGCCGCCTCCGCGACGGCAAGGTGGAGCCCGGAGCGCGGGCCTGCGTGGCGGAGTTTCCGCTCGCGGACGCCGAGGCGCTGATGGCGGGTTTGAACCTTGCGACGCACCGGGCAAAGCGGCCAATGCCGCTGCTGTTCGCCAAGGCGCTCGGGCCGGATCTTCGCCTGCTTCCGCCACCGCTGGTCGATCTGCATGCGGTGATAGATGTACGGCGGTGGTACGGGGAAGCTGAGGTCACTCACGGTCCCGGCTTGTTCGCTCGGCTCGTTCGGGCCGTGATGCGATTTCCGCGGGCCGGGGGCGCTGTCCGCGTCGCGGTGACCATGGAGCGCCGAGGCAGCGGGGAAGTCTGGGTGAGGGACTTCGCCGGTCAGCGATTCCGCTCCCACCTGACCCGCAATACGACGGGTCCCGGCGTCCGCGAGCGTTTCGGACTGCTCAGTTTCGACATCGGACTGGCCATCCGCGACGGCGGTCTCTGGTATCCCGTCGTTGGTGGCCGCCTCGCGGGCGTGCCGTTGCCACGGGCCCTGCTGCCCACCAGCACCAGTTGCGAGGGCCTGGACGCGGCCGGGCGGGCCTGCTTCGACGTAGCCATCGCGTTGCCTCTCGTCGGCCCCATCATCCGTTACCGGGGCTGGCTCGTGCCGGACGGCGAGCGAGGCTGACGGCGCTCTGCCATCAGCCTCGATCCCCTCACAGCTGGAACGGCACCACGGTCTGCTGCTGCACGCCGAGGCCGGCGATGCCCACGCGCATCACGTCGCCCGCTTTGAGGAAGCGCGGCGGCTTGAAGCCGAGGCCGACGCCGGGCGGGGTGCCGGTGGTGATCACGTCGCCGGGCTCCAGCACCATGAACTGGCTGATATAGTGCACCAGGAACGGGATCCGGAAGATCATGGTCCTGGTGGAGCCGTTCTGCACCTTCTCGCCGTTCACCTCCAGCCACATGGCGAGGTCCGAGGTGTCGGTGAGCTCGTCTGTGGTCACGAGCCAGGGGCCGAGCGGGCCGAAGGTCTCGCAGCCCTTGCCCTTGGCCCACTGGCCGGCGCGCTCGATCTGGAAGTGGCGCTCGGACACGTCGTTGCAGATGAAATAGCCGGCGACGTGGGCGAGGGCGTCCTGCTCTTCCACATAGCGGGCGCGGGTGCCGATGACGAAGGCCAGTTCCACCTCCCAGTCGAGCTTCAGCGAGCCCTTGGGGATCATCACGTCGTCATCGGGGCCGACGACGCAGTTCGGCGCCTTGTTGAAGAGGACGGGCTCCTCGGGGATGGGATTGTTGGTCTCGGCCGCGTGGTCCGCGAAATTGAGGCCCACGGCGACGAAGTTGCCCGGCCGCGCCACGCAGGAGCCGAGGCGCACGCCCTCGGGGGCGAGCGGCAGGGAGGCCGGATCGACCGCCGCGACCTTTTTCAGGCTGGCGGGCGAGAGCGCCTCGCCGGCGAGGTCGGGAATGATCGAGGACAGGTCGCGCACCTTGCCGGTTGAATCGATTAGACCCGGCTTTTCCTGCCCTTTTTCCCCGAAGCGGACCAGCTTCATCGGTGAAACTCCCTAATGGTATCATTGAATGTCTGGAACCGGATCCGATCGGATTGCATCAATCCGGTCGGTGCGTGCTCCGGCGCGTGCGGCGCGCGGTCGCTCGCCGGGTGCGCACGCTGGCGCGGACGCGGGCATTGGTCAATGGTGGGAAGCCAACAAAATGCAGGCCATGCCCCGAACCGTGCCCGATGACCGACCAGTTGCTCCCTCTCATCATGTTCTCGTTCGCCGCCAGCGTCACGCCGGGTCCGAACAATCTGATCGCCGCGGCGTCCGGCTCGCGCTTCGGCTTCCGGCAGACCCTGCCGCAGATGCTGGGCGTGGCGGCGGGCTTTCCCCTGCTGGTCATCGCCATCGGCATGGGGCTCGGCGGCCTGTTCGTGGCGCTGCCGGCATTGCACCTGGTGCTCAAGCTCGCCGGCGCGGCCTACCTGCTCTACCTGGCCTGGGGGCTGCTCCATGCCGATGCGCCGGACGCAGGGGAAGATGGGGCTGAGTCGGCACCCACCTTCCTCGGGTCCGCTGCCTTCCAGTGGGTCAATCCGAAGGCGTGGACGGTGGCCCTCAGCGTCATTCCGACTTTC
Source organism: Xanthobacter autotrophicus (assembly GCF_030015065.1). Lineage (GTDB taxonomy): Bacteria > Pseudomonadota > Alphaproteobacteria > Rhizobiales > Xanthobacteraceae > Xanthobacter > Xanthobacter autotrophicus_D. The sequence goes on along the minus strand of NZ_JAIVFN010000024.1, from coordinate 27,128 downwards.
GTCGATCCTGCGCGAGATGTCCTGGCGCAGGTTCTCATGCTGGCGCTGGTATTTTCGGTGACGGCGCTGCCATCTCTGGCGCTTTGGGCCCTGTTCGGCGTCGCCTTGTCGCAGCTGCTGTCGGAGGAAAAGCTGCGCCGCCGCGTCAATGGACTATTAGCCGCCTCCGTAGCCGCCAGCGTATTACTGCTCTTTTTCTAATCATGGCGCGCGGATGAGCGTTTGCGCTTCCGTTTTTCGCGCAGGCGTCATAAAAAGGAAACGAGACTCCGGCTAAGTCCGGACTGCGCTTTCAAGGCGCAAGGTCAGCTGGTGAGACTTCGACGTCGAAAGGCCGTCGCAAGTCGCCTGTCCGGGCGGGAAGGTACCCCAACGGCAGGTCAAGCGGGAGGTGATTGCGTGAGCGACAGTCCCGAAGCGCGCCGCTTCCGCGCACTTTTCATCTCAGACGTCCATCTCGGCACCAAGGGGTGCCAGGCGGAACTCCTCCTCGATTTCCTCAAGTATCACGAGGCCGACACCGTCTATCTGGTGGGCGACATCGTGGACGGGTGGCGGCTGAAATCCTCCTGGTACTGGCCGCAGAAGCACAACGACGTGGTGCAGAAACTGCTGCGCAAGGGCCGCAAGGGCACGCGCATGGTCTACTTGCCCGGCAACCACGACGAATTCCTGCGCGATTATTACGGCACCCATTTCGGCGGCATCGAGGTGGTGGAAACCGCCATCCACGAGGCGGCGGACGGCAAGCGCTATCTCGTGATCCACGGCGACGTGTTCGACGTGGTGGTGCGCCACGCCAAGTGGCTCGCCTTCCTCGGCGATTGGGCCTATTCCGCGGCGCTGACCATCAACACCTATGTGAACAAGGCGCGCCGCCGGCTCGGCCTGACCTACTGGTCGCTGAGCCAGTGGGCGAAGCTCAAGGTGAAGAACGCCGTCAACTATATCGGCAAGTTCGAGGAGGCGGTGGCCGACGAGGCCAAGCGCCATGGGGTGGACGGCGTCATTTGCGGCCATATCCACCACGCGGTCATTCACGACCAGTTCGGCGTGCGCTATGTCAATTGCGGCGACTGGGTGGAAAGCTGCACCGCCATCGCCGAATATGAAGACGGTCGCCTTGAGATCATCTGCTGGACGCGGCATCTCGAGAAGGCCCCCGCCGGGGAGCGGGACATGGTCGAGGGGGCGCGCGCGGCGGCCTGATGCGGGTTCTCGTCGCCACCGATGCGTGGCATCCACAGATTAATGGCGTGGTGCGCTCCCTGGAGCATACCGCAAGGGAAGCCGCCGCGCTCGGGGCGGAGCTGGAATTCCTGAGCCCGCAGGGCTTCCGCACCATTCCCATGCCCAGCTACAGCGAGATCCGCCTGGCGCTGGCCACCCCGCGCATGATCATGCGGCGGATCGAGGCCATGCAGCCGGATTTCGTCCATATCGCCACCGAAGGCCCCATCGGCATGCTGGTGCGGCGGGCCTGCATCGCCTCGCGGCGCACCTTCACCACGTCCTATCACACCAAGTTTCCCGAATACCTCTCCGCCCGGGCCCCGGTGCCGGAGCGGCTGACCTATGCCTGGCTGCGCTCGTTCCACAATGCGGGCGGCGGCGTCATGGTCTCCACCGCCACGCTGGAGCGCGACCTCGAGGCACGGGGCTTCAAGCGGCTGATGCGCTGGTCGCGCGGGGTGGATGCGGAGCTGTTCCGCCCCCGCCCCGAGGCGACCCTGAACCTGCCTCGCCCGGTCTATCTCTTCGTCGGCCGGGTGGCGGTGGAGAAGAACATCGAGGCGTTCCTGGAACTGGACCTGCCCGGCTCCAAGGTGGTGGTGGGCGGCGGCCCGGCGCTGGCCAGCCTGAAGGAGCGCTTCCCCAAGGTCCATTTCCTCGGGCCGAAGGAAGGGGAGGATCTGGCGCAGGTCTATTCGGCCTGCGACGTGTTCTGCTTTCCCTCGCGCACCGACACCTTCGGCATCGTGCTGCTGGAGGCACTGGCGAGCGGCCTTCCGGTGGCGGCATATCCCGTTACCGGCCCCACCGACGTGCTGGCCGACGCCACCGAGACGGTGGGCATCCTCGACAATGACCTGCGCACCGCCTGCCTCAAGGCGCTGGAACTGTCGCCGGCCGCGGCGCGGCGCTTCGCCCTGCGCTTCACGTGGCGCGAGAGCGCCCGCCAGTTCCTCGACAATGTGCTCATCGCCCACGACATAGGTCCCATCGCGCGACGCTATCGCCTTCGCCGCCGGCGTCGGATAGCGTCCGGCGCATGAGCGCCCAACTTCATCCTGCTGCCGCCCCGATTCCCACCGCTGAAGACGTGGAGGCCGCTGCCCGTCGCCTCGCCGGCGTCGCCGTTCGCACGCCCCTCGTCTTCTCCACGGTCCTCAGCGAGCGCACCGGCGCGCGGGTGTTCCTGAAGCCCGAGACGCTCCAGCGCACCGGCTCCTTCAAGTTCCGCGGCGCCTACAACCGCATGGTGCAGATCCCGGAGGCGGACCGGGCGGCCGGCGTGGTGGCCTGCTCGTCCGGCAACCACGCGCAGGGGGTGGCTGCGTCCGCGAAGCTGCTCGGCATGCCGGCGGTGATCGTGATGCCCCACGATGCGCCGGCCCTGAAGCGCGATCGCACCAGGGCGCTCGGCGCCGAAGTGGTGGGCTACGACCGCCGCACCGAGGATCGCGACGCCATTGCCCGCGCCATCGCGCAGGAACGCGGCGCGACCATGGTGCCGCCCTATGACGATCCGCACATCATCGCCGGGCAGGGCACGGTGGGCCTGGAGATCGCGCAGGACCTTGCCGCCCTGGGCCTTGTCCCGGACCTGGTGGCGGCGAACGTCTCCGGCGGCGGCCTCGTCGCCGGTATCGCGCTGGCGGTGAAGGCCCGCGCGCCCGGCGCCCGGGTGGTGGCCTGCGAGCCGGCCGGCTTCGACGATCACGCCCGCTCCTTCCGTTCCGGCGTGCGCGAGCGCAATGCCGAGCCCTCCGGCTCGTTCTGCGACGCGCTTCTGGCGCCGACGCCGGGTGCGCTGACCTTCGAGATCACCCGCCCGCTGGTGGGCGAGGGCGCCAGCGTCACCGACGCCGAGGTGGCGCGGGCGGTGGCCTTCGCTTTCCTGGAGCTGAAGCTGGTGGTGGAGCCCGGCGGCGCGGTGGCGCTGGCCTGCCTGCTGGAAGGCCGGCTCGGCGTCTCCGGCGGCACGGTGGCCATCGTGCTCTCGGGCGGCAATGTGGAGCCCGAGACCTTCATCCGCTGCCTCACCGCCTGAGGCCCGGCGTGGCGCACCAGGCGCAGGCCGAGGAAACCGGGATCCGGCCCGGCCTTCCGCCGCTGCCCCCGCTGGGGCTGCGCCTGAGCGGGACCTATGCCGCCTTCTTCCTCGCCATGGGCATCCAGGTGCCCTATTTGCCCCTGTGGCTGCAGGACCGCGGCGTTGGGCCGGAAGCCATCGGCGTCGCCCTGGCGGTGCCCATGCTGGCGCGCCTCGTCTCGACGCCCCTCCTCGGCGTGCTCTCCGACCGGCTCGGCCGGCCCAAGGCCATGCTGGTGGCGCTCGCCCTGGCGGCGGCGGGCGGCATGGCGGCGCTGGCGGTGTCGGTTGAGTTCTTCGGCATCCTCGTGGCGCTGGCCTTTACGGCCCTGGCCTGGATGCCCAGCCTGTCGCTTTTGGATTCCTACACCTCCCGTCAGGCGCGGGCGGGGCGAGCGGACTATGGATCGGCCCGGCAATGGGGCTCCGCCGCGTTCCTTGTCGCCAATCTGGTGGGCGGGGCGCTGCTCGGCCTGCTGGGCGCCAGTTCCGTGGTGCTCATGATGCTGGCGGGCCAGCTTGCCTATGTCCTGGCAACCTTCGCCCTGCCGGAATTGCCGCGGCCCGAGCGCCGGCCTGCGCCGGTCGCCGGGCGGCGGGCGCGGCTGGGCCTCCTGGCCGGGATCGTCGCGGCGGCGCTGGTGCAGGCGAGCCATGCCACGCTTTATGCCTTCGCCACCGTGAACTGGAAGGCGCAGGGCTATTCCCTCACCGCCATCGGTGTGCTGTGGGCCATCGGGGTGGCGGCGGAAATGGGTTTGTTCCGCTTCGGCACCCGCCTGGTGGTCCGCTTCGGGCCCCATGCGCTGATCGCCATGGGCGGGGTCGCGGCGGTGGTGCGCTTTTCGGCCATGGCCTTCGACCCGCCGCTCGTGGTGCTGGTGCCGCTGCAACTGCTGCACGCCTTCACCTTCGCTGCCACCTTCCTCGCCATGGTGGAGCTTGTGGGGCGCAGTGTCAGCGAGCATCGTTCCGGCACCGGGCAGACCGCTGCCGCCTGGATCGGCAGCATCCTGATGTCGAGCGCGAACGTCGCGTCAGGCCCGCTCTGGGCCGCCCTGGGGCCGCTCGCCTTCCTCGCCTCGGCCGCCGTCGGGCTTGTGGGCGCCCTGGCCGCAATCCTTGCCGCGCGGCTTCAGCCCCACAGCTCCGGCTCCGGCGGATAGACCACGGCGCCCTCGTATCGCAGCCCCGGCATGCGGTCGCGGGCGAGGAGGAGCGGGCCGTCGAGGTCCACCACCTGCGCCCGCTGCGCCACCAGGAGGGCAGGGGCCATGGCGAGGGAGGAGGCCAGCATACAGCCGACCATGATGCGGAAGCCGTGCCCTTCGGCCGCCTCGGCCAGCGCCAGCGCCTCGGTGAGGCCGCCGGCCTTGTCGAGCTTGATGTTCACGGCGTCGTAGCGCTCGCGCAGGGTGGCGAGGCCCGCGCGGTCGTGGACGCTCTCGTCGGCGCAGACCGGCACCGCGCGTTCCATGCGCGCCAGCATGCGGTCGTCCGAGGCAGGCAATGGCTGCTCCACCAGCTCGACGCCGGCGGCGGCGCAGGCATCGAGCAGCGCCGGCAGGTCGGCGGCGCTCCAGCCCTCGTTGGCGTCCACGATGAGGCGGGCCTCGGGCGCCGCGGCGCGGATCGCCCTGAGCCGTTCGCGATCGCCGGGCGCGCCCAGCTTGAGTTTGAGCAGGGGCCGGCCAGCCTGCGCCGCGGCGGCTGCGGCCTGCGCCATCGCCTGCGGTGCATCGAGGCTGAGCGTGAAGGCGGTCACGAGCGGGCGGAGCGCGCCCAGCCCGGCGCGCTCCGCGACCGCCATGCCCGATTGCTTGGCTTCGAGGTCCCAGAAGGCGCAGTCGAGGGCATTGCGGGCGGCCCCCGGCGGGAGGCAATATTGCAGCGCCTCGCGATCGAGCCCCGCCGCGATCCGGGGGGCAAGCGCCGTGATGGCGGCGGCGACGCCTTCCACCGTCTCGCCATAGCGGGCATAGGGCACGCATTCCCCGCGCCCGGTCGTGCCGTCATGGGTGAGGCGCGCTTCCACCACCACTGCCTCCGTCTTGGAGCCGCGGGCGATGGTGAAGGTGCCGGCGATGGGAAAGCGCTCGATGCTGAGGGCAAGTTGGGCCATGGGTTAAGCTTAATATCCGATTCCGCCGTCCGCTTCGCGGGGGCGAAACGGATACCGGCCGGGTGTGTCCTTCGTGATCTCGACGCGACGCGCGGTTGTCTGTATGGCTTAACCAACTGCCCGTGCCGTCGCTCGAAAGTGCCCGCACGGGCGCACGATCCGCTGTGTGTTGCGTCGCAGCAGGAGAGGTCGAAAGAGCGAAAAAGAGTTAAGGCTGCGATTTCTGCGTTCGCGTGGAACCGGATCGCAGCCCGGCGGGGCGAGAGCGCAAGTCGGGGCGGGGCCCCGGGCCGGCGATGCCGGGCCCGGACCCGCCAGGACGAGAGGACAGGCCGGCGCCCCGCCGTTTCGCGGCGCCCCCATGGAGACCGAGCGTTGCCCCACGCCTCCCTGATTTCCGTGCATAGCCAGGACGACCTGCTCACCGTGGCCGGGCGCGGCGCATGGACATCCGAATATGCCGACGAGCTCGAGCAGGCGGTTGATGATACCGTCAGCACCTATGCCCATCCCAAGGGCGTCGAGATCGACCTCGCCGCCGTCGAGCGCATGGACACCTTCGGCGCCCTCCTGTTCGAGCGGCTGAAGCGCTCCTGGAAGGATTCGGGCATCGAGCCGCAGGTGAAGGGGCTCGCCCCGCGCTACACGGTGCTCATCGAGGAAATGGGCCGCACGGGGCAGGAGCCGCCCCCGCCGGCCCGGCGCCACGAGGCGATCCTGGAGCGCTTCGGCCACGAGACGGTGAATGTCGCCGCCGATGCCGCGGCGCTGCTGAATTTCGTCGGGGCCTCGGTGGCCGCCATGGGGCGGGTGCTGCTGCGCCCGCGCAGCTTCCGCTTTACCGCCATGGTGAACCAGCTCGACCGGGTCGGCTTCCGGGCGGTGCCGATCATCGTGCTCATCACCTTCCTCATCGGCTGCATCCTGGCCCAGCAGGGCATCTTCAACTTCCGCCGCTTCGGTGCCGACATCTATGTGGTGGACATGGTGGGCGTGCTGGTGCTGCGCGAGCTGGGCGTGCTCATCGTCGCCATCATGATCGCCGGCCGCTCCGGCAGCGCCTATACCGCCGAGCTCGGCTCCATGCGCATGCGCGAGGAGATCGACGCCCTGCGCGTCATGGGCTTCGATCCCGTGGAGGTGCTGGTGGTGCCGCGCCTTTTGGCGCTGATCATCGCCTTGCCGCTGCTCACCTTCATCGGCTCCATGTCGTCCCTGCTGGGGGCGGGGCTGGTCTCATGGGGCTATGGCGGCATCACGCCCGAGGTGTTCCTAAACCGCCTCAAGGGCGCCATCGACATGGACCAGTTCAACGTGGGCATGATCAAGGCGCCCTTCATGGCGGCGACCATCGGCATCGTCGCCTGTCTCGAAGGCCTGCGGGTGGGGGGCAGCGCCGAGTCGCTCGGTGCCCACACCACGGCGTCGGTGGTGAAGGCCATCTTCCTCGTCATCGTGATGGACGGCGTGTTCGCCATGTTCTTCGCCGCGATCGACATGTGAGGCGGCATGGACGCGCGCACCTCCACCACCGCCGAGGCGGACAGCCACCGGGAAGCGATCATCTCCGTCCACGACATCGTGGTCGGCTTCGGTGACCGGGTGATTCTCAACCACCTCGACCTCGACGTGTATCGCGGCGAGATCCTGGGTTTCGTCGGCACCTCCGGCGGCGGCAAGTCCGTTCTCACGCGCACCATCCTCGGCCTGGTGCCCAAGCGCTCGGGGACGGTGGAGGTGTTCGGCCAGAATCTCGACGACCTCTCCGAGCGCGAGCGCTCGGCGCTGGAGCGGCGCTGGGGCGTGCTGTTCCAGCAGGGCGCGCTGTTCTCCTCGCTCACGGTGAAGCAGAACATCCAGTTTCCGCTGCGGGAGAATCTGCGCCTGTCCCAGCGCCTGCTGGACGAGATCGCCTATACCAAGATCGAGATGGTGGGCCTGAAATGCGACGTGGCGGAGAAGCTGCCGTCGGAGCTGTCCGGCGGCATGATCAAGCGCGCCGCGCTCGCCCGCTCGCTGGCCCTCGATCCGGAAATCCTCTTTCTCGACGAGCCGACTTCGGGCCTCGACCCCATCGGCGCCGGCGATTTCGACGAGCTCATCCGCACGTTGCAACAGACTTTGGGGCTTACGGTTTTCATGGTAACCCACGATCTCGACAGTCTGCATACCGTGTGCGATCGCATCGCCGCGCTGGCGGATGGGAAGGTGATCGCCCAGGGCACCATCGAGGACATGATGGCGCAACAGCACCCTTGGCTGCGGGCCTATTTTCATGGCACGCGGGCCCGGGCGGTGCAGGGTGCGCGCCGATGACACAGCATTAGGGGAGCGGACCGGACGGCGGGGGCAAGGTCGGAACGGAGCCGGGATCAGGCATGGAAACACGGGCCAACTACACCATTATCGGAGCCTTCACGCTCGCGGTGCTCGCCGCGGCGTTCGGCTTCGTATACTGGTTCGCCGGACCGCAGGATTCCACCGCGCGCAAGCCCTACGAGATCGTCTTCGACGGCTCGGTGGCCGGCCTGCGCCAGGGCAACAATGTCCTCTTCAACGGCATTCCGGTCGGGCAGGTGACGGGACTTGGGCTTGTGGCGGGCCAGCCGGGGCAGGTGCTGGCGCGGGTCGCCATCAACAATGACGTGCCGGTGCTGTCGGACGCGAAGGCGGGCCTCGAATCCCAGGGGCTGACGGGCATCGTCGTGGTCTCCATCCGCGGCGGCCAGCCCGGCGCCCCGCCCCTCCCGCTGGGACCGAACGGCGTCCCGCGCATCTCCGCGGATGGCGGGGCAGGCATGGCCGGGCTCCTCGCCTCGGCCCAGGGCGTGGCCCGCAGGATCGAGGTGGTGCTGGACGCCATCAACCCGCAGGATATCAAGAACATCATCGCCAACATCGACACCTTCTCGAAGGCGGTGGCGTCGAAGTCGGAGGACGTGGCGAGCCTGATCGAGCAGTCCAACGCCCTCGTCAAGCAGCTCAACGGCGTCGCCGAGAAGGTGGAGCGGGTGGTGGTGAACCTGCAGAAGGCCACCGAGGACAAGGATGGCCTGCTGATGCAGGCCACCGACGCCGCATCCTCGGTCCGCAAGCTCGCCGACAATCTGGACCAGCGCACGGCGCTCCTGACCGACCAGATCAGCCGTTTCACCGGCCCGGGCCTCAAGCAATACGAGGCGCTGGCCACCGACGGTCGCCGCACCCTCAACGAGATCGACCGCGTGCTCAAGAACATCGAGCGCAATCCGCAGCAGTTCATTTTCGGCGGCGGCAACTCCATTCCGAAATACGGGCGATGAGCCGATCATGACTTTCGTTCGCTGGAGCCGCCTCGCTCGCCTTTCCGCTTCCAGGGCCGGTACCGTGCCGCCGATCGCCGCCCTCCTGTTCGGCGCGGTCCTCGTCCTCGGCCTCGCAGGATGCGGCTCGACGCCCACCCCCACCTATAACCTCTCGGCCCCCGCCGGCTTCACGGCGGGCGGCAGGGGGGCCGGGCAATTGGTGGTGGTGGCGCCCACCGCGCTCGCGGTGCTCAACACCGACAAGGTGATGGTGGAGCCGGGGCCGGGCCAGGTGGCGTACCTCGCCGACGCCCAGTGGAGCGACAACCTTCCGGCTCTGCTTCAGGCGCGCACCATCCAGGCCTTCGAGAATGCCAGCAAGCTGCGCCGCGTCGCCCGTCCCGGCGACGGGGTGAATGCGGACTATCAGCTGGTCATCGACATCCGCACCTTCGCCCTGCGCATCACCGACCAGGGGCCGGTGGCGGTGGTGGAGCTGTCGGCCAAGCTCATCGGCACCCAGAGCGGGCGGATCCTCGCGGCGCAGGTGTTCAAGGCGGCGGTGCCGGCGGCCTCCACCGCCGGCCCGGTGGCCACCGCAGCGCTCGATACGGCGCAGGAACAGGTGCTGGTGCAGATGGTGCGCTGGGCGTCAGCCCGGTTCTGACAGGCCGGGTGGGACGGCGCCCGGAGGGTGCTCCGCCCCGGCGCCGGCGTTTCGGCCGCGCGCCCGATCCTGTCTCAAGCCAGGCGGTCGGCCAGCAGGAATTGCAGCGCCCGGTCGAGCCGGATGTGGGGGATGGCCCCCTCGCCGATCCCGGCAGGCGGCCGGAAGCGCAGGAAGCGGAAGTCCGCATCTCCCTCGACGCCGCCGGCGAGGCCGCGAAAGCCGGCCCCCGAGGGATCGAACAGCGCATCCGGATCGGCCGGCAGGTCGCCGGGGAACACCGCCACCTCCTCGGTTCCGTCGAACCGGTGGCCCGCCGCTTCCTGTCCCGCTTCCGGCGTGCCGACGATGGCGTCCAGCTCATGTCCGTCGCGCCGCACCCGCGCCTCGCGGGTGGCGCGGATCGCGGCAAGCGCCACCACATCCAGCGCCGCGCCCTGATCGTGGGCACGGGCGCGGGCGCGCTCCACCAGGCGGGCGAGGATGGCCTCCAGCCGGTCGTGGCTCTCCCGGTGCAGGTGGTCGGCCTTGGTGGCGGCGAACAGCACTTTCTCGATGCGCGGCCGGAACAGGGTGCTCACCAGGCTGTTCCGGCCGGTGCGGAAGGCGGCGAGGATGCCATCCAGCGCCCGTTCCAGGTCGGCCAGCGCCGCCGGTCCCGCATTGAGCGCGGCGAGGGTGTCCACCAGCACGATCTGCCGGTCGAGACGGGCGAAGTGGTTGCGGAAGAAGGGCCGCACCACGGCGTTCTTATAGGCCTCGAACCGCCGCTCCATCATCGCCCCGAGGCTGCCCGCCCTGGCTGCGTCGCCGCCTGCGTCGAGGGGCGCGAAGGTCAGCGCCGGCGAGCCTTCGAGGTCACCGGGCATGAGAAAGCGGCCCGGCGGCAGCAGGCTCATGGCCAGCCGCTCGCTGCGGCAGGCGGACAGATATTGGGTGAACAGGCCCGCCACCTCACGGGCCTTCGCCTCGTCCTCCCGCCCGTCCGCGGGGGCGGCCGCGACCGCCGCGAGCCAGGGCGCCGCCACCTCCGCGCGGGCCGGCGCGCGGGCGAGGGCGAGGCTCTGCCGGGCGAAGTCGGCATAGCTCATGTCCAGCAGCGGCAGGTCGAGCAGCCACTCGCCGGGATAGTCCACGAGATCGAGGGTGAGGGTGCGCAGGCTGCCGCGCGCGGTGGCGTAGCGGATGGAGAGCCGCAGCTCGCTGACCCGCGTGGTGGAGGAGGGCCACGCGCGCGCCTCAGCCAATGTCTTCAGATGGTCCTCATAGGCGAAGCGCGGCACCGCATCGTCGGGCTGCGGCTGCAACTCGGCGCGGGCGATGCGGCCGGACTGGAGCGGCTCGAACACGGGCAGGCGGCCGCCGCGCGTGAGCGCATGGACGAGGGCGGTGGTGAAGATGGTCTTGCCGGCCCGCGACAGGCCGGTCACCCCGAGGCGCAGCGTGGGATGGGCGATGCCATCCACGCGGTCGGCCAAGGCCTTCAGCGCGATCAGCGCCTCGTCCATGGCGTCGGTGAAGAGCGCCAAAGGCTCGCTCCTTGATCAGTCGTTTCCGGGCAGCTCGCGCGGGGTGACGAAGCGGTCGAGCCGCGCCGTGGCGGGCGCGACATCGCACCACTCGTCCACGGGAAGATCAATGACTGCAAGGGCGCCGGTGGGGAATTTCTCTGCCATCCTCGACAGATGGGATGCCGCGCCGGAGGATACAAGCATCTCCGCGAGGTCCTGGAGGCCGGGATTGTGGCCCACCAGCATCAGGCTGTGCGCCTCCCTGGGTTGCTCGCGCACCACCGAGAGGAGCCTGGCGGTGGCGGCGTCGTAGATGCGGGGCTCGCTGGCCACCACCTTCACCGGAGGCAGCTGGGCCGCCACCAGGTCCCAGGTCTCGCGGGTGCGGCGGGCAGGGGAAACCAGCACGCGGTCCGGCACCAACTGCTCATGGGCGATGTAGGTACCGATGCGCGGCGCCGCCATGCGCCCCCGCTGGGCCAGCGGGCGCTCGGGGTCGGCGATGCCATCCGGCCAGTCGGACTTGGCATGGCGCAGCAATATGAGACGGCGCATGGGCTCCAAACCAATCAACGAAACGCCGCTCCTTATGACTTAGGCACCGTGTGCAGTGCAACAGGAATGCCCGCGCCGCAGGGTCACGCCCATCCCCCGAGGCTGGACGAAATGTCACGAGAGCGCCGCAAATAAACGGTTTCTCAAGCGGGAGGGCACCAATTTAGGCGGGTGCCAACGGACAGTGTTCATGATCGAAACGGCCCCGTCCCGCGCGGCGGCGCAGGATGTTACCGACCGGGAGCGGTCGGGCACGGCGCTGAAGCGCACCTATGATTGCGACGTCTGCGTCGTCGGCGACGACGTGGCGGGGCTCGCCATTGCGATAGATCTGGCACGGCGGGGGCGGGATGTCATCCTGCTCACGTTTGCGGCCAAGCGTCCGCTGCCCCTCGATGGCATCCTCGCCCCCGGCTTCGCCATGCCCACCGCGACCCTCGTCGATCGCGTCGGGCGTCACGATGCGCAGGAGCTTCTCATCCTTTCCGCGCAGGCGGCCGAGCGGGCTCTGGCCTTCGCCCGCCACGCCGGCGTCGAGGTGGGGCCGCGCGGGCGTCTGTCGGTGGCCCGCCCCCATGCGGCGGAGGCCATGTTGCGCGAGTATGAGCTGCGGCAGGAGCTGGCGCCCGACACCACCGTGCTGGTGGGAGCCGAGGACGTGGCGGCGCTGCTCGGCACCAACGTGTTCGCCGCCGGCCTCGGCGTGGTCCCGGCCGAGCGGGTTTCGCCCGCGGCCCTGAAGACGGCGCTGGAGGCCGAGGTGGTGGCGGCGGGCGTGCGCCCGCTTGCCGTGGAGGGGGCACTCTCCGCCGACCTGAAGGGGCTCAGGAAGTATCTGACGACCGAGGGCTGGCGCGTCCGCGCCTTCCAGGTTGCCATTACCGGGCCCGAAGCTTTTGCCCGTCTGGGGCCGAAGGTGGCTCCGCTGCCGCGCGCGCCGTGGGTCTATGGCGGCTTCCGCCTGCCGGGGCTCGACGTGCCCTTTGCGGGCATGGTCGAGGAAGCCGGGCTCACCGGCCTGCGCTACCACTTTGACGGGGACCGCATGACCCTTGCCGCCGCCACCGCGACCCGGGTGATGACGCGGGTGGGCGCGGCGCGGGTGCTGCGCCGCCACGCCGCCGAGATCTATCCGGTGGGGCCGAGCCTCACGGATGGGGCCGCCGGCCGCCTGCTGCCGGAACCCGCCGGGATGCCGCTGGTGCACGAGGGCGAGCGGGGCGTGTGGTATGCCCTCGCCGCGGCCGGCGATGCCATGAGCCACGGCTTCCTCGCCGGCCGCCTCATTGCCGGTGCCATGGCCGAGAAGGACGACCGCATCGCCCTGCTCCAGCCGTTTGCCGCAGTGCCGCTCCGGGGATGGGCCGGCCGGGTGGCGCGTTTCGCCGGCTATTGGCACGTGCGGCTCGCGGCGCGCCTGCATATGGACAAGATCGCGGCATCGATCGCACCCGCGCCGGACGATGCGGTTCCGACGCCGGAACAGGACGTCGCGGATGCGCGGGCGCTTCCTCCCGTGTCGGCACCCGCCGTGCTTGCTGCCCCCGCAGCGTTGCCGCGGCGGGGGATGGCGGCGGCGACCTCGGCCTCGCGCCACGCGGCGCGGGCGGCGTTGCATGCGGCCTCGGGCTGGGCCTCTGGCCTTGCCGCCCGCGCGGCGGCGGAGCCCGCCCGGCGCCGTCGCCCGCGCCCGGAGCCGGACGAGGAGGTTCCGCCCCGGCGTCCGCGCGGACCCTGATCTTTATCCCCTGACGTAATAGGCCTGCGGCCGCCGGCCCTCGCGGAAATAGCCGAAGAAGGCCGCCGCTCCCGCCGCCTGGGCGAGAAGGCCGGGCATGAGCGCGGCGAAGGCGCCGAGGTCGGCGCCATCGGGCGAGATGGCATCGCGGATGGCGAACTGGCCATAGGCCGATGCCGCCACCACGGTCGCCAGCATCCAGGGCAGGAGGGTGAGCGCGATGCGCGCCTTCGCCACCGTGAGCACCACCAGCGTCGCCGCCCATGCGAACAGGAAGACCTGGGGCAAAAGGCCGAGGCGCAGCACCTGCTGTGGCAGGCCCGGTCCGGCGAAGCTGTCGAACAGCGCCGACTTTGCCCCCGCGACGCCGAATTCCGCGATCAGCGTGAACAGGCCCGCCAGCGGCAGCGCGGTGATGCCGCAGCAGCACCAGAACAGCACGGCAAGCGGCCCGCCGAGGCGCGCCGCCTGCGGCCCGGCAGTGGCCCCTCCATCTGGCGGGCGCGCGGGAATGTGGCGGGGGGCAGGGGTGGTCATGTCCGGTCCTTGGAAGAAAAATGATCGTGCCACGTCTTCTGGCAATCGGGGAAGGGCAGGCGGGTGGCGGAAAAGATCGCCCGCGCCACGGCCCGCGCCAGCACCACCGAGGCCAGCGCGCCCAGCCGCGCGAGGTCGGGCAGGGGCACCTCCAGCGGACGCTTTTCGGTGGAGAGCGCGAATACCACGTCGCCGTCCAGGGGGGTGTGGACCGGGAACAGCGCGAGCGCCAGTCCGTTCTGCGCCATGATGGCGAGCCGGCGCGCCTGCACCGTGGTCAGCGTCGCGTCGGTGGCCACCACCGCGATGGTGGTGGAAAAGCGCGAGATGCCGCCCTTCAGGTGAGGGGCGGTTACCTCGTCCGCCAGCGCCTGGGACGGGGCCCAAGGCAGGCCGAGGCCGCCGAACTCGCCGTGCCGCTCATAGGGCGCGGCGCGAAAATGCGGGCCCTCGCCGAACAGCGGGCTGCCCGCCGCATTCACCGCGACGACCGCCCCCACCACGTGCCCCGATGCCGTCACGGCGGAAGCCGAGCCGAGCCCCCCTTTCACGGTGGCCGTGGTGCAGCCGGCGCCGGCGCCAACCGAGCCGAGGGTGAAGTCGAGGTCCGCCGCCTCCAGGGCATCGCGGCCGAGATGGGTATAGGGCGGGTGCGCTTCCCAGCCTTTGTCGCCGCCGTTCAGCAGGTCGAACAGGATGGCGCCGGGTACGATCGGCACCCGCGCCGTGCCCACCGCGAAGCCGCGGCCCCGCGCCGCGAGCCCCGCCATGACGCCGGACGCGGCATCGAGCCCGAAGGCGGAGCCGCCGGAAAGGGCGATGGCGTCCACACGCTCCACCGTGGCGGCGGGATCGAGCAGGTCGGTCTCCCGCGTGCCGGGGCCGCCGCCACGCACGTCCACCGCCGCCACCGCGGGCGCGTCGCAGAGCACGACCGTGACGCCGGTGCCGATGTGCGGATCGGTGGCGTTGCCGACCCTGAGGCCGGGCACGTCGGTGATGAGATTGCGCACCCTCTCAGGCCTACGGCCGGCAACGGGCGCTCAGACGCCCACCCGGCCGAGCTGCGCGTAGACCTCGTCCGACCAGGTCTTCAGGTCCATGAGGCCGGCATAGGCGGACCAGATCTCGATGCCGAACTTTTCGGCGAGGTCGTTCTCGGTGGACGCGAGCGCCTCCTCCACGGGCGTGAAGGTGCGCTCTAGGTGGGGCCACAGCTCCGACGTGCAGCGCGGGATGGTGATGAAGCTGAGACCGCGGCCCCCGCCCGCCTTCTCGATGCGGGCGAGGTTCTGCCCGTCGAAGGAGCCGCCGACCTCGTTCTTCACCACGATGATGTTGCCCACGGGCAGGGCGCCGCCCACCACCACGTCCTCGATGAGGGTGGAGACGTTCTCGATGGAGTGCGTCTCGGGCTTGGTGATGACGAGGAGGTCGATCTCCGGCGAGTTGCGCTGCTGCATGATGTGGGTGACGCGCCGGTGGTGCGCCCACTGCACCAGCTGCGGCACCACGTTGGCGCCGAGGTCCAGCACCGCGCCGCCGGTCAGCAGCAGGCCGCCGAAGCGGTCCCAGTAGCGCAGCGGGGCGTTGGCGTCGTTCTCGGACTTGCTGGAGCCCAGCGCCGAGCCGATGCCCAGTTCCAGCACCTTGGAGGGGAAGAACTTGCCGATCTTGGAATGGCCCGTGCCGTCGGTGAAGTCGGCGGCGACCAGCTTGTAGGAGAGATCCCGCTTCCTGAGCGCGGAGAACACCATTTGCGCGAGCGTGGTCTTGCCCTGGCCGCCGGCATAGGCGGCGCAGATATAGGTCTTCATGGCAGGGGCTCCGGTCGCTTGCCGAAAGGATGGTTCCCGCCGTGGCGGCCGGGAACCTCTGGATACCGTCACTGCGCGCCGGCTGGAGTCCGGCGCGCCGTGTTGCGTCATCCTCAGTCGAGCCGGCCCGCGGCGTGGGCGAGCATGGTGTAGACCTTGCCGGTGTCAGACGTGAGATAGGTCTTGGCAAGGGCGCTGCCGCGGTCATCGCCGGAGACCTGCTCCATCAGGCGCTCGAACTCGGTCACGTAGCGGTCCACGGTCTCGCGGAAGTCCGCATCGGCGCGGTAGCGGCGCTTCAGGGTGTCGAACGCCTGCTGGCCCTGCGCGGTGTAGAGGCGGCGCGAGAAGACGTGGCTCTCGCCCTTGTTGTGCCGATCCCACATCTCCACCGCCGCCTGATGCTCCACCATGCGGGCGATGTCCGCCGACAGCGTGTCGAGGGAGACCGCATGCGCGGCCGGGGTGGGGGCCGCCTGTGCCGCGCGGGCACCGGGCCGGTCCTCGTCGTTCAGGTTGTCGGAGGCGCGGGCCAGCAGCTCGGAGAGCCAGCCCTCCTTCTCCTCGCCCTGGGCCTCGCGGGCCGGGGCGGGGCGCGCGGCGGGCCGCTCGACGGGCTCGGCGCGGCGGGGGGCCGAGGTCGAGGCGGTGCGGCGCAGCTCGCTCTGGAGCAGGCCGCCCTCGGCGCGGCTGCGCAGGCTGCCGCTCTCGCGGGAGGCCTCGCGGACCGCGGAGGCGCGGGCGGCGTCCTGCGTCGCCGTGCGGGCGGAGGTCTCGACCACGTCGAGCGCCTGGCCCTGGCGGGCGACGATCTCGTTGAGCTCGGCCAGCGCCTTGATCTGCTCGGCGACGGCGCGGCGCATGGTGGCGGCGCTCGCCTCGGTCTCGGCGGGCAGCTCCAGGATGCCGCGCTTCATCTCCTCGCGGGCGAGGGTGATGGCCTGCTGCACGTCCTCGGCCACGCGCTTGAGGTCGCCGGCCACCTCGGTGAAGCGGTTCCCTGTCTCGCCGAACAGGCTCTGCACGTCGGCGAGGGCGGCAGCATAGGTCTCGCGCAGGGCCGCGGCGGTGCGCTCGCGTTCCAGGTCGGCGGCGGAGCGCACCAGCTCCAGCTGGCTCTCCACCGCCTGGGTGGAGCCGGAGGTGGCTTCCGTGACCACGCTGGCAATCTGGCGGGCGCGCTCCTGGGCCGCCGCGAAGGCCTGGTCCAGCATGGTGTGGAATGCGGTGACGCGGGCGTCCACGTCGGCGATGCGCTGGCCCAGGGTGAGGGCGAGCTGGTCCATGTCGGCACGGCGGGCGTTGAGGGTGGAGTCGACCTGGTCCTGCGCCATGCCGAGGGTGCGGGCCGCCTCGTCCATGAGCTGGCGGTTCTGTTCCAGCCGCTCGGCCAGCGCTCCCATCTGCGAGAGCGCGCCGTTGGACACGTCCTTGAGTGCGGCCACCTGGTTCTGGAACCGGCTGGCGGTCGCGTCGGCATTCTGGCTGATGCCGTCCACGGTGGCGCCGAAGCCTTCCACCTGACGGGCGAACGAGCCGGAGAAGGCGTCGAGGTTGTTCACCGCCATGGACATGGCGCCCTGGAAGGTGGTGTTGGCCTCGGCCAGGCGCTCGATGATGGAGCCCACGTCGCTCTTGAGCGAGCTGTTGGTGGCGGTGATCTCCGCCACGGCACGCTGGCTGGTGCGCTCCAGGGCGGCGAGGAAGGTGCCGTTCTTGTCGTCGATCAGGTGCGCGATCTCGGTGAGGCGGGTGCCCAGCGCGTCGGCCACCTTCTCCGAATGCTCGGTGAGGGTGCGGCTGACATTGTAGGACAGCGCCGAGAGCGAGCGCTCCACCTCGGAGGTCTCGGCGCGCAGGGCGCCGGAGACGTGCTCGATGCGGCCCACCAGGGCATCGGCCATGGCCACGCCGCGCACCTCGAGGGAGGTGGCGACGCCGTCGAGGCGGCCGAGCACCAGCTCCTCGATGCGGTGCACGCGGCCGTCCAGGACCGAGGCGATCTCGGTGGCGCGGGTGCCGATATTGCGGTTCACCACCTCGGCGCGCTCGGTGAGCACGTCACCCAGGGCCTTGGACCGCGAGGCAAAGAAGGTTTCCAGCGTCTCCACCGACTTGTCGAGGGATTCGGTGGCGGACTTGGTGCCCTCGGAGATGGTGCGGGCGAAGGTGACGGTGCGGGTGGCCAGGGTCTCGGTGAGGCTCTGGGCGCGCTGGTCCAGGGTCTGCTCGATGCGCGAGATGCGCTGGTCCATGATGGTGGCGACGCTGTCGGTGGTGGACGACAGGCGCTCGTCCAGGGTGGCGGTGGCGAGCTTCAGGTTCTCGTTCACCGCGGCTACCCGGTGGGCGATCTGCTCCACCAGCTCGGGGGCGTGGACCTTCATGGTGGTGTCGAAGGCCTTGACGCCGTCCTGCATGGTGCGGGCGATGGCCGCGCCGTCGTGCTGCAGGCGGTCGGCGAGGTCGGAGCCGCTGACGGTGATGGTCTCCTCGATGGCCTTGAGGCGCGCCGAGAGCATCTCCTTGATGGCGTCGCCCTTGATGCCGATGGTGGCCACCAGCATGTCCGCGGTTTCGCGGAAGGCGTCGGTGACCTTGGAGCCGCGGGCGCCGATGGCCTGGGTCACGTCGCCGGCGACGCGCGAGAGGCGCTCGGTCATGTCCGAGCCGGCGGTGTTGAGGGAGGCGGAGATCTCGTTGCCCTTCTCCATGAAGGTGGAAACCACCTGGGAGCCGGAGCGGTCGAGCGACGTGGTGATGCGCTCGCCGGTCTCGGCGAGGCGCTGCTGGAGATCCTCGCCGCGCACGGCCACGGCGTCGTAGATGCGGTTGCCGGTGGCCTCGATGCGGTCGGCGAGATCGGTGCCGCGCACGGCCAGGGTCTGGGCCACGCGCTCGCCGGTGTCTTCCAGCTTCTTGATCAGCTCGCCGCCGCGGGTGGAGAATTCCAGTACCGCGCTCTCGCTGCTGGCGCGCAGGGCGGTATTCACCTCCGACACCCGCAGGTCGATGTCGTCGGCGAAGCGGCTGGAATTGTCGGCGAGCGTCTCGCCGATGCCCAGCTTCAGGCGGTCGATGTTGGCGGTGATGTCCTCGCCCCACCGGTCGATGAGCTGGGCCACGTCGGAGGTGGTGGAGAGCAGGTTGGTGGAGAGGTCGTCGGTGCGCGACTTCAGCGTGTGAACCAACAGGTCGCCGGATTCGGACAGGTCCTGGCGGATGTCGGAGCCGGTCAGCTGGAGCCGGTCGATCAGCTCGCCGCCCTTGGCGGTGAGGCCGTCGATCATGCTGTCGCCCACGCGGGCGAGGGCGGCGGTGATGTGCTCGCCCTTCTGGGCGAGGATCTCGGTGACCTGCTCGCTGGCCTCCATCATGGTGCCGTGAATGCGCGAGGCCACGTCCTTCACCTCGTTGGAGAGGACCACCTCGGCGCTCACGATGCCCTCGCGCAGGCGCTCGGTCTCGATCTGGATGTTGTGGCGCTCTGCCCTCAGCTCGTCGATGAGCGAGCGGATGCGGGCCTCGTTCTCCTCATAGGCGCGCTCGAGGATGGAGACCTCCGCGCGCACCATGGCTTCCAGCTCGCCGGCGCGGGAGATGGCACGGTCCACGCCGTCGCCCATGGCCGCCACCTCGCGGCGCACGGCCTGGCCCACGGTCACCACCGTTTCGGTGGCGATGGATTCGGGCTGGGCGAGCCGCAGCGCCACCTCGGTCATGGAGCGGGCGATGGCCTGCAGCTCCAGCGACCGGCGCAGCACGCTGGCAAGGCCGAAGAAGCCGAGCGGCGGCAGCAGGATGCCGGCGAAGATGCCGAGCAGGGCAGGGGAGCTGCCCAGCGATTCCACCCCGTTGGAACTCGCCATCAGGCCCCGGTGATAGGCGAAGGCGAAGACGATGCCGGCGATGATCCACAGCGCCGAAGCGCCTGCGGCCCAGTAATAGGGCGTCGAGGCAGGGCGCTTCTGGAGCTGGCCCAGCAACTGGCCGATGGTCTGGCGATCGTCGTTGGCGGCGCGGCGCTCGGCGTCGATGCGGGCGCGCGAAGGGCCTTCGCGGCGACCTTCGGGCCGGGGCGCGTCCGGCCGGGCGGCCTCGCCTTCCGGCGGCCGGGGGCGGCGATTGATGGGACGCCCGTCGCGGGGCGGGCCGGAGGGCAGGTGCCGCTCGGCTGTGGCGTTGCGCTCCTGCGGGAATGCGGGCTCGGGTCCCCTTTCAGGTCCCTTGGGCGAGGCGCCGGCTTCGGCATTGTCGAGCTCCAGCGTCAGAGCTTCCTGGATGGCCGACAGAGCCGCCTCGGTCGGGTCCTGGATCTTCTTCGGTTGCTTCATGTCGCTGTCGCCTCTGCCTTCGACGACGCGCGCGGGGTGCCCCCGTCAGGCGTCGTGTCCAGTACACACACCCTTTCTATCCGGCAGGACCGGATGGAAATGGTTTACCGTTCCTTATCCTAGCCATGCTGCGCTGCGGATTGAACCGGCCCTGCCACAATAATGAAGATATCGTTAACGCCGCCCCTTCGGCCCCGTTCGGCCGGGCGAAGCTGGTGTGGCCCCGCGCTTGCAGCTATAGGCATCGCGTCACGACGCGACGTCCTCATTCCGCCACGGCCGGTTCCGGCGGGCGATCAGCAAGCGGCTCATTCATGGTTGCCATCACCTTCATCGAATATAACGGCACGGCGCACCAGGTCGAGGGCCCCGAGGGAGCCACCGCCATGGAGACGGCGGTGCGCAACGGCGTGCCCGGCATCGTCGCCGAGTGCGGCGGGGCCTGCGCCTGCGCCACCTGCCATGTCTATGTGGACGAAGCCTGGGTCGAGAAGGTGGGCGAGCCCTCCGAGATGGAGGAGGGCATGCTGGATTTCGCCACCGATGTGCGGCCCAATTCCCGCCTGTCCTGCCAGATCAAGCTGACGGCGGCCCTGGACGGGCTCGTTTTGAACATCCCTGAGACACAGGGCTGAGGCGCGCGGCCGCAAGCCCGGCGGGCCGCCCCTGCGTCCCGCCCGGGGGGCGGCCCGCCTTATTCCATCTTCTCGTTGGGATAGACGCCGAACAGCTGCGACTGCTGGACATAGCCGTCGAAGCCGTCGCCTGCGAGGCGGCAGAACTTGCCGTCGCAGCCCTTCACCACGCCGAGCACGCTGGGCTCGAGGCGCGCCACCACCTTGGCATCGGTGCTGGCGGCGTCGCGCAGCGCCACCGTCTCGCCCTTCAGCCACGGGGCGACCAGCGCGGTGCGGCGCAGCGACAGCATGGAATGGTAGACCCAGCCTTCCGCGCCGTCGGCGTCGCGGATGCGCCGCCAGGTCTCGAACTCGGCGGTGACCTCCACTGGCAGGCCGGCGCGGTTGAACACCCACGACACGTCGTGGTCCTTGTTGGGGCCGTTGCGCACGTTCACCTTGTCCGCCTTGAGCGAGACGAAGCGCGGCACCGGCAGGCCGGAGGTGCCGTCCTCGGCCGCCCTTGCGGGCCGTGCGGTCATGGGCTGGAGCCCCGCGCCCCCCGTGACCGCCAGCACCAATGCAAGGGCCTTGAGGCTTCGCATCAGATGAGGTCGCATCGTGGGCATGATGGGCTCGTCCTTTCGCATTGCAGTCCTGACCGGGGAGTGCGCCGCGGGGCCGGGCGCGTCAAGGGCACGCGGCGCCGCGCGCCTTGTGTTTCCCCGCCTGTCTGATAGACGGGACCAGAAGCGTTAAGAAATGGGGAATGGGGAGTAACGATGGTGCGTCGCAAACCCCTCGTCGTCGTCACGCGCAAGCTGCCCGACTCGGTCGAGACCCGGATGCGCGAGCTGTTCGACGCGAAGCTGAACCTTGAAGACGTGCCCATGGATCAGGCCGCGCTCGTTGAGGCGGTGAAGACCGCGGACGTGCTGGTGCCGACCGTGACCGACCGGATCGATTCGGCGGTGCTCTCCCAGGCTGGGGAAAACCTGCGACTGATCGCCTCCTTCTCCAACGGCGTGGATCACATCGACGTCGCGAGCGCGCTCAATCGCGGCATCACGGTCACCAACACGCCCGGCGTCCTCACCGAGGACACGGCCGACATGACCATGGCGCTCATCCTCGCCGTGCCGCGCCGTCTCGCCGAGGGCGCGCAGGTGATGATCTCCGACAAGGAGGAGTGGCCGGGCTGGTCGCCCACCTGGATGCTCGGCCGGCGCATCTGGGGCAAGCGCCTCGGCATCATCGGCATGGGCCGCATCGGGCAGGCGGTGGCGCGGCGCGCCAAGGCGTTCGGCCTGCAGATCCACTACCACAACCGCCGCCGCCTCCCCACCGGCATCGAGGAGATGCTGGACGCCACCTATTGGGACAGCCTCGACCAGATGCTGGCGCGGATGGACATCGTCTCGGTCAACTGCCCGCACACGCCGGCGACCTACCACCTGCTCTCGGCGCGCCGGCTCAAGCTGCTGAAGCCTGAGGCCTATGTGGTCAACACCGCCCGCGGCGAGGTGATCGACGAGAACGCGCTGACCCGCCAGCTGGAGGCGGGCGAACTGGCCGGCGCCGGCCTCGACGTGTTCGAGCACGAGCCGGCGGTGAACCCGAAGCTCATCCGCCTCGCCAGGCACGGCAAGGTGGTGCTGCTGCCGCACCTGGGCTCCGCGACTCTCGAAGGTCGCGTGGACATGGGCGAGAAGGTCATCGTCAACATCAAGACCTTCATGGACGGCCACCGTCCGCCGGACCGCGTGCTGCCCGCCATGCTGTGAGGGAAGGCCCGCAGGGTTGCCGGTCCCGCCGGTGCGGGGGCAGACACGCTCCCGCCGGGCTCGGACCTTCCCTTGGTCGGCCCTTCCCTTGGACCGTCATGCCCCGGAGCGCTGGCTCCTCAGGCCCCAGCGCCCCGCACATGCGCCGACAGGTCGGTGATGCGCGCTCCGGTCCCCGTCAGCGGGTTGTCCGGGTCCCAGGCGTAGCTCAGGGTCTCGAAGCGCATGGCCCGGGCGTCGATCATCAAGAGGCGCCCCACCAGCCCCTCGCCGAAGCCGACCACGGCGCGGATGGCCTCCAGCGCAGCCAGCGAGCCGGCGATCCCCGCCAGCGCCCCCAGCACACCGGCTTCCGCGCAGGCCGGCACGGTGCCGGCCGGCGGCGGCTCGGGGAACAGGCAGCGATAGGTGGGGTTGGGGCTGCCGTCCGGCCCCATCTCATGGGCGCGCAGGGTGGTGACCGTGGCGTCGAAGGCGCCGAGTGCCGCCGTCACCAGCGGCTTCTGCGCCAGCACGCAGGCATCCGACACCAGATAGCGGGTGGCGAAATTGTCCGACCCGTCCACCACCACGTCGGCCCCGTCGATGAGATCCAGCGCATTGCCGGCATCGAGCCGCACCGCGTGGGTGACCAGCTCCACATGGGGGTTGAGGGCGGCGATGGCGTCGCGGGCGCTCTCCGTCTTGGCCCGGCCCACATCCTGCGTGCGGTGGATCACCTGCCGCTGGAGGTTGGAGAGGGAGACCACGTCGTCCTCCACCAGCACCAGCCGTCCGACGCCGGCCGCGGCGAGATAGAGCAGCACCGGCGCGCCGAGGCCGCCGGCGCCCACCACCAGCACGGTGGCCGCTTTCAGCTTCTGCTGTCCGGGCCCGCCCACGTCGTGGAGCACGATGTGGCGGGCGTAGCGTTCGATCTCGTCGGGGGAAAAGGCCATGGCGGAATCCATATACCAACGGCCCCGGTCTGTGACCGGCGCCGAGAGGGTTTCGCTCAAGCGCCGCGCGGGCGGGACCAACGACCGGCAAAGCCGTGCTCACCGGCCGTTGGTGTTAGATCCAGCTGTCGTCGGCGTCACCCCTGTCGCGGCCGTTCAGTTTCCCGAAAGACGGGCGATCAGCGGCAGCAGCGTCCCGTTCACCGCCTCGGCCGTGAGCGGCCCGACGAACTTGTGGACGATGGTCCCATCCTTCGCCACCACGAAGGTCTCCGGCACGCCGTAGACCCCCCATTCGATGGCCGCGCGGCCCTTGGGGTCCACGCCCACCGCCTGGAACGGCAGGCCGTACTGGCCAAGGAAGCGCCGCGCGTTCTCCGGCGCGTCCTTGTAGTTGATGCCGACGAGGTTGAAGCGGCCGTCCCTGGCGAGCTGCATGAGCACGGGATGCTCGTCGCGGCAGGGGCCGCACCAGGAGGCCCAGACGTTCACCAGCGTCGGCTTGCCGCCGAGCGCCGCCAGCTCGATGCCCGGCAAGGGCGCGCCGCCGGGACCCTTCAGTCCCTCCAGCGGCGGCAGCGCGATCCGGGGCGCCGGCTTGCCCACGAGGGCGGACGGAATGCGCGAGGGGTCGCCCCCGGTTTCAAGGCGCGAGAAGAACAGGCCGGCCAGCGCCAGGAACAGCACCAGCGGCAGCGCCACCAGCCACAGCCGGCGGCGGGGCCGCTCTGCATTTTGGCCGGGCTTCTGCTGGGGGGCGGTGTCGCTCATGGGGCATCCCCCGTTCCGCGGCGGGATCTCTGGCCGATGCCGCGCGCCTCCAGCTCCGCGAGCGCCCGGCGCTGGCGCCCGTAATCGGCCAGGAGCCAGCCGGCCAGCAGGCCGAGGCCGAGGGTCGCGACGCCGTAGGAGGCGGCGATGAAGACGAAGTGGCTCATGACAGTTTGCTCATCCCGCCGGCTCAGGCCATGGCCTCGGCGGCGGCGCGGGCCTCCAGCGCCTGCACCCGGCGGCGGAGGATTTCCGTGCGCATGCCCAGCATGTGCAGCGCCACGAACAGCAGCGTGAAACCGATGGCGCAGACCAGCAGCGGCCACAACAGGCTCGATTCGATGGTGGAGCCGCCCATGCGGAACACCGAGGCGGGCTGGTGCAGGGTATTCCACCAGTCCACCGAGAATTTCACGATGGGCACGTTGATGAAGCCCACCAACGTGAGCACGGCCGCGGCGCGGCCGGCGCGGTTGGGATCGTCGATGGCGGCGCGCAGGGCCATCAGGCCCAGATAAAGCAGCAGCAGCACCAGCATGGAGGTGAGCCGCGCGTCCCACACCCAGTAGGTGCCCCACATGGGCCGGCCCCACAGGGCGCCGGTGACGAGGCACAGGGCGGTGAAGGTGGCGCCCACGGGCGCGGCGGCTTTGTGCGCCACGTCGGCCAAAGGATGGCGCCACACCAGGATGCCGATGGAGGAGGCCGCCATCATGGAATAGCCGAACAGGCCGAGCCACGCGAACGGCACGTGGATGTACATGATGCGCACCGTCTCGCCCTGCTGGTAATCGGGCGGGGCGCGGAAGGCGAGGAAGAAGCCGACGGCGAGCGTCGCCACCGCCGCTCCCGCGATCCATGGCAGGATGCGGGCGGACAGGCTGAGGAAGCGGACCGGGTTGGCAAGGTCGAGGATCGCCATGGCGCGGTTCTAAAGCCCCCGCGCGCCGGAGGGAAGCGCTCTCGCCGTTCAGGATTTCGTGTCGCAGGGGCGCCGGTGCCGCTCGCCCGGGGCTCTCAGGCCAGCCGGACCTGCCGGCGGATCAGCCACAAGGTCAGCGCTGTCCCCACCGCGCCATAGCCGAGCAGGATGGCGAGGGACAGGGCAAGCTCGCCCAGGCCGTCGCCGCGCCAGAGCGCGCCCTGGAAAGCTTCGATGCCCCAGGCGGTGGGCGTCACCACGCCGAGCTTCTGCAGCCAGTCCGGCATCAGGAAGTGGGGTACCATGCTGCCGCCAACCGCCGAGAGTAGCAGCACCGCGAAGGTGGAGAGGGTCTGCGCCTGATGACGGGTGCGCGCCAAGGCCGCCAGCGGCAGGGCGATGCCCGCCGCCGCCGCCGAGGCCGCCGTCGCCACCAGCGTGACGGTGCCCAGATGCTGGACCACGTGGACGCCATAGACGATCTGCGCCACCGCAAGCAGCACGGCGGCGAGTGCGAGCCCCTGCAGGATCAGGAAGAAGAGCTTGCCGCCCACCAGCGCCACGACGCCGCCCCGGCTCATGACGATGCGGTCGAACACGCCCGAGCGGCGTTCATCCACCAGGCTCGCGGCGCCCTGCACCGCAGCGAACAGCAGGAACAGCATGGCGATGGCGCCGGCATAATAGCTCACCCCCGGCTCGGCGCGGCGGCTGGCGAGGGGCTGGCGCTCCATCAAATCGGCGCCGCCCTGGGCCACCAGTTCCGGTGCGCGGGAGACGGCATCGTCGAGCCGTGCCCTCTGCGCGGCGGAGAACGGCCCCGTCAGCACCTCGATCTGGGCCGCCACACGCCGCATGGCGAGGCCGGGAAGGTCGTCCGTGAACAGACGCTGGATGCGGGCCGCCAGCAGCGCCGCCGCCACATTGCGCCCGGCATCGGAGATGACGACAAGGGGCGGCTTGTCGGTGGCGGCAGCCACGTCGCCGCGCACGATCAGCCCCACGTCGGCGCGCCCGTCCGCCACGCGCTGCGCCACCTCTTCGGGGGTACTCGCGGCCAGATGGATCTCGGGGGCGCGGGCGAGGGCGTCGAGGAGCATCCGGGCCGATGGCGCGTCGGTTGTCCGGGCCGCCGCCACCTTGATGCTGGACGCCTCGCCCCCGGTGCCGGCGAAGACCGCCGCGAACAGCACGAACAGCACCGGCGGCAGCACGAAGGTCATCAGCAGCGCGCCGCGGTCGCGCAACAGGGTGAGCGCCATGGCGCGGACGATGGCGGCCATCATGGCTGCGCCTCCCGGGTGACCGCGGCGTAGAGCGCATCGAGCCCAGCGGCCTGGAGCGACAGCGTGCGGGGCGCTAGGCCCGCCGCCTTGAGTGCCGCGATCAGGTCGCCCGCCGCCTCCGGGGTGTCGGCCACCACGCCGCTGAAGGCGGTGTCGTCGGCGCCGTCGTGAAGCCCGCGCGCGGCGAGCGCCTGCCGCCCGGCGCGATCGGGCGGGACGGCGAAGGTCGCTTCCACCCGCCGCTGGTGGGGAAAGCGGGCCGCGACGAGGGTCGCCAGCGGGCCTTCCAGCGCCACCGTCCCCGCCACCAGTATGGCGACGCGGTCAGCCACCATCTCGGCAAAGGCGAAATCGTGGGTGACGAGGAGAATGCCGAGCCCTTCCGCCGCCAGGCTGCGCACCAGCGCGGCAAGATCCGCGCGGGCCGGCGCATCCACGCCCACGGTGGGCTCGTCGAGCACGAGGAGACGCGGGTTGCCCACCAGGGCGGCGGCCACGTTCGCCCGGCGCTGCCAGCCGCCGGAGAGCCGGTCGATGCGCTCGTCGCGGCGGTCGGCGATGCCGGCCCGGACCATCACGTCCGCGACGCGGGCCGGCACGCGGGCGCCCGCCACGCCGGCAAGGCTGGCGAACACTTCGAGGTTCTCGGAAATGGTCAGGCTGCGATAGAGCGCGATGTCCTGCGGCGCGAGACCGATGCGGGCGCGGGCGGCGCCGTCCGCCGCCGACACGCCGCACACCTCGACCGCCCCGTCCCGGGGGGCGATGCGGCCGCAGATGGCACGCACGAGGGTGGTCTTGCCCGCGCCGTTTGGTCCGGTGAGCGCGGTCACGGTGCCTTCGGGCACGACGAGGTCGACGCCCGTCAGCACCGCGCGGGCGCCATAGCCCGCGTGAAGGCCCGATATGGCCAGGGGAGGGGCCAATGA
>NZ_JAIVFN010000023.1 GCF_030015065.1 Xanthobacter autotrophicus | reverse complement strand
CTCCCTGCCCTCCCCCGCAAGCGGGAGAGGGTTCCGTTCCGCCAGCCGCGAGCGGCGGTTCACGCCGGCCGCAGGGGCGCGCCGGACCTTTCCCCATTTGCCCGATCCGGCGATTTGCGCGATGGATGGCGCGATGACCGGCGATCCTGCGCTCCACAAGACGCGGCGGCGGCATCGGGGAGGAAAGGCGGGACGGAGGGCGCGCCAGCGGCGGGCCAGACGACGCGTCTTTCGCGCTTGACCCTCGCGCGCCGGACCGGGCGCCGGCGGGGGGTCGCAGAAGGACGATCAAGACCTGATGGCCACCACCGCCGATGCCCCGCAGGAGGCGCCTCACCACGCCGCCGGCGACATCGCCTTCAGCCCGCATCTGTCCGGCGCCTCCATCCTGGTGGTGGACGACGAGCCCGGCATGCGGAACTTCCTCGTGCGCATGCTCGCCTCCCGCTGCCGGCACGTGGCGGAGGCGGCGGACGTGGCGACGGCCTCGCGACTGCTGGAGGCGACGCCCTTCGACCTCATCATCCTCGACAACATCATGGCCGGGCGCACCGGCCTCGAATGGCTGGAGGAGCTGCGCGGCTCGGGCTTCTACCGGGACGTGATCCTCATCACCGCCTTCGCGGACCTGGAAACCGCCATCAAGGCGCTGCGGGCAGGGGCGGCGGACTTCGTGCTGAAGCCGTTCCGCTCCAACCAGATCCTCAACGCCATCGCCCGCTGCCTCGACCGCGGCCGGCTGATGCGCGAGAATTTCGTGCTGCGGCGCGAACTCAAAGCCCTGCCCGGCGCCGGCGCCATGGTGGGCGCCTCGAACGCCACCCGCACCGTGCGGGGCATGATCGAGCGCGTCGGCCCCATGCCCACCACCGTGCTGGTGACCGGCGAATCCGGCACCGGCAAGGAAGTCACCGCCCGCTCCCTGCACGATGTCTCGCCCCGCGCCGGCAAACCGTTCGTGCCGGTGAACTGCGCCGCCATCGCCCCCGAGATCATCGAGAGCGAGCTGTTCGGCCACCTGAAGGGCGCCTTTACCGGCGCCGCCTCCTCCCGCGAGGGGCTGTTCTTCTATGCCCAGGGCGGCACGCTGTTCCTCGACGAGGTGGGCGAGCTGCCCCCCGCCATGCAGTCCAAGCTCCTGCGCGTCATCGAGGACAAGAAGGTCCGTCCGGTGGGCGCCGAGCGGGAGGTCCCGGTGGACGTGCGCCTCATCGCCGCCACCAATTGCGATCTAGCAACGGCGGTGGCGCAGGGCCGCTTCCGGCAGGATCTCTATTACCGGCTCAACGTGGTCAACATCCACCTCGCTCCCCTGCGCGAGCGGGCGGCGGACGTTGAACCGCTGGCCCACCTGTTCATGGCCGAGCTGTCGGCCCAATTGGGCGTGCCGCCCCTCGCCCTGACGGAGGCGGTGCTGCGCGCCCTCGCCCGCTACGACTGGCCCGGCAATGTGCGCGAGCTGCGCAACGTCATCGAGCGCTCGCTCATCCTCGGCGAATTCCCGGGCGACGTGGTGCCGGACGCGGACGAGGAACCGGCGGTGGAAAACGCCGACGCCCTCCCCCAGGCCCTCGGCGCGGTGGAGAAGGCCCACATGCTCAAGGTGCTGGGCGAGGCCGGCGGCAACCGGGCGGAGGCGGCGCGCCGCCTCGGCGTCTCGCGCAAGACCCTCGACCGCAAGCTGAAGGCCTGGAATGCCTGAACCGGCGGCGCAGGCCGCGCCAAGGGGCCGGTTGTCCCTCCTGTTCTCCCGCCTGCGCTCGGTGCGGGCGCGGCTGCTGGCCATCGCGCTTTTGCCGACGCTCATCATCATGCCGGCGGTGCTGGCGCTGGTGGTGACGTGGTGGACCCGTCAGTTCGACCACCTGCTCATTTCCAAGGTGGCGGGCGACCTCACCATCGCCCGGCAATATCTCGACCGCCTCATGGAGCGCTCCGACGAGACCCTGCACGCGCTGGGGGAGTCCGTCGCCTTCGCGCGGGTGGCAGAGGCCGGTGACGGCGCCGCCATGGCCGATTTCCTCAATGCCCGCCGCCGCGCCATGGGGCTCGATTTCCTCTATCTGCTGGACCCGCAGGGCCGCCGCATCGCCGCTTCCCCGCCCGCCGCGCAGGACGGCCCGGAAGCGCCCCTGTGGTTGGTGGAGCGCCGCGCGCTTGAGGGGCAGGCCTCCACCGAAATAGATATCTTCGCGCCCGAGCAGCTCGCCCACCTCTCCCCGGAGCTTGCGGCGCGCGCCCATATCGCCCTCGTCCCCACCCCAGGCGCCGTGCCCACCGCCCGCGATGCGGAAGACCGGGGCATGGTGGTGCAGTCCGGCACGCCGGTGCAGCTTGCGGACGGCACGCGGACGGGGGCGCTGGTGGGCGGCATCCTGCTCAACCAGAACCTGGATTTCATCGACACCATCAACGACCTGGTCTACCGCCCCGGCAGCCTGGCGGAGGGCAGCGCCGGCACCGCCACCCTGTTCGTGGACGACGTGCGCGTCTCCACCAATGTGCGCCTGTTCGAGGGCCGCCGGGCGCTGGGCACCCGCGTGTCGCAGGAAGTGCGCGCGGCGGTGCTGGGCGAGGGCCGGGTGTGGCTCGACCGCGCCTTCGTGGTCAACGACTGGTACATCTCCGCCTACGAGCCGGTGGTGGACAGCAAGGGCCAGCGCATCGGCATGCTCTATGTGGGCTTCCTGGAGGCGCCGTTCCTGGCGCTGAAGCGGGCGAGCCTTGCCGCAGTGGGCATCGGCTTCCTGCTGGTGGCGCTCATCGCCAGTCCCGTGCTGCTGCGCTGGGCGGCGGGCATCTTCCGGCCGCTGGAGGCCATGAATGCCACCATCGCGCAGGTGGAGGCCGGCACGCTCTCGGCCCGCACCGGGGTCGCCGCCACCTCCGACGAGATCGGCCGCGTCGCCCACCATCTCGACGGCATGCTCGACCTGCTCCAGCAGCGCGACGCCGAGCTCAGGCGCTGGGCGCAGGAACTCGACGGCCGCGTCGCCGCCCGCACGGCGGAGCTGAAGGCGGCCAACGCCGAGCTGGCCGCCACCCAGCGCCAGCTGGTGATGTCGGAGAAGCTGGCGGCCATCGGCGAGATCACGGCGGGGGTGGCCCACGAGATCAACAATCCGGTGGCCGTCATCCAGGGCAACCTCGATGTGGCGCGCGACGTGCTGGGGCCGGCGGCGGCGCCGGTGCGCACCGAGTTCAACCTCATCGACCAGCAGGTCCACCGCATCACCATCATCGTGTCGAAGCTGCTCCAGTTCGCCCGGCCGGCCGAATTCGTCGGCCATCTGGAGCCGGTGGCGCCGTCCGAGGTGATCGGCGATGCGCTGGTGCTGGTGCAATACCTGCTCGCGCGCGGCGAGATCGAGGTGGTGCGGGATGAAAGCGCGACGCGCCTCGTCCCCATGAACCGGGTTGAGCTGCAACAGGTGCTCATCAATTTGATGGTCAATGCCGCCCACGCCATGCCGCGGGGCGGCACCCTCACCCTGCGCACCCGCGATGCGGCGCAGAACGGGCGCGCAGGCGTGTCCATCGAGGTTCAGGACACCGGCCCCGGCATCGCCCCCGAGCATGCGGCGCGGGTGTTCGATCCCTTCTTCACCACCAAGCCGCAGGGCGGCGACAAGGCCGGCACCGGCCTCGGCCTCTCCATCAGCTTCACCTTGGTGGACCGGGCCGGCGGCACCATGAGCCTTGCGAGCCCGCCGGGACACGGCGCCACATTCGCCATCTGGCTGCCGCAGGCGGATGCCGCCGCGTGGGGCGGCTGACCGGCGGCGGTGTCAGCGGTAATAGGCGCCGAGGCGCGCGCCATCCACCTCATGCACGGCCACCTCCATGTCATAGATGGCGCGCAGCACGTCCTCCCGCATCACCTCGTCCGGCCCGCCGGAGAACAGCAACCGGCCCTCCTTCATGGCGACGATGCGGTCGGCGTGGCAGGAGGCGAAGTTGATGTCGTGGATCACCACCACCACGGTCTTGCCCAGCTCGTCGGCGGCGCGGCGCAGGAGGCGCATGGTGGCGGCGGCGTGCTTCATGTCGAGATTGTTGAGCGGCTCGTCGAGCAGCAGGCAGGCGGGGTCCTGCGCCAGCACCATGGCGATGAAGGCGCGCTGGCGCTGGCCGCCGGACAATTCATCCAGAAGGCGATGTGAGAGCCCCGCGAGGTCCACATAGGCGATGGCCTCGGCGATCTTCTCCCCGTCCTCGCGCGTCAGGCGCCCATGGGAATAGGGAAAGCGCCCGAACGCCACCAGCTCGCCCACGGTGAGGCGCGGCGTGATCTGGTTGGCCTGCCGCAGGATGGCCATGCGCTTTGCCAGCACCGCGCCGGGGGTGGCGAACACGTCGAGCCCGTCCACATGAACGCTGCCATGGTCCGGCGCCATGAGCCGCGCCACGATGGACAAAAGCGTGGACTTGCCCGCCCCGTTGGGGCCGATGACGGCGGTGAGGCCGCCCGCCGGCAGGCTCAGGCTGACATCGTCGAGGACGCGGGTGGCGCCATAGGATTTCGACACGTGGGCGATCTCGATCACGGCCGGGTGCCCCTCAGAAGCAGCAGGATGAAGACGATGCCGCCGGTGAACTCGATCACCACGCTCAGTGCCCCGTCATAGCCGAGCCCGCGCTCCAGCACGGTCTGCCCGCCCGCGAGGCCGGCGACGGCGATCAGCGCCGCGCCCGGCAGGGTGTAGCGATGGCGGTCGGTGCCGAGGGCGAGATAGGCGAGGTTCGACACCAAAAGGCCGAAGAACAGCACCGGCCCCACCAGCGCCGTGGAGACCGAGACCAGCACGGCGATGACGAGGATGAGCAGGGTGACCATGCGCCGGTGGTCCACGCCGAGATTGATCGCCGCATCCCGCCCCAGCGCCAGCACGTCGAGGGCGGGCGCGAGGCGCCAGGCCAGCACCCCGGCGGCAAGGATCGCCACCGCCGCCACCGGCAGGAGGCTGGTGTCCATCACGTTGAAGCGGGTGAACATCAGCGACTGGAGCACCGAGAAGGCGTTGGGATCGAGGATGCGCTGGAGGAGGTTGGCGAGCCCCCGGCACAGAATGCCGAACACGAGGCCGGCCAGCACCACGAGGTGGAAGCCGCGCCGCCCGTCGAACAGGAAGCGGAAGAGGCCGAGCGCCACCACCGCGAGCAGCAGCGCCTCGCCGGCAAAGCGCAGGCGCGGATCGAGCGCCGCCTCACCCTGCGCTCCGAGCACGAACACCAGAGCGGTCTGGAGCGCCACGTAGAGCGCGTCGAAGCCCATCACGGCGGGGGTGAGGATGCGGTTCTCGGTGAGGGTCTGGAACAGCACGGTGGCGATGGCCACCGCCACGCCCACCAGCACGAGGCCCGCCAGCTTGCCGCCGCGCAGGGACAAAACGAAGCCCCAGTTGCCCCGCGCCCCAACCGTCATGAAGCAGGCCATGGCGACCAGCGTCGCCAGCACCAGCAGGAGGAGCACGCGCCGCGCCCTTATGGTGCGCGCGTCAGCCAAGGCGCAGGCGCCGCCCGAGCAGCAGGAAGAGGAACACCGCGCTGCCCGCCACCCCCGCCACCGTGCCCACCGGGATCTCGTAGGGGTAGCGGATGAGGCGGCCAAGGATGTCGCAGGCCAGGAGGAAGCCGGCGCCGGACAGCGCGATCCACGGCAGGGTCCGGCGCAGGTTGTCGCCCAGAACCAGCCCCACGGCATTGGCGACCAGCAGGCCGAGGAAGGGCACCGTCCCCGCCGTGGCGATGGCGGCGGCCGTCGCCAGCGCGACGATGGCAAGGCCCAGGGCCACGATGCGCCGATAATCGAGCCCGAGATTGCGCGCGAAGGTGTCGCCGAGGCCGGCGACGGTGAAGCGGTCCGCCGCCGCATAGGCGATGACGGCGAGCACCACGCACAGCCACATCAGTTCGTAGCGCCCGCGCACCACGCCGGAGAAATCCCCCGTGGTCCAGGCGGCGAGGGATTGCAGCAGGTCGGCGCGATAGGCGACGAAGGTGGTCAGGGCATTGATCACGCCGCCCAGCATGAGCCCCACCAGCGGCACCACCACCGCGCCGCGAAAGGCGATGCGGTCCACGATCTTGAGGAACAGGACCGTCCCCGCCAGCGCGAAGGCCGCCGCGACCAGCATCTTGCCCAGCAGCGGCAGGCCGGGGGTCAGAAGGGTGGCGCAGAGCAGGCCGAGGCTCGCCGCCTCGGCGGTGCCGGCGGTGGTTGGCTCCACGAAGCGGTTGCGGAACAGCATCTGCATCAGCGCCGCGCACACGCCCATGGCGAGGCCGGCGAACAGCAGCGCCAGCGTGCGCGGCACCCGGCTCGCGACGAGGAGCAGCGTCGCGCGTCCCGCCGCCTCACCGCCGCCCGCCGCGTCGCCGGCGAGGCTCGCCCGCAGGGCCGAGACGAGGGAGCCGGGGGCCATGTCCCCCACCCCCACCAGCACGCTCAGCACCGCGAGCGAAAGGAGGCCGAGGAGCGCCAGCCCCAGCCGCGCGCGATCCGGGCGCGGTTCGGCCCGGCCCTGCGCGGGGCCGGGGCCCGGTCCACCTGTTTCCATGGCCTATTTGCCCTGCCGGGCCTCGAGGACCTGCGCCAGCTCCTCGGTGATGGTGGTGAGCGCGGCGCCGCCGCTGCCGACGATGTACCAGCGCACCGCATCGAGATCGACGACCCGCCCGCTGCGGGCGGCGCGGGTGGCGGCCACCAGATCATTGTCCAGCACCGCGCGGGCGGCGGCCCCGCCGCGCCCCACCGCAGCGTCGCGATCGAGCACGAACAGCCAGTCGGGATCGGTCTTCAGGATGTATTCAAACGAGATGACCTCGCCGTGGGCGACGGTGGTGTCGCTGGTCGCGGCCGGGGTGAAGCCGAGATCGTCGTAGATCCAGCCGTAGCGCGATCCGGCGCCGAAGGCGGTGAGCTTGCCGCCATTGACCATGACCATCAGCACCCGGCCGACCTGCGGCGCCAGCGCCTTCACGCGAGCGATGGCGGCATCCATGCGCGCGAGGAGGGCTTCGGCCTGCGGCTGCCGGTCGAAGATGCGGCCCAGCAGCTCCACATGGGCCCGCGTGCCGGCGACGAAGCGGTCGGCGGGGACGGTGAGGTCGAGGGTGGGCGCCAGCTTCGCGAGATCGGCATATTTCGCCGCCGAGCGCGGCCCCACGAGGATGAGGTCCGGCGCGGCGGCGTTCACCGCCTCGTAGTCCGGCTCGAACAGGGTGCCGATCTTGAGATAGCGGCGGTCGCGATACTTGCCGAGATAGTCCGGCAGGTTGGAGCCCGGCACGCCCGCCACCGCCACGCCCAGCGCGTCCAGCGTGTCGAGGGCGGCGATGTCGAACACCAGCGTCGTGCGCGGGCGCTCCGGCACCTTCGTCTTGCCCCGCGTATCCTCCACCACCATGTCGGCGAAGGCCGGCAGGGCGCCGCAGGAAACCAGGGCAACGGCGAGGCCGAGGGCGGCGCGCCGCGTCAGTCCGTGCCGACCCGCCTGCGGGGGCATGTGTCGCGACGCGGAAGCACGTGCGGATCTACACGTTCCGAAGGCGTCAATAATGGCGTCCATAACGCTCTCGCAAATAAAACAGCCGTTTCGCAAATAAAAAACGGCTTCCTGGATGTTGAATACAAAGACGGGCCGATCCGAAGGGAGCGACCCTCATCGCACCGCCCTCATCGCACCGCCTTGGGCGGCATGCCGAAGGCGCGCTTGAAGGCGGTGGAGAAATTGGCGGCGGAGCTGTAGCCGGCGATGGTCGCGGCCTCGGTCACGCTGACGCCTTCCGTGAGCAGTGCGTCACGGGCACGTTCCAGCCGGCGGCCGCGCACATAGTCGAACACGGTGGTGCCGAAGGTGGCGCGGAAGGCGCGCTGCAGGCTGGTGACGCTCATGCCCGCCTCCTGCGCCACCGCATCCAGGCTCAGGCTGTCGCACAGGCGCGCCTCCAGATACTCCTGCACCTGCCACATGCGCTGCTTCACGCGCGGGCGGGCGCGCTCCGCGGCGGGGGCGGCATCGCCCATGGCGCAGAAGGCCTCGAACAGCATCTCCATCACGCGGCTTTCCATGTAGAGGTCGCGCAGGAAGCCGCCATAGGGCGGCAAGGCGAGCACCTGCTCCGCCATGGCGACGAGGCGAGGCGAGGCCCGCCAGCTCAGGCTGGAGAGGTGATCGGCGCTGATGCGGCGTACCGTGCCGCTGCGGTCCATCTCCTCGAACAGGGCCTGCTCCAGCCAATCGGCCGGGATGGTGATGTTCACCTTGCGCACGTGCTGGCCGCGCTGGCCCTTGCGGACGAAGAGGCCGGGCTCCGCGCGCACCAGCAGCGCCGCCTCCGCCTCGCCGGCGCGGGCCGGGCCGAAGCGGAACGGGCGGCCACCCAGCTGGACATCGGCATGGCCCTCCAGGAACAGGCCGAGCGTGATGCCGCGCGCATGCACCACCTGGCTGGTGAGGTCGTGCAGGTGCCGGGCATCGGTGGCGTGGAGCACCGCGCCGCTGCGCAGGGATGTCATCAGGTAGCGCCCGCGCAGCACCGCGCCATCCGCGAGGGTGCGCGGGGCGGTCAGCACGAACTGGGTGCCGGCGAGATGGGACAGCGCGGCGATGTCGGCGCTGCGCACCACCTGCCGCCCGGCATCGCCCGGCATGGGGACGGCGCCGCCGCCCATGGGCGGGAGAGGGACGGGCAAGGGCGCTACGGACGAGGGCGTCGTGGAAGAGGAAGCCGCAGGCGTGAAATGCGCGGGCGAGGAACCAGCCGGCCGCGCGCCACCCTCCGCCGCGCCCTGCGTCCTGGACGCGGCGCCGGTGCGGCGGCGGAGCTGAGAGTGGGGATCGGTCATCCCCCAAGAAGGACTTCGCGGCCCCGCCGCTGTCAACAGCCGCGTGCCACCATGTATTTATTATTATTCAAAAGTGGATCGCATCATCTATCATCGAACTCGATCAGTTCCATATTTTAGGCGACGGCACAAACGAATTGCAACGTCCGGCAAAAGACCATACTGGCGAAAGCCGTAAAACTCCCCTCTCGAATGGTTCAGCCTTGATTGCTCTGGTGATGGGACGGGGATTGTTATGAAGGGATTTCGACTTTCGGCGCAGGCGCCGCATTCCGCCGCGCGGCCTGCTGGTATCGCCGGTGTCGCCATCCTGGCGTCGGCGCTGCTTCCGTCGGCGCTCCCCCTGTCGGCGCTCACCGCCGCCCGCGCTGAAGCGCAGACGGCGGATGTCAGCCTCGACACGGTGAACGTGGAGGGCACCCAGGACAGCGCCATCCTCACCGAGGGCAAGGACACCTACACCGCCTCCGAAACCACCATCGGGGTGGGCAGCCCGACC
Source organism: Xanthobacter autotrophicus (assembly GCF_030015065.1). GTDB lineage: Bacteria > Pseudomonadota > Alphaproteobacteria > Rhizobiales > Xanthobacteraceae > Xanthobacter > Xanthobacter autotrophicus_D. Next base: position 36,686 of record NZ_JAIVFN010000023.1, on the reverse strand, counting down.
CCGGTGCGCGAGATCCCGCAATCCATCTCCACCGTCACCCGCCAGCGCATGGACGACCAGAACTTCACCCAGCTGGAGGACGCCATGCGGCGCACCACCGGCATGGTCATCCTCGCCAACGACCAGGGCCGGTCCTCCATCTTCTCGCGCGGCTTCGAGATCGACACGCTGCTGGTCAACGGCCTGCCGGCGCCGCTGTCCTCCATCCTCGGCACCCAGCCGGACCTCTTCATCTTCGACCGGCTCGACGTGCTGAAGGGACCCGCCGGCCTGTTCTATGGCGGCGCGGGCGGCAACAATGCGGGGCCCGGCGGCATCATCAACGGCACGCTGAAGCCGGCCACGGAAAAGTACTTCCTCAATTCCGACCTGAGCTACGGCTCGTGGGACTTCGTGCGCGCGGAGGTGGATGCCGGCGGCAAGCTCAACGAGAAGGGCACGGTGCGCGCCCGCATCGGCGGCGCGTTCCAGGACCGCAATTCGTTCGTGGACTATAACGAGAACCAGGTCTGGGTCGGCTACGGCACCCTCGCCTTCGACATCACCGAGAACACCACCCTGTCGCTCTATGCCTGGCACCAGGAACGCGACATGCTGCCCTTCAACGGCCTGCCCGCAATCAATCTGGGCGGCGGCGTGGGCCAGCTTCTGGACGTGCCGCGCTCCACCTTCGTGGGCGGGTTGTGGAACCGCTTCAACAACGACACCACCGACTATCTGGCGGAGGTAAAGCACGACCTCGCCAATGGCGGCGAGGCCAAGGCCTCCCTGCGCTACTCCGACCGGAACATCGACTACAAATATGCCTATGGCGGCTCGGCGGTGAGCACCGCGCCGGCCACGTTCGGCAACATCTCCATGCAGTACACGGCGGCGAAGGTCGAGGAGACCTCGCTCTCCGGCGACGCCCATGTCTCCACCCCGTTCCAGGCCTTCGGGCAGGAGCACACTCTCACGGTCGGCGCCGACTTCCGCGCCGTGGACCAGACCCAGTGGACGCCCACCTCCACCACGCTCCCCGGCACCTACAATGTCTACGCCCCCAACCCCTGGGCGGTGGCAGAGCCGGTCACCATCTACAATCGCGAGAGCGTCACCGACCCCAACCAGTACGGCCTCTACACCCAGGCCCGCATCAATCCGCTGGACCAGGTGCACGTCATCCTCGGCGGGCGTCTCTCCTGGTACGATTCCACATCGGACGTGACCACCGCCAACGTCGGCACCGGCAAGGTCACGGCCACCTCCAGCTCGGTCGATATCGACAACGAGTTCCTGCCCTATGCGGGCTTCGTCATCGACCTCACCAAGGACATCTCCTTCTACGGCAGCTATACGTCGACCTTCACCCCGCAGACCGAGCTGGACGCGGCCGGCGACGTGCTGCCGCCGCGGCAGGGCTACCAGTATGAAGGCGGCCTGAAGGGCTCCTTCCTCGACGGCGCGCTCAATGCCTCCGCCGCCATGTTCCTGATCCGCGACAACAACCGCGCGCTCGCCACCAATGTCGCCAACGTCTACGTGGCGTCCGGCGAGGTCCAGGTGTCGGGCTGGGAAGTGGAGGTCAGCGGCAAGCTGGCGCCGGGCTGGGAGATCTATGCCGGCTATACCTACTCGGAGACCGAATACCTCACCGCCACCGCCGCGCAGCTGACGGCAGGCTTCAGCACCTATACGCCGAAGCACAACTACAATTTGTGGACCAAGTACGAGTTCCAGGATCCGATGCTGAAGGGCTGGCATGTGGCCGGCGGATTCAAGATCCTCTCCAGCTTCTACACCAAGTCCGGCGGCGTGACGCTGACCGAGGACGGCTACACCACGGTGGACGGCCAGGTGGGCTACAAGTTCAACGACAACTGGAAGGCCACCTTCACCGCCACCAACATCTTCGACGAGGTCTATTACACCCGCGTCGGCTCCACCTCCCTGTTCAATTTCTACGGTGAGCCGCGCGGCTACTGGCTGAAGGTGAGCGCGACCTACTGACCATGCTCCAGATCCTCGCCAAAGCCATCCCTCCGGGGGCCATCCTTCTGGCGGCGGCCGCCGGCCTCTGCCTCGGCGCCCTCTCCCTCGCCGGCACAAGGCCCGCCACGGCCGAGCCGGTGACCCTGCCGGGGGTGGAGGAGCGGGCCCTCGTCTCCAAGGGCGGGCTGGCCTACCGTATCTTCATCGCCGTGCCGAAGGCGCCCCCGCCGCCTGAAGGCTATCCGGTGGCCTATGTGCTGGATGGCAATGCGGTGGTCGGCACCCTCGCCGACATGGCCCGCGGCGGCACCCTCGCCCAGGGCGGGATCATGGATCCTGCGGTGCTGGTGGCCATCGGCTATCCCGGCGACGCGCCCATCAACATGCCGCGGCGGGCGAAGGACCTCACCATGGCGCCCGCCACGCCGGACAAGGGATCGTGGACCTATCTCACCCCCGAGGGCACCGGAGGGGCGGACGCCTTCCTCGCCTTCATCGAGGACGAGCTGAAGCCCGCCATCGCCGCCTCCTTCAAGGTGAACCCGGCGCGGCAGGCGCTGATGGGCCATTCCTTCGGCGGCCTGTTCACGCTGCATGTGCTGTTCACGCGGCCGGACGCCTTCTCCACCTATGTGGCCGCGAGCCCCTCATTGTGGTGGGCGAATGGCGCCATCGCGCGGGAGGAGGCCGCCTTCGCCCGCCACCCGCCGAAGACGCGCAAGCGCCTCGTCCTCACCGTGGGTGCCTATGAACAGGAACTGCATCCCCTCCTGCACGCCGGCCCCAATGCGGAGGCCACCGCCCGCAAGCAGGCCGAGCGCCGCATGGTGGACGGCGCCCGCGAGCTCGCCGCCCGGCTCGGCGCCCTGCCCGGCGTGCCGGTGGACGTGACCTTCACCATCTTCCCCGGCCAGACCCATGCCTCGGCCGCGCCCCATGCGCTGCTGCTGGGGCTGGAGACCTTCCTCGCGCCCCAGTCCATGGACGCCGCCAGATGAACGTGCTGACAACCACCGAGCCGCGCGCGGCGCGCTATCGCGGCATCCGCGTGCTGGAAGTGCTGCGCGCCGAGCAGATCACGCCGCGCCTGCGCCGCATCGTGCTGGGCGGCGCGGAGATCGAGGGCTTCGGCGCCGGCCCCAACATCAAGCTGCTGATCCCGCCTGAAGGGGTGGAGCAGCCTGAATGGCCCCTCGCCGGGGCGGACGGGCGCGCCATCTGGCCGGCCGAGGGCTTCAGGCCGGCGGTGCGCACCTTCTCGGTGCGCCGGTTCGATCCGCTGCGCGGGGAATTGTCGGTGGACTTCGCCTGCCATGGCGGGCACGGCCCCGCCGCGCGCTTCGCCGCGCGTGCCCGGCCGGGCGATCTGGTGGGGATCGGCGGGCCGGGCGGGCGCACCCTGCCCCCGGCGGACTTCCACATCCTCGCCGGCGATCATTGCGGCCTGCCCTCCATCGCCGCCATCCTCGAAAGCCTGCCGCCCCAGGCGCGGGGCGCCGCCCTGCTGGAGGTGGAGGACGAAGCCGACGCCCTCGACCTCGACCGGCCCACCGGCATGAGCCTCGCCTTTCTGTATCGCCGCGGCGCCCCTGCCGGCACCACCTCGCTCCTCGCCGATGCGATCCGCACGCTGGAGCTGCCGGAAGGCAGCGCCGTCTCGGCCTGGATCGCGGCGGAATCGGCGGCCGTGCGGGCCGCGCGGACGCACCTCGTGAGCGAGCGAGGGGTGGAGCGCGCCGCGGTGGTGGCCATCGGCTACTGGAAGCGCGGCATCAGCGAGCCCGATTACGACGCCGCCTACCGCCACGACCGCGAGGAGGATCCGCCGGCCGGCTGATCCGCCCGCCGGGCCCGGGGCCTGTGCTCAGAGCCTGTTTGAAAATTCCCACCGGGACGCCTTTCGGCAGGTGGGCGCTCTACCCGGCTCGTCATGGCCGGGCCGAGTTCCCGGCTGTTCCAGGGTCTTTCCCAGACCCAGGGCGTGGATGCCCGGGACAAGCCCGGCCTTTTGCCGAGACCGACAATCGGAATGATGCGGTCTCGAACTTGGCCTTGTAGCCTGAATTGGCGGTGCGCGCGACCCATTCGACGATGGTGTCGAGATCGCCATGCAAGGTGATCTGGAGGTCGCCGCGCTTCTCGCCGGGGCTGATGACGATGCGGTCGATGACTTGGCGGAGCGCCTCGGCAGCCTCGCGGGCATCGTCGGGATGATTGAGCGCTTCGGTCAGGCGCTCGATCCTGCGCCGGTAGAGGTCGCCGATGTTGGGGTGAATGTCGGGCAGATCGACGGGGGCCTCCGACAGCCGCGCGTTGAGTTCGTCTTGCTTGCCCTCAAGCTCGGTCAGCCGCGCCGACAGGGCGCGATGATAGCCGCCTTGCTCGATGACGCGGACGATCTCGGCAATGGCCTTCTCGGTGTCGGCAAGCGCGCGCCGGGTGGTCTCGCCCGACGTGCGGCGCTCGCGGTTGAGGCGGTTGGTTTCCTTCGCGTAGGCGCGCATGGCTTCGGCGGCGGCCTCCGGCGCCATCAGGCTGTCGCGCAGACCGGCGAGCGCGCGAGCCTCCAGCGCCTCGCGGCCGATGGTGCGAGCGTTGTCGCAGCCATTGGACAGTACATGATTGGTGCAGGCGTAGCGGTCCTGGCCGCGCCGGGCATAAGAGCCGTTGCAGCATCCGCAGAACAGCAGGCCGGACAACAGCGTGCGCGGCCGGTGTGTGGCGTTGAGACCGCCATTGGCGGCGACGCTGCGGCGGATACCCTCGCGGGCACCTTCGATCTGTTTGGTATAGAGGCCGGTCAGTTCATCCTGCCGCGCCTTGGCGGCGTCCCATAGCTCCTGCGGCACGATACGAAGCGCGGGGACATCGGTGCGTATCCACTCGCTCTCGGGATTGAGGCGCAGGACGCGGCGGCCGGTGTCCGGGTTCTTCATCTGCCGCTGCCGGTTCCAGCGGATGACGCCGATGTAAAGCTCGCAGTTGAGGATGCCCGAACTGATGGCGCGGTTGCCGCGGATCGTCGTATCCGACCAGCGCTTGCCGGTCGGGCTCGGGATGCCCTCGCGGTTCAAGTCTGCTGCGATCTTCTGCGGCCCCTTGCCGGCGACATACTCGCGGAAGATGCGCCGCACGATCTCTGCCTGATCTTCGATGATCTCGCGTTCGCCCCGGATCGGCTCGCCGTTCGTGTCCAACGTCTTGACGACGCGATAGCCATAGGCGTTGCCGCCGCCGATCTTGCCGGCCTCGACACGGCCCCTGATGCCGCGATGGGTCTTGAGCGCGAGGTCTTTCAGGAACAGCGCATTCATCGTGCCCTTGAGGCCGACGTGAAGCTCGGTGATCTCGCCTTCCGACAGCGTGACAATGGAGACGCCTGCGAAGCGCAGCCGCTTGAACACGGCGGCGACATCTTCTTGATCGCGGCTGATGCGGTCCAGCGCCTCGGACAGCACCATGTCGAAGCGGCCCGCCTGGGCGTCGGCCAGAAGCTCCTGAATGCCGGAACGGATGAGCGATGCGCCGGAGATGGCGCGGTCGGAATAGCTGTCCACCACGGTCCAGCCCTCGCGCGCGGCGCGCTCGCGGCACTGGCGCAACTGATCCTCGATGGAAGCATCGCGCTGGTTGTCGGACGAATAGCGAGCGTAGAGCGCAACACGGGGCATGGTCATCTCCGTTCGATCAGTCTTTGATTGCATCCTCCGGCGTCGGCATTGAGTCCGGTGCCCTGTCCAGAAGCCTCGTCAGATTGCCGCGCTTCGCCTTGCCAGCACGCGCTTTCAGGAAATCGCTGGCCGTTTCCACAGCCCCGATCTTCTGCGCCACGGCCGAGACGATCCACTGATTGAGGGACACGCCATCCTCCATGGCAAGGCGCGCCGCCGTCTCCTTGAGCGACTGCGGCAGTTGTAGCGGGTATTTGTAGCGTTGGGCCTGCGTCATGTGTTCAGTCTCCTGACGATTTCTCCCGGTGTTGCGATAGTCACGCCAAGCGTCAACGCCGGGCGGAAGTCCTTGACGTTATGCGTCACGATGGCCTCGGCCTGTCCGTTCAATGCGGCCTCAAGCACCATCTCATCCGCGACATCGGACAGCATAGGTCGCGTCCGAAACGAGATATCGACGCCCTCGGATACGGCGGCGAGCGCGCTCATCACCGAAGCGACATCCTTCAAACTGTGACCCGTCGCCTTCCGGGTTTCCTCCCGGCTCAGCACCGCCTCATACTCCAGAAACAGCGCCGTCGAACAAAGCGGCGTCACCGTGCCCCGGTCAACGAACCGGAGAAGCAGGTTGCTCGCCCCGTTGCGGCTGCGGAACGCCGCCACGATCACGTTGGTGTCCAGAACCAGCCTCATCGGAAACAATATAGTGACATCTCATAAGATGTCAACGATTTGGGGTGCCAAGAGCGATCACGGACCTCGCGACCGCGAATGGATCAATCCTCATCTTCGGCCTCCCGCCCGGTCTCGTGCTCCGGCTCATCGCCGGATTTCGGGACGTTGTCATTCGCGGCGATGCGCGCGGCAAAATCCTCGCGCGCGATGCGGCGGCCGATGATGCGGGCAAGCTGGAGAGCTACCTCGTTGACCTTGCGCAACGACTCGGGATCGGGACCGTCCGTGCCGCCGTTATCGTTGGCCGCGACGGGATGCCGCTCAGAATCGGGCGGGTCAGCCGGCATCATGGGGGCCCGCCTTTCCGCCGGGGTCTTCGTTGTCATTGACGGCGCGCCATCCGACAGGGTTGGCAACCCAGCGGTTGATGTCGGACTCGCGCCAGCCAGCACCATGGACGCTGATCTTGATCCGGGGTGGGAACGTGCCCTCAGTGATCTTGCGATAGATCGTGGACTTGGACAGCCCGGTCCGAGCAAGGACGGTGGTCATGCGGACGATACGATCTGGCTGGTGCATGGTCGCGCTGCCTCCTGCTGACTGTTCTTGAGGGTTTCCGAGACCAGACAGAGCAATGATTTATCGTTGTGCAAGAGATATTTTCTCGTCGTAGTGCTGCGGCGTAGAAACGGCGGCAAATACTTGCAATCGGCGGAATCGTTCCATGTCGCCCAACACGGCGCGCCGCGATTTTCGGGCGACGGCATGACACTAAATCAGAGTCCGATTCCCCGTCCTCTGCCGAGCCCGTGACTGATGGCAAGGTCGCGGCCAAGACTGTGGCCTGAGTCGAAATCGATACCGAGTTCGCGCTTCCGGCCCCGGAGCAGGGATTCCATCTGCGCATCGCGTTCGAGGCTCATCGCCATGTTGCCCATCTCCTTACGCGCGGCCTTGTAGCCGGAGTAGTCGCTTGCCGCATATTGGCGCTCGCTGGCCCGGTCGAGCTTCTGCCAGCGCTCCACGAAGCGGTCCGCACGGCGCTGCGGATCGGTGCGGATTTCAGTCTCCAACTGGAGGGCGCGAATGGTGCGGCCAGTCCGGCCCGATCCCGCTTCACGGGCGAGGCTTTCGTCCTTGGCGTAGGCGGCTTCCGCATCTTGCCAGCCGTAGGGCCGGACCTCATCGAAGGCTTTGCGGGAATCGACCAGTTCCGTCCACTGCTCCGGGCTGGCCTTGCTGCCCATGTCCTCGGTGCTGAATATCGCATCCACCGCGCGGGCATGACGCTTGAGAGCTTCGGTGCGGGCGCGACGCAGAGCTACCTCCGGGTCATCGGCGGCCTCACGGACGGGCGCTGTGGAGCCACGCCGCGTCGCTACACCCGCGCTTTCCCTTTCCGGCTGGGCTGCCTCCCTTTCCGGTCGCTGTGCCTCGCTGGCCGGCGGCGCGGCATCTACGGATGGACGCAGACCATCGAACATACTGCGCACTTTCTCGGGCACGACCTTGCGCACGATCTCGGCGACGCGCTCGCGGAAGGTGATGCCGCGCCGCTGGGCGTAGCTCTGTGCTGGCTCGTAATCTGACGCCATGTCCTTGGTCCGGTCGCGCGACAAGGTGCTTATGAGCTTGTCCTGACTGGCGAAGTCGTCACGGCCGTAATGCAACTCCATCCCGTCGCGGTGTCGCGACAGCGCGACATAGCTGCCGTGAGCATCCATGCCCGGCGTCGCCAGCACATGGGTGCGGTCCACCGTCATGCCCTGCGCCTTGTGGATCGTCGCCGCGTAACCGTGGTCGATGCGGTTGTAATCCTTGAGGTCGAACGAGACATTGCGCCCGTTATCGGTGCGAACCGCCATGCTCTGCGCGCTGACCTGTTCGATGGTTCCGAGCGTGCCGTTCTTGACGCCAAGGCCGCGCTCGTTTTGCAGGAACATGACGCGATCCCCGGTGGCAAAACTGCGTTCGCCGCGCTCGACGGTGACGCGCACGTCCTCGCCGAGATCGCCCGCCGCGCGCATCCGGTCGCGCGCTGCCTCGTTGAGTTCGCGCACCTCGGCATTGGTGTGGGTGAGGATGATGCGGCTGCTGTCCGGCGACGCCTGCCGGTTGCGGTCCCAGCGGTCGATCAGATCGTCGCGCGCCCGTTCGCGGGTTTCGGCTGCATGCACCATGCCGTGACTGTCATAGGCATGGATCGCATTGCCGGTCCTGCCGGTTGCCAGATCGCGGGTGGCATCCCGCTGCCAGTCCTCCCGCTGGCGGCGGACTTCGCCGATTTCCGCGCCACCGTGGCGCTCATGGATCGAGCGGAACGCCGCGCCCGCCTCGATGGATTGCAACTGTTGCGGATCGCCGACCAGCACCACCTTAGCGCCAGCTTCTGCGGCATGGGACAGCACGCGCTCCAATTGCCGCGTGCCGACCATGCCCGCCTCATCAATGACAAGCACATCGCGGTCGGTGAGCATGTCATGGCCATTCTTCCAGCCGTGTTCCATGCTGGCGATGGTGCGTGACGCGATACCCGATCCGCTTTCCAGATTCTCGGCAGCGATGCCGGACAGCGCAACGCCGCGCACCTCATAGCCCGTCGCCTCCCATGCCTCGCGCGCCACGCCCAGCATGGCGCTCTTTCCCGTCCCGGCATAGCCGACGACGATGCCCAGATCGCACCCGTCCGTGACATGCGCCAGCGCGTCGGCCTGCTCACCGGAAAGGACAAGGCCCCGCGCTTCGGCTCGTGCAAGCGCCGCTTGCCTGTCGGCGTCGTTCACCTCATGGCGCTCGCGGTCGGCCATGAGTTCGGCGGCACGATGGAGACGCTGTTCGGCCTCGATCATGTCGCGCGTGGTGAAGCGGTCCTCGCCGCGAGAATCCTTGCCGAGTTCGACCAGATCGGGTGCATTGCGCATCGCCCCCATGACCTCGTTGAACTGCTCCATCCCGTCACTGTGGCGATGCGCGAACTTCGCCATGTCGCGGCGCGTGAACGTCGATTGCTGATGCGTGATCGCGTCGAGTGCAATGGACGGATCGGAAATGATACGCGCGCCGTTGTTGCGGGCAATCTCGCGGTGCATGTCCGCGCGGTCGGCGGCCTCGATCCCTTCGCCCTCGATCCGCTGCGCCGGTGCGCCGATCTGGCTTTGTGGTTCAAGGTCGATGCCTTGCGCTTCCAGGCTGCGATGGTCGATGCGCGCGTCAATGTCGAGTTCGGCCAGGCGTTCGTTGGCCAGCTCCGCCCAGCGTTCCCGCCAACGCTCGACCATCTGGGTCGCGTTCCAGTCTCGCACCTTCGGGCCGAAGCCGTTCTCGTCAACGGATCGCATGGTCAGCATGACATGGGCGTGGGGCTTGGGCATCCCATCCTCGCCGATGTCCCAATGCACATTGAGATCGGCGATCATGCCCTGATCGACAAACTCCGACTGCGCGAAGTCGCGGGCAAGCTCGATGCCTTGCGCCTGCGTCATTTCGCGCGGGATTGCAAACTCCACCTCGCGGGCAAGCTGTGCGTCCTTCCTGACCTCGAACGCCTCGACATCGTTCCACAGCCGTTCGCGGTCGCTCCATCGCTCGGGGGCGTTCTCCGGCAACAGCACCTCGGAATGGACGACGCCGCGCTTGGCGGAAAAGTCCTGCACGCGGCCAAGCCGCTCATCGCGCAGACGCGAGGCCGAGCGGTAGGCGGCGGCCGCCACCGCGCTCTGGCCGCTCTTACGGCTGATGACCTTGACGTGAAGATGATAGATCGCCATCGCGATCGGATCATTGACATGCTCAAGCGCACGTCGGAACGACGTATAAGCGCGCCCTCCCTCGAAAAAATCTCGGGATGGACCAGACCGTCGCAAGCTGTCCCGGCAACCTTACAGCATTCCGCAAGTCGCTCGACTATCATCGCTGCATTGACAATCTACGGAGACGATGATGCGCAAGCCACGGAACTTTGACGCAGAACTGAAGGCGCTTGAGGACAAGGTGCGCGACCTCAAGAGCCGCAAGGTGCAGCAGCTTGGCGAACTCGTCATCGCCACCGGCGCAGATAGCCTCGGCACCGACGAACTCGCGGGCGCTCTGATGGTGCTGGTCGAAACCAAGGACGCCGCAAAGCGGGAGGCATGGGCCAAGCGTGGGGCCGCGTTTTTTCAAGGTCGGGCACGGCGAACTGCTCCAGCAATTGAGCGCAACACTGGCGGCGCTCAAACGCAACCGCGCGGCGCGCTACCGCTATCAAGCGGCGCGCGCCCGGCGTGACATGCGCACATGGCAGGTCGAGCGCCGCAGGCGCACGCGGCATCTGATCGAACTCGGCGGCCTCGTCGTCAAGGCGGGCATCGTCGAACTGACCGGCGATGATCGGACCATGATCTACGGCGCGCTGTTCTGGATCGCCGACAAGCTGCAAAGCGAGGACGGCGAACGCGCGCGCTGCGTCTGGACAAAACTGGGAAAGATGGCGTTCGAGTTAGGGTGGCCTGCTGACGCGCACGACGTTTCACAGCCGCAGCAGGATCGGACCTGAGCGATGGCGGGCGGCGCGGAGACCCCACAATCGCAGCGCCGCCCGCCATCGCGCGGCTCGCCGCGCAAAGGCAACGGGCCGGATAGCCTCGTCTGTGGAGGTTTATCATCGACCGCCAGCTTGGCCGCGAAGTCGCGGGCGTCGTTCAGGGCGGTTCGGTATCCTGGCAGTTGGGGCGGCAGAGGGGATTGGTCTATGACTTCGCCCAACTTGTGTCCAACATTCCACTGCTCGCTGCGTAATAGCCCAAGTCTCGATTGAAGGGAGCAATACCGTTCACCCAACGTGTTCCCTCGATAGGTTCCTGCCGCACCACTTCGGTGACGGGCAACATATCTAGGTATTCGTCACCTCCTCTTGCCCGGAGGCCGCGGCGAGCGCCAGACGCGCGAGTGCCGGAAGAGACTTGGCCCCGGTTCTCTTCATGATTGCGGCGCGATGATTTTCGACGGTGCGCTGGCTGATGTTCAGATCGGCCGCGATGTTCTTGCTGGGGTGTCCGGCCAGCACGAGATCCATGACCTGGCGTTGTCTCGGCGTGAGACTCGCAATGTGGTCGGTCGCTGCCTTTCGCCAGTCCGACAGCTTGGCCGCATCTTGGGCCTGTTCGAGCGCGCGCGCGACGCTGGCGAGCAGTTCCTCGCGGCCGATCGGTTTCTCGATGAAGTCTCTCGCACCGGCCTTCATGGCTTGGACAGCCATCGGCACGTCGCTGTTGCCGGTGATCATGATAGCGGGCAATCCGTTGCCGGCATGATGGAGCCGTTCCAACAATTCAAGGCCAGTCATTCCGGGCAGGTAGGCGTCGACCAGCAGACATCCTGCTTGACCGGGCCGATAGGCTTCGAGGAAAGCCTCGCAGCTCGCGAAATCCTCAACGACCCGCCCGTCGGCTTCGAGCAGGTCGCGTATCCCGTCGCGGACGTGGCCATCGTCATCGACAATGAAGATCACGGACGTTTCGGAATGCCGGGCGGCTTCAGCCCGCTGCTGCGGCGGCGGATGCCGCGCGGGTTGCGCGATGGAAAGCAGGCGCTGGATTGCTTGCAGGACGTCTGTCGTCTTGACCGGTTTGTTGAGTTGCAAGCAGTCCTGGCCGGCAATGCGTCGCAGGGTATCCGTCGAAATGTCGCCCGTCAAAACAACGACTGGTATATGACGATGCAGTCTCTCTCTAATCTTCGTGGCCACGAGAAGTCCATCCATGCCATTCGGCAGATTGTAGTCCGCCAGGATCAGGTCGGGCTGAAAACCGCCATGGACGACCAAATCCAGCGCCGCGGGACCATCGGGCGCTGTTGCCGGGCGATGTTCCTCCTCGCTGAGGACCACTTCAATGAGCTCACGCAATTCTCGGTCATCCTCGACGACCAGGATCGCGCCAGTGTGCCGGTCGCCATCACTCTTGGGCCCGCTTGTGACAGGAGAATGGCCTTCCGCTCGCGACAACTCGTCCGCCGGAAACATGACATCGATGGAAAAGATCGAGCCCTTCCCTGGCTGCGAGCGGACATGCACGGGATGACCTAGCAATATCGCCAAGCGCTGCACGATGGACAGTCCGAGACCAAGACCACGGCTGCGTTCACGTGCGGGGTTGTCGAGCTGGTGATACTCGTCGAAGATGGCCCTGATATCCTGCTCGGCAATGCCGGCGCCAGTATCGCAGACCTCGATTCTGAGCATCTCGCCATGCCGGCGACAGCCAAGCAGCACCTTGCCGCGCGTGGTGTATTTCAAGGCGTTCGACAGCAGGTTGCGGACCATCTGCTCAAGCAGGCGCGGATCGCTATAGACCGACAGACCGCACGGGACGACGCGCAGGACGAGCTTCTGGGCTGTGGCGTGATAGCTGAACTCATCGCGCAGCCGCTCCAGCATGTCGCCGATAGGGAAACTCACGAATTCCGGATGGACCGTACCGGCCTCGAGTTGGTTGATATCGAGCAGCGTGTTGAGCATGCCCGACATGGCGGCGGCCGTTTCGTCGAGACGGGCCACCAGCGCAATAGCTTCCTCTATCTTGTGGTCGCGAATCTTCCGGGTCAGGGCACTCTGCATCAGGCTGATGGCTTGCAGCGGCTGGCGCAGGTCATGGCTCGCGGCGGCGAGGAATCGGGACTTGGCGATACTGGCCTGTTGCGCGTCGCGCTTGGCGGCCTCCAGCGCATCAGCGGTGTGTTTGCGCTCCGTGATATCGGCAAAGGTGATGACGACGCCCTCCACGCCGTCATTCTGGGCGCGATAGGGGAGTATCCTGCGGACATACCATAGACCGTTCCTGGCCTGAATTTCCCGCTCGATCGGCGCGAGCGTTTGCAGCACCGTGCGAGCATCGGCGAGAAGAACGCCGTCGTCGGCGAGCGAGTTGAGATCGGCGAGTGGTCGGCCGATATCTGTCGCAATGATGTTGAAAAGCGCTTTGGTCGCCGGCGTAAAGAAACGAATGCCGAGATCGAGATCGAGGAAAATTGTTGCAACGTCCGTGCTGTAGAGGATGTTCTGGAGATCGCTTGCAGTCGTCCGCTGCCGTTCCAGCGTTTCCTGGAGCTGGCTGTTGAGGGCCGTGAGCTCCTCGTTCATCGACTGCAACTCTTCCTTCGACGTCAGCAGCTCTTCGTTGGTCGATTGATATTCCTCATTGGCGGACAGGGCCTCTTCGTTGACCGCCTTCTGTTCTTCGTTTGATGTTTCCAGACTGTGGACCGCGGCTTGCAGTTCCGTTCGTGTCGCTTCCAATTGCTGCTCGAGCTCCGCGACATATTCACGATCGGGCGGGGTAGCCGCCCGGCTTCGCTTATGGACCGTCGCGGGACTCTCTATGAAGCAGACCAGCAGCAGGTCCTCCCCGTCGATCACGGCCGGTTGCACGGCGATCTCGAACAAACCAAGCTTGCCTTCATAGTTCATCCGTCCGCCCGGGATCACGATACGGGCCTTTTCCTGGATGGCCTGATAGATCGCCGCCCTGAGCTTGATCCGCAGATGCGGGCGCACCATCGCGAGCACATCGTAGCTCGGATGGCCTTGGGGCACGCGCAGGTAGCGTTCGGTCGGTCCCAGGGAATAGAGCCATTCCAGCTTGCTGTTGATCAGCACCGCTGCGGGTGCATACATCTCGACGATGAGGCGGCGGCACCCCTCGGCGAGCGCGACTTGCCGGGATGGCGTCTGACCCTGTGGTGCGCGCAGGGGTAGCCGCGCGCCCTCGGCGGATCCGAACAAAAAACCCGCCTCGCCGGGGCGGGCGCGCCCGATGTGTCGATAGATGCGCTCCGCCTTCGAGATGACCTCGAAACGCCCTTTGGAATTGCCGATCGTCTCGGCGCTGCCCAGCAGGAGAATGCCGCCTTCTCGCAAGGCGAAGTGGAAGAACGAGATCACCTTCTCCTGCGCCTCGGGACGCAGATAAATGAGCAGATTTCGGCATGAGATCAGGTCGAGTCGTGAGAAGGGTGGGTCGGCCAGCACGTCCTGCACCGCGAAGACGATCGTCGCACGTAGTTCCGGCAAAATCCGATAGCCGTGCTCGTCCTTCGAGAAGAAACGGGTAAGCCTTGCGGCCGACACTTCCGCCGCGATCGTTTCCGGATAGAGGCCCTCCCTGGCCGTCGCGACGGCATCGGGGTCAACGTCGGAGGCGAAGATCTGAAGCTTGATCTCCCGCTTCGCCGCCGTGATTTCCTCGCGGAAGAGCATGGCGAGAGAGTAGGTTTCTTCGCCGGTGCTGCATCCGGCGATCCATATCCGCAGCGGCTGATCGATGGAATGGTTGCGGACCAGATCGGGAACGACCTTTTGGCTCAGGACATCGAATATCTTGGGATCGCGAAAGAAACTGGTGACGTTGATGAGTAGATCCGAGGCCAGTTGATTGAGCTCTTTTTCGTCGTTTCTCAACGCATCAAGATATCGCTCGATGTCGTCGGTTTCGATCGACGCCATGGCCATGCGGCGCTCGATCCGGCGCCGCAGCGTGCCCTCCTTGTAAAGTCTGAAATCGTGAGCCGTTTTTTTCCGGAGCAGATCGACGATCTCCGGCAGCCAGTCTGGAGCGGTGTTCCCATCGGCGGGCGCAGCAGCCGTACGTGTCAGCGCCATTCGCCGGTGGAATTTGACGAGCGCGTCCGGGACGCCCGTAAGCGGCAGGACAAGATCCACCGCGCCGGTCAGAATCGCGTTTCTCGGCATCCCGTCGAAGGCAGCCTCGTCCGGATTCTGAGCGATGACGAGACCGCCCTTTTCCTTGACGGCCTTCAGGCCGAGGCTGCCATCGGCGCCCGTCCCCGAAAGGATCACGCAGATGGCGCGTTCCCCGTATTCCTCCGCCAGCGAGCGCAGCAGAAAGTCGAAGGGCAGTCGGGCGCCGTGACGCGCTTCGGGCTCAGAGAGATGCAGAGTGCCGTTGCTGACGGAGAGATAGGTGCCCGGCGGGATGATGTAGAGGTGTTGGCGTTCGAGCAGCATGCCATTGGTGGCCTGCACGACGGTCATGGCGGTGCGATAAGCCAACAGCTCCGCCATCATGCTTTCGTGCGTCGGGTCGAGATGCTGCACGAGGATGAATGCCATGCCATTGTCGGGCGGCAGGGCCCCGAGAAGCTTGGTGCAAGCCTCCAGGCCGCCGGCCGAGGCGCCTATGCCGACGATCGGAAAATCCGCTGACGCATGCGGCGGCCCACGGGCCACCAAGGCCTGCCCCCTTGAACGGCGGCGGCCTGCCTTCGTCTCCGAGGTTCCGTTTTTTCCTGGCATTGGCCTTCCCTTCGCGCCCGGCGGTCTCTGCGTGCGATTTGAGGTTAATCCACATGTTCCCGGACCGGCCGCCGCTTATCCGTAGGTAGTATATCCGAGAGCATTCTGCCACGGCCACCGAATATCGCTAATGGGGGTCCAGCGCCCTCGGGAAGCCATGCGATTGAGTAGATTCCGAGCCTGCCAGCGGACCCGCGTACTCCATATGCTTCCTTCCAATGTGAATTGGATTTCCGACCCCAGATGGCTCGGATTCTCGCACCGGCCGGCAGCTTCGCCAGGCGGGTATTAACAAGCGGAGTGACGACATGGACAAGGATCGTATCGCAGGCGCGGCCAAGGAGACGAAGGGCGCGATCAAGGAGACGACCGGTAAGACCGTCGGTGACGCGAAACTGACCGCCGAGGGAAAGAGCGAGAAGGCCCAAGGCAAGGTTCAGAACGCCATCGGCGGCTTGAAGGACGCATTGAAGAAGTAAGCGCAGGCGGCGGCCAGGGGCGTCATTCCGTCCCGGACGGCCTGCTGCACGTAACAGACCAATACAAGACAGATCAAAAGGAGCGACCAATGACACGTTCAATCAAAATTCTAGCGGGTAGCGCCCTCCTGGCGGCCTCGCTCGGCGGTCCAGCGTTTTCGCAGGGTTCTCCCCAAACTGTCACCCTGACGAAGGTCGACCCCGCATCGCTGGCGACGGGCTATCGGACATCTAAGGTGGTGGGCAGCACTGTCGTCAATGAAGCCAACGAAACTATCGGAACGATCGACGATCTGATCGTTACTTCCTCCGAGAAGGTGCCTTTCGCGGTGCTCTCCGTCGGGGGGTTCCTGGGCGTGGGCTCGAAATACGTTGTGGTGCCGTTCAGCTCCATCCAGGTGAAAGATAAGAAGATGGTGCTGGCCGGCGCGACCAAGGACTCGCTGAAAGCGCTTCCAGAGTTCAAGTACAACACCGGCACATGACGGTCCGCGGGACACGGCGCCGCGATCGTGATCGCATGTCGCCGTGCATTGCCTGCGCGGAATTGAACAAACGAAGTCCCAGAGCTCCTGATCGGCTCTTCTGAAACGATCAACGTCTCGAGGAGTACCAGATCATGAGTACGATTCTGATCATCATCGTGGTGATCCTTCTGCTCGGCGGCGGTGGAGGCTACTACGCGCACGGCCGCTATGGCAGCGCCGGACTGGGCGGCGTCCTTGGCTTGATTGTTATCGTTCTCGTGCTGCTATGGCTTTTTGGCGGCCTCGGAGGTGTCGGCAGAATTTAATGATCGCAGCCATCTGGCTGAGGCTTTCGATTGAAAAGGCCGTCCCGCTCGGTTTAGCTTTTGGTTCTTTAATAGAGGCTGTCCGAGGGTGCGCGCCTCCACATCCCATCACAGGGCGATCGAAATGTCAGAGCGTGACTCCTGCATAATCTCTACACCGAGGAAGGCGTCGCGTGTTCTGGTGGTCGAAGACGATGCGTTCATCGCAATGCTGTATGCTGACCTTCTGATGGAGATGGGCCATACAATCTGCGCGATCGAAACGACCGAAGCCGACGCGGTGGCCGCAGCAGCTCGCCACAAGCCCGACTTCATGATCGTCGACGCCGGTCTACGCCACGGCAGCGGCATGTCTGCGGTTACTGAAATACTGCGAAGTGGCTTTGTCCCGCACCTGTTCGTGACCGGCGATGACAGGGCCGTGCAGGCATCATGGCCGAACGCCGTGGTTTTGAAAAAGCCGTTTCGGGATCGAGACCTGGTGCAGGCCATTCAACGTGCCCTCAGTGCGGAACCTCCGATCTGAAAATGAAGAGCAGCAACAAACAGCGCGCCGTTTTGCACGGCTATGACGAACAGCCAGCCGAGCACTGTGGGATGCGAGGCTACGACGGCGGCGCTCGCTGCATGAAAAGGTGATGTGTGTACAATCAATCTGCATCAGATTACGGCATGCACCGACAAGATCAGTACGTTAAACTCATGAGAGGAGAAGCAGCAAACCACGATTTCGTCGCCGACGACCACCGCCACTGCGAAGCTTGCTCCTGACCAGGGCGGAGATTCAGACGAGCGAGGGACCGACTAGGCACTAGATATCAGACAGCAGCTCGTCCTCAAGCTCTAACGGTTCCCGGTCCTCGACCGGAAACAAGGCGAACCGCTCTCCTTGTTTAGAACTCAGTCGAGACCCATATAAATATGGTTCGTTGATTTGGCCGTGGCTTTGCGGTGTCAGAGACCCGCCATCCTCTTTCGAATTTTCGATAGCGAATGCATGCGCCGTCCGGCGCGGTATGTCGCTCCATTCGAGTTCTGGAATGAACTCCGAACTGACCACGGATGTACTGACAGTTTGGAGAACGTTCCAGTCTGAATGGGTACACCGGGCACGCGGTCATTCCTGTGCCCTGCGGAGACCCGCAATCATGGCCAATCGCACGACACAAGCCATCGTCCACTTCAAGAACGCCTTTCTGTTGCCTGGCTTTGATAAGCCGCAACCGGCCGGGGAGTATCGCGTCGACCATGACGAGGAGCCTATTGAAGGCGTCTCCCGACTGGCGTGGCACCGCGTTGGCTCATTCATTCATCTGCCTGGGATCGGCGTGAAAATGTCGACTCATCAGATGGTGCCGATCAATGCAGCGGACCTCGATGCCGCACTCGAAAAGGACAACAAGACATCATGAACACTCCAAATCTTTCCCGACGCACCTCCCGTCCTATGCGCCCTGACACCCCGACCCATCTCTACGCCTTGGGGCAGGCAGTCCGGCTAAAGGGCGGCTTCATACGGCGGTCCCAAGGCGCCAGCATCTATCACATTACCGGTACCTTGCCGTCGCGGGGAGAGCTTCCGCAATATCGTATCCGCAACGACGACGAACGTCACGAACGGGTGGCGACGCAGGATAACCTCGAGCCGGTGAGCACTTCGTCTGGTAGCGAAGGCGACACTCTCATCGAGAGAACGTTCAGTCATGGCTAAGGCACAGAAGCGCGGCAATCGCGAGGCCAAAAAGCCGACGCAGGAAAAGGCGGCCCCCAGGTCAGCGGACCCGTTCGCCAGCCAAACCAGACTCGCTGCAAATACAAACACCAAGCGCGCCAAAGGCAAAGTGCGGTGGTCGTGACGCTGCGTGGCGTCGGGAATCGGCGATGAAGATCGTGATCGAGTTCTACCGTATCCGCGAAACGGACAAGGCGCACGCTGTCATTGGTCGGGAGACTGCGGACGCCGCAAATCTCGATGATGCAATCGAGATCGCGCTGCGGCTTTCAAAAACTCTCAACATGCCGCAGCAGCCAGACGCCATGTCGATCAGCGATAGCGACGGAAACGAGCTTTATGTTCACAGGTTCAGCGTATTTGAAACACCGGATGAAAGGTCACTACCATGAACGCTCCCGGGACGAATACCGAATTCGGACAGCATGCCCTCGCGATTGGCGTTTGGGACAATGAGGGCGGAGCACCGGCGCCCGACACGCTTGACCATCAAGACGGTTGGAAGATCGAGGCGGATCGATCCCGGACGCTCCATCCCGTGTTCCCCCGCGTAGATACGCCTCGACTCACGATGACGGCCCTCTGGCGGTGGGCAGTGAGCGATAACCGTTTGTCGCTCGCCGAACGCTACGCTAGCTGCAGAAAGGACCGCAGTGGGCTACCAACGGTCGCCTTGGTGCCGGTTGTAGCCGCGTGCCAATCATGACAGTGGCTTTCCTCAATCCGAGCCGGAGCTTCGATGAGGCGCGCAATGCGGTTGTCTTCTTCGGTCATGATGGCATGTTCGAGATACGGTTTTTTGTCGAGATCGCGGCACTCGCAGGAGGCCAGCCACGGGGCGCGCGAATGTCGGAGGCGCAATATCTTTCGGCGTTCGATGCCATGCGTGCATCCATCCATGATGTTGCACGCAAGGCGTATTCCCACAGCCGCCGCAATTCGAACACCCTGACCGCCACCGATTTCCGGTAGGGCGGCACGATGCTGATCCGCTACGGCTACGAGATCACCCTGACCTGCACACAACCAACCGCGTTGGTGTGCCTGCTGTCGGTCCATGACGATCGCGCGGCCGACATCAGGGTTCAAGAGACGACCTTCACGACGCCGGATGTGCCGGTGTCGACCTATCGCGACCTCTTCGGCAACCGGTGCCGGCGGCTTGTCGCGCCGGCGGGCGACCTCATGATCTGGGGCGACGCCACGATCGAGGACGACGGCAAGCCGGACCCCGTGGTGCCCGAGGCCCGGGAAACTCCAGTGCCGGATCTGCCCGATGAATGTCTCGGCTACCTCATGGGCAGCCGCTATTGCGAGACGGATCGTCTCAGCCAGATCGCCTGGGATATATTCGGAAAGATTCCGCGTGGCTGGAGCCGGGTGCAGGCCATCTGCGACTTCGTGCATGCCCACATCCGTTTCGACTATATGCAAGCCCGCGCAACACGCACGGCGTTCGAAGCTTTCCATGAGCGTGTCGGGGTGTGCCGCGACTTCGCGCATCTGGCGGTCACCTTCTGCCGCTGCCTCAATATCCCCGCACGCTACGTGAATGGCCATCTGGGCGACATCGGTGTGCCGGTCGTCGATCCGATGGATTTCAGCGCTTGGATCGAGGTTTTCCTCGACGGTGCGTGGCATACGTTCGATCCGCGCAACAATGTTCCAAGAATTGGCCGGATTGTGGTCGCGCGTGGACGCGACGCCGCTGACGTCCCTCTCATCAATTCCTTCGGACCTCATGTTCTGAAATCCTTCCGAGTCTGGACCTACGAGGTGCAGGCGCCTCTATAGCCGTAGAACCCCGTTCGCCACTGAGAAACAAGGAGGGACTGTTTGAAATGAACGAGAGTCTCTCCCGACTCCCGAGAGTGCCGGCTGATCGGCTGACCAAGCCATTCATGCGTTTCCTTCGCATCGAGGCTATGGCAGGCGCCGTCCTGCTGCTGAGCACCCTCTTAGCGCTCGCTCTCGCCAACTCATCGTGGTCGGCTTCGTTTCTCGCCCTGTGGGATATTCATGCCGGGATCAATCTTGGTGGCCTGGAGATATCCCGGTCGCTGAAGCACTGGATCAATGACGGGCTGATGACGCTCTTCTTCTTCGTCATTGCGCTCGAACTGAAGCGGGAACTGGTGCTGGGCGAACTGCGAGATCCTCGGGTGGCAGCATTGCCTGTCGCCGCGGCGATCGGCGGGATGGTCGCGCCTGTCAGCGTGTTCCTGCTGATCGTTGGCGACAGCCCCGGAGCCGGCGGCTGGGGCACCGTGATGTCCACCGACACGGCTTTCGTGATCGGCTGTCTGGCGGTTCTCGGTTCGCGTATCCCGCAGAGTTTGCGGCTGTTCCTGCTCTCGCTTGCTATCTTCGATGATGTCGGCGCTATTCTGGTTGTAACGATCGCCTATGGCGGGACCTTGAATTGGCTGCCGCTCGGCGTAGCAGGGTTGGGATTCGTCGCCGTGGCCACGTTCGCACGCCTGGGTGTGCGCAGCATCCCGGTCTATTTCGCTATGGGCGGCGTTATCTGGCTCGCGTTCGATGCTTCTGGCATCCACGCAACCTTGACGGGGGTCGTCCTCGGATTGATGACGCCGGCGCGAAGCTGGGTGAGCGACAAACGCCTCCATGCGATTCTCGACCGGGTTATTGCCTACCCGCCCGGCGACCATTGGAGCAGTGACACAGCC
Source organism: Xanthobacter autotrophicus (assembly GCF_030015065.1). Classification (GTDB taxonomy): domain Bacteria; phylum Pseudomonadota; class Alphaproteobacteria; order Rhizobiales; family Xanthobacteraceae; genus Xanthobacter; species Xanthobacter autotrophicus_D. The sequence goes on along the minus strand of NZ_JAIVFN010000023.1, from coordinate 15,386 downwards.
GCTCGCAATGATCTCAACAAGGCCGGCATCGCGACACGCGAAGCGCTGTCCCCGGTCGAGCGCCTTGAGATGGCGCTCCATCCCTTGGTCGCGTTTGGAATCCTGCCGCTGTTTGCCCTGGCCAACGCCGGGATCCCAATGATCGCCGCCAAGTTCGACCCTACACTTACGACTGCAATTTTCATGGCATTCGTGGCGGGCAAGCCCGTTGGCGTCATTCTCTTCAGCTTCCTTGTTGTGAAATCGCATCTCGGCATTCGTCCCAGCGAGTTGTCGTGGGGATTTTTGGCAGCAGGAGGACTGCTGACCGGTATCGGTTTCACCATGGCGCTGTTCATTGCCGAGCTCGGCTTCGATGCGGCGCTTCTGAACTCGGTCAAGCTCGGCGTTCTCGGCGCTTCTGCCATATCGGCAATCCTCGGTCTGTTGAGCTTGAACTGGCTGACGTCTGCCGCCACGAGATAATGCCTTCTTCATCCCCGGACTTAAGGCGTCGGCTCTGATGTCGGACAAGCCGGGAGGGTGGTTTGAGTAGTTTCCGAGCCTGCTATCGTGATCGGTTGGAAGCTATATTCTGATTGGGATCGAATTTTCAGACGGCTCATGCAGTCTGGTTACCTGAAGGGCGCCGAGCCGGGTTCTGACGAATGCTTCTACCTCGCGAGCAACGTCCGGCGCGTCGTTATGAAACCCTGTCGACAATCGAGGCCCACGTGATGCTATGATTGGGATACAGAATGCGAATTGCTCAGATTGCGCCTCTTGCCGAAGCAGTGCCGCCCGCGCTCTATGGAGGAACGGAGCGAGTGGTGTCCTGGCTGACGGAAGAACTGGTCGCTCAAGGGCACGACGTAACCCTCTTCGCGGCGGGCGGATCGAAGACTGCCGCGAAGCTCGTGGTGGGCTGCGACAAAGGCCTGCGCCTTCAAGGCGTCGCGGACCACACAGCAAGCAATCTGGTGATGCTGGAGCATGCCAGACGGCTAGCGGAGCAGTTCGACGTCATTCACTGCCACATCGATATCCTGCAATATCCCGTGTTCCGGGATCTGGGTCACAAGCTCGTATCGACCTTGCATGGTCGCCTGGATATTCCGAATCTGTGGCCGGTTTACGGGGCCTATCGTCATATGCCGCTGGTCTCGATCTCGAACCGGCAGCGCGAGCCGATGCCGGCGAATGTCAACTGGGCAGCGACGGTGTATCACGGGCTGCCGGCCACGGTTTGCCCGTTCAATGCCAAGGGTGGTGAGTATCTGGCCTTTCTTGGGCGGATATCACGCGAAAAACGTCCCGATCGCGCCATCGAAATTGCGATCAGGGCCGGCGTCCGGCTGAAGATCGCCGCTAAGGTCGACGAGGTGGATCGAGGCTATTTCGACGAGGTGATCAGGCCCATGCTGGATCATCCCCTGATCGAGTTCATCGGCGAAATCGACGAGAGTCAGAAGAGTGCCTTCCTCGGTGGAGCCCTCGCGCTTCTCTTTCCCATCGATTGGATCGAGCCTTTCGGACTCGTCATGATCGAGGCCATGTCGGCGGGCACACCCGTCATCGCCTGGCGCAACGGCTCGGTGCCGGAAGTCATCGAGGAGGGACTCGGCGGCCTCATCGTCGATTCGATGGAAATGGCGATCGAAGCTGTTGGCCGCGCTGCAACGCTTGATCGATCAATCGTCCGGCGGTCCTTCGAACGGCGTTTCACCGTGAGCCAGATGGCCGGGAATTACGTCGCGGTCTACGAGGATCTCATCGGGAAATCGCGATCGCGGGCTGGGCGCATGGAGGCCGCATAGGCCGCCGTCTCTCTGCGAACCATGTCGCGGTGCTCCCTGGCGTCCCCTCAATGCGAGAAACCATGACAATGCAAGAGATCGATGCCTTGAACGATATCGGCGTCGGGACCGAAGCCGCATCGGATTTTTATATCGAGCCCCAGACCTCGCTGATCGAACGCCCGCTGCGCACGCTCAAGCACGGCGATATCTTCGCCGTGCTGGACAGCTATGGCGACATCGGCGTCGGCTGCGACGGCCCGGAAGGCGTGTTCCTGCGCGATACGCGATACCTGTCCGGCTTCGATCTCAGGTTCGAGGGGGAGCGCCCCCTTTTGCTCGGCTCCGTCGTCGAGGATGACAATGCCTCCCTGTCCGCCAACTCAAGCAATCCCGACATCCATCTCGGCGGCAGCCTGACAATACCGCGCGATATCATCGCCATAGAACGCACCAAATTGCTTTTCGAGGCAGGGTGCTATGAGCGCATTGGTTTCGTCAACTATGATGACAAGCAGCGAGCCTTCAGGGTCTCGATCCGCTTTGCGGCGGACTTCCACGACCTTTTCGAAGTCCGTGGGACACGCCGCAAGGCGAGAGGCCAATTGTCCGCACGGCTCCTAAGCTCCAAACGCGTCGAATTTCGATATGACGGCCTGGACGCCATCCGCCGCTACACGGTGATGAGTTTCGATCCTGTGCCGCAAAGGCTTGAAACCGGTCTAGCGGAATTCGACATCGTGCTCGAGCCGCGCGCGAGATGCTCAATTTTCGTGAGTGCGGTTTGCGGCGAGGGTCAGGTACCCGAGCCCATGCATTTCCTGGCGGCTTATCGCGGCGCGAGGCGAGATCTGGCAAAGCTCACGCGGGGCATTGCCACGGTCGAAAGTAGCAACGTTCTCTTCAACGAGATGGCCTGTCGTTCGACCTCGGATATCTACACATTGGTCAGCCAGACCAAGAGCGGCCCTTATCCTTATGCCGGCATCCCGTGGTTCAGCACGGTTTTCGGGCGCGACGGGATCATCACCGCGATCATGATGCTCTGGATCGACCCCAGCATCGCGAAGGGCGTGCTCCTCTATCTAGCGGATACGCAGGCAAAAGCCGACGATCCAGGGGCGGACGCCCAGCCCGGCAAGATCCTGCATGAAACGCGGAACGGTGAAATGGCAAATCTCAAAGAGGTGCCATTTGGTCACTATTATGGATCAGTTGATGCCACTCCACTCTTTGTCATGCTCGCCGGCCTTTACTTCGAGCGAACCGGCGATATGGACACAATCCGGGCAATCTGGCCCAACATCGAAGCCGCGCTTTCGTGGTGCGATACGTCCGGCGATCCGGATCAGGATGGTTTCGTCGAATATTTCCGGACGACAGACGCCGGCCTCGTCAATCAAGGCTGGAAGGACAGCCACGATTCCATCTTTCATGCGGATGGATCATTGGCCGAGGGGCCGATCGCGCTTTGCGAGGTGCAGGGTTATGTCTATGCCGCCAAAGGGGCCGCAGCAACGCTGGCGCAGGTCCTTGGCAAGACGGCCCTTGCCGAGACTCTCGGCAAGCAGGCCGCGGTGTTGCGGATCCGGTTTCACGAGAGCTTCTGGTGCGAGGAAATTGGCACCTATGCCCTGGCCCTGGATGGAGCCAAGCAACCGTGCCGCGTGCGATCCTCCAATGCCGGACATGCACTTTTCGCCGGCATCGCCGATCCCGCTTATGCCGCTCGCATCGCCGATGTGCTGACGGGACCGGAAGCGTTCAGCAGTTGGGGAATTCGCACCGTTTCGCAAGGCGAAAGCCGGTATAATCCGATGTCATATCACAATGGGTCGGTGTGGCCGCACGACAATGCGCTCATCGCGCTGGGCTTCGGCCGATATGGCCTGAAGCGGCACGCCGCCAAAGTTTTTTCCGGCATGTTCGACGCTGCGAGCTATCAGTATCTGCTACGGCTACCAGAACTCTTCTGCGGTTTCGGACGCCGGCGCCGGTGCGGGCCGATCGCCTATCCTGTCGCTTGTGCTCCCCAAGCTTGGGCGTCCGCTGCCCCGTTCGCGTTCTTGGCCGCTTGCATCGGGCTGAGCTTCGACCATGACAGGAACGAAATCCGCTTTGCGAATCCACAACTGCCTGGTTTCCTTGCCGACCTGACGATCCGCGGTTTGCGGCTTGGAACGACATGTGTCGACATCCGGCTGCGCAACGATGGCGTCGACGTGACGGTGAGCGTGCTTTCGCGAGACGGCAATGCAAGTATCGTGCAGACCAAGTGATACGGGGATCGCTGACAGTTTCAATTAGTGCGGGAATCGGCGGCGTTCGGCGTTCGCAACGGGCGGGTTTGAGGGTAGTTGGCCCACCCGAGAAGATTCGAACTCCTGACAGACGTCCTCCCGACATTCGAAAGGTGATCTAGTAAGAACATACCTAGACGAACTTGAGTTTCCAAGTAAATGCTATATCCATCCCGGTGGTTAGACCGAGATGGTGATTGAGCTATAACAAAAGTGGTTGGTAGGACAGGCTTCAAATCTCCACGACCAACAGGTGTCGGTCTCGGTCAAAACCTGCCCGGGCATGACGACGGCTCTTTTCCAGCGACATGCATAAGCCAGCCGGATTTTCCAAACGAGCTCTCAGACCCGCACGAAGACGGCGATCAGGACGGCGTAGAATGCGAGGATGACGCCCGCGCCCAGCGCATCGGTCCGCGGCGCCGGCGATTGCAGCCACCAGTCGAAACGGCGGCTGACCCATGGCACCAACCGGGTCAGGAGCAGCACGCTCACCGCATTGCCGATGAACAGCGCCACCGCGAACGGCAGTCCCGCCTCGCCCATCAGCAGCGGGATCTGCACCAGGTGGCCGAACAGGAACACCACCGGATAGAGCGCCAGCAGAACCAGCATGCTCTGCTTCCAGGGCGGCGGCGCCTTGCCCCTGGGCGCGGAGAACCATTGCTCGAAGCCGGTACGCACGGTGCGGGCATGAAACTCCTCAATAAAGGCCCGCGCCTCCTCCAGCATGGCCCTGCGCTGCGGCGAGCCGAGCCAGGCTTCCAGATGCTCCTGGGTATCGAAACGCAGGATCGCCAGGAAGTCCTCCTGCACGCCGGGAATGGGCGCCTCCAGCCGGTAGCCCTCGAAACCGGGGGCGCGGCTCTGCAGCATGGTCATGCGCTGCTCCCACGCGCGATAGGCCGCCTCCTGCCCGCTCTTCAGCCGGGTGGCGATGACCACCGACACCGGCGAGGGCAATACCCCGGCGGCGCCGTCGCGCACCAGGTGAACGTCGTCCCGCCCGGCCAGCATGTGCTGCACGCCGGAGATGCGCGCGAGGCGCTCCGGCGACTTCAGCCAGCCCACCGCATCCTCGGTGCTGGCAAAGCGCTGGAGGATCACCCAATCCACCTGCGCCGGCGGCGCGGGGGGCGCCACCGACTGCTCGATGAAGCCGGGAAAGCCGGCGATGAGGCGCCTGGTTTCCTCCTGCCAGTCGGCGAAGGCGTGATCCTGGCCCTTCAGCACCCGCGTCTGCGTGACGATGGTGACCGAGCCTTCCGGCGCCCCGCTCATTGGGGCGCCCCCGCCGCCCGGCCGAGCCGGTCGAAGATGCGGTCCGGGGTGAAGGGCAGGTGGGCGAAGCGAACGCCGGTGGCATGGGCGAGCGCGTTGGCCACCGCCGGCGCCACCGCGTTGACGGCGCATTCGCCTTGCGCCTTGGCGCCCAGTGGACCGATGGCGTCGTGGGTGTCGGCGAACAGCACGGTGGTGCGCGGCGTGTCGGCGAAGGCGGGGATGTGGTAGTTGCGCAGCGCCGGATTGAGCACGCGGCCCTGCGCGTCATGCACCATGTGCTCGGTGAGCGCCCAGCCCAGCCCCATGGCCACCGCGCCCTCGATCTGCCCCCGGCATTGCAGCGGATTGATGAGGCGGCCGATATCAGCCGCGTGCACGCTGTGGAGGATGCGGATCTCCCCGGTGACGCGATGCACGGCAAGACGCACCCCCTGCACGTTGAAGCCGATGGTGCGCGGCGAGAGATAGGCCTTGCGCTTGGCCTCGAAGCGATGGCCCTCGGCGGTTCCCAGCCGGTACAGCTCGGCGAGCGGGATGCGCGCGGTGGCGCATTCCACCGCATCGCCCGCAAGCCGCCAGTCTTCCAGCGCCGTATTGGTGCGGCGCGCCGCATAGGCGAGGATGTCGGCGCTGAGCGCCCGCGCCGTCAGCTCCACCGCCTGCCCGGCCACCACCGTGCCGGTGCTGGCGAAGGTGCCGGTGTCGTAGGGGGCACGGTCGGTATCGGCATTGATGATGGCGATGGCCTCGGCCCGCGTGCCCAGCACCGCGGCGGCGATCTGGCGATGGGCCGTGACCGAGCCGTTGCCCATCTCGGTGGAGCCCACGGCGAGGTGATAGGTGCCGTCCTCCAGAAGCCGCATCTCGCCGCCGGAGCGATGCTCGGTGGGCGGGCCGGCTTCCATCATCGCGAGCGCCACGCCGGTGCCCTCCGCCCAGTCGCCTTCGGGCTTCGCCTCGCCCCTGCCGCTCGCCAGCTCCGCCTCCACCAGGTCCAGACACTGGTCGAGCCCGTAGCTGCCGAAGGCGACGTCGCTCGGGTCGTTCCAGACCGACTGGATCACGTCGTCGGGGCGGATCATGTTGCTGCGGCGGATGGCGAACGGGTCGAGGCCCAGCTTCGCCGCAAGGTCGTCCATGGCGCATTCGATGGCGAACGAGGTCTGGGAGGCGCCATAGCCGCGAAAGCCGCCGCCGGGGATCACATTGGTGTAGACCGCGTGGCCCTGCGCCTTCTTGGCCGGGCAGCGATAGGCGGCGAGCGGACTGCCCAGCGCCGCCGCCAGCGTCTCCCCGCCATGGCCGCCATAGGCGCCGGTGTTGGAGACCACGTGCACCTCCAGCGCCGTCAGCGTGCCGTCGGCTGTGGCGCCGAGCTTCACCCGCGTGGTCATCTGGTGGCGGGTGGTGGCGCCGAGGAATTCCTCCTCGCGGGTGAACTCCCATTTCACCGGGCGGCCGAGACGCAGCGTGGCCAGCACGCACAGATCCTCGGCAAGCATCTCCTGCTTGCCGCCGAACCCGCCCCCGACCCGCTCGGTGAAGACGTGCAGATCGTGGGGGAAGATGCCGAACAGATAGCACAGCTTCCTGTGGGTGATGAACGGCGCCTGGGTGGAGGTGCGCACATGGATGCGCCCCTCGCCGTCCCGCCAGGCGATGGAGCCGTGGGTTTCAAGGTGCGCGTGCTGCACCCGGGAGGTGGAATAGGTCTCCTCATGGACCACCGCGGCGGCCGCGAAACCTTCGGCGACGCTGCCCACCTCGCCCCTGAGGGTGAGGAAGACGTTGCCCCGCGCCGCGCCGCCGATCCCGTCATTGCCGGGATGCAGCAGGGGCGCGCCCTCGGCCATCGCCTCGATGGGATCGAACACGGCGGGCAGGATCTCGTATTCCACCTCCAGCGCCCGGCAGCCGGCCTCGGCCGCGCCCTCGGTTTCCGCCACCACGGCGGCGATGCGCTGGCCGACGAAGCGGGCCACCTCGTCGAGGATGAGAGTGTCGTCGGGATCGACCAGATGGTCCTCGTGGGTGGCGGTGCTGAAGAGCTTCTTCGGCACATCCTCATGGGTGAACACCGCCACCACGCCGGGAACGGCCAGCGCCTTCTCCCGCCCGATGCGCAGGATGCGCGCATGGGCGTGGGGCGAGCGCAGCACCTTCAGATGAAGGAGGCCGTGGAGCGCCGGGTCGGTGGCGTCCACGTCCATGGTGTAGCGCGCATGGCCGGTGACGATGCCGGCGCTGAACGGGTTGGGCAGGCTGGCGCCGCAGGCCGCGCCGGCCACGTCCTGCTCGATGGCGCCCACGCCGTGGACCGCATCCGAAATGGCGCGATAGCCGGTGCAGCGGCAGAGGTTGCCCTTCAGCGCGCGCGGCAGGTCGGTGCGCTGGGCCTCGTCGAGGGCGGCCACCGTCATGATCATGCCGGCGGCGCAGAAGCCGCACTGGAACGCCTGCGCCTCCAGGAAGGCCTGCTGCACCGGGTGCAGCGCATCGCCGGCCGCGAGCCCCTGCACGGTGGTCACCTGCCGCCCCCTGGCCCGGAAGGCGGGCATGAGGCAGGAATGCACCGGGCGCCCGTCGAGCCACACGGTGCAGGCGCCGCAATCCCCCGCGTCGCAGCCCTTCTTCACCCCCAGCGCGCCGCTCTCGCGCAGGAAGGTGCGCAGGCACTGGCCGGGGCGCGGCTCGGCGGAAACGCTCCGCCCGTCGATGCTGTAGGTCACGCGTCGCCCCCGGATGCTGCCAGCTCCGCCCGGATCTCTTCCGCGAAGTGCATGGTGAGATGGCGCTTGTAGGCGGGCGTGCCGTTGACGTCGTCGAACCAGCCGTCGTCCGGGATCGCCGCCGCGAGGGCGGCCTGAAGCTCCGGCGCGCCCGGCATGGCGGCGAAGCGCAGGTGCACCGGGCGCGGGGTCGCGGCGGTGATGGTGAGGACGAAATCGCCCTCAAGCCCGGCGGTGCCGATGACGAGCGCCGCCGAGCGGCCGAGCTTGGTGAGCGATGCCCGGCGCAGGGCGAAGCGCCGCTCAAGAGAAGCCGCCGGAATATGGATGGCGCGCAGCAACTCGCCGGGCCTGAGCACATTGGCATGGTTGCCGGTGACGAAATCCACCGCCGCCACCGTGCGCGGCGCGCCCGAGCGGGGCCACAGCAGGTATGTCGCGTCCAGCGCCACGGTGAGCGAGATCATGGCGCCGGCGGGCAGCGACATGCAGATGTTGCCGCCCACGGTCGCCACATCCGCCACCTTGAACGACATGAGCAGCGCATTCGCGCAGGCCCGCAGCAGCGGGGCGGCGGTCCAGTCCGGCGGGGCGGCGAAATCGGCGAGGGCGCCGATGGTGGCGGTGGCCGCGATCTCGAGCCCCGCCTGCGATGCCGCCAGCGCCGGCCAGCCGAGGCCGAGGAGATCCACCAGCGTGTCGATGCCCGGCTGCGGCTCGGACATCAGCCAGGTGCCGCCGGACAGCCAGGCGTGACCCGAAGGCCAGTCGGCCACCTCGTCGGCGCTCAAGGGCGACTTGATCTGCCGCACCGTGTTCAGGTCCATTCGTCTCCCCGCACTCGCCGCCGCGCCGAACACACGGGAGACCCGCTCGGGTCCGGTGGCTCGCGAACAGGCATCGCCGATCCGGAAAGACGTGACAACCGGAAAGACGTGTCAACCGGAAAGACGTGTCAACCGGAAAGACGTGGCAAAACATCCGGCAGCCCGATGAAACATCGGCGGCCGGGCGCTATTTCTTTCCTTTTCGGCTGTCCCGTGTCGTCCCGCCCCATCCGGCAAATTGAGAGCCGGAATTGATCTTCGTTCTATTTCGACGCTATCACGGCTCGCCGGCCCGCGCCAAGCGGCGTTTGGCGGCCATCAAGGGGCGGCCGGCGGCGGTCCGCGCAGGGCGCGTCAGCGTGGGCCTTGCCTTCGGGCGCGCGCGGCGGTGAGATAAGGGCATGAATGGCACACAGCCGAGCCCGCCCCGAAGCCGGCCCACACCCAGTCGCGACAGCCTCGGCTGCTCGCTCGCGGCATTGTGCGGCGGGCAGGAGCTGACGGGGCCCGGCTTCGTGCTCCACCGCAAATCCCACGATGGCCGGCGCATGAGCCGGGTGGAGACCCCGCCCAGCGACCGCGGTGTCCTGATGGGGGTCTGCCTCAGCGGGGGCCACCGCCGGCGCATCTTCAGCGGCAGGCGCTCCGCCGTGCATGACTTCGAGCCGGACAGCAGCTATGTCCGCGCCTTCGCCGACGACTACCTGGCCGACATCGAGACCGGGTTCGAGTTCGTGCTGCTCGAAATCTCGCAGGGCGAGCTGTGCCGCACCCTCGACGAAATGGGGCTGCCGCCCGCAGACGGCATTTCCGCCCCGCCCGGCAGGAAGGATCCGGTGCTCGCTCACCTCGCCCGCGCCCTTCTGCCGGCCCTCGCGCAGCCGGCGAGCAGCAGCCCGCTGTTCGTGAGCCAGGTGGTCAGCGCCCTCCAGACGCACATCGTCCAGCGCTATCACGGCGCGGCGGCGCATGTGGGCCGCGGGGGCCTGTCGGCCACGCAGCTCAGGCGCGCGCAGGAGCTGCTGATGGCGGGTGTGGACGGCGCCGTGCTGATCAGCGACATCGCCGCCGCCTGCAACGTCTCGCGCAGCCATTTCATCCGCGCCTTCCGGCAGGCGACGGGCGCGACGCCCTACCAGTGGCTGCTCGCCCGCCGCGTGGAGCAGGCGCGGGCGCTTCTCACCCGATCGCGCCTGTCGCTGGCGGAAGTGGCCATCCAGTGCGGCTTTTCCGACCAGAGCCACATGACGCGCACCGTGGCGCGCCTCACCGGATCAACGCCCGGGGCCTGGCGGCGCGGCCGCTAGAGCACGCGCCGATCAGCTTGCATCGCAAGCCGATGCGGAAAAATGCGCCGCGCCGCCCGCCCGGCCAGGAGCGATGGCGGAAAGGGTTTCGCTTCATCAATTGGTATAGTCTGAAATATCGCGGGTGTGCCGGCACGGAGCACCGGCGAGACGACAGATGCGCCCGGCTTCATTACAACGTGAAAGACCGATGACACAAAGACGTTGCGCGCATTGTGGAAGACGTGCAACCTCCCCGACGTCCGCGCCAACTGTCCGGGTCCGATCGTCCAAGGACGTAGACTTTCCTGCAAGACGACCCCTCGGCCCGGCGCGATAGTCCCCGCCACACACAGCCGGGGGTCGAACCATGACCGCAACCTTGGACTACCAGCACGGGCTCCGAAGAAGCGCCGCGCATCCGCCTCCGCCGGGCCTGCGGGCGCCGGATTGCAGCCGGGCCCGACCGGACGGAACCGATCCGGCCGGTTCACGCCGACCGGGGCGTTCGCTTCGGGGGAGTGGATCGCCCTCTAAACTCAAGAAGGACAACGCGTTCTCTAGGCCCTGACCACGGGAACGCCGAAGGCCTCGTTGCGCGTGAGCGCCGCATCCACCGCCTCGCCGCGCGCGGTCAGCGCATATTCCACATGGCGGACCCGCCCCTCGATCTCGCGCCGCGTCACATAGCCCGCGGCCTCGAGTTCCTTGAGCCGCGCGGAGAGAACGCGCGCAGAGATGGCGCCGGGAAGCGCCCGGCGCAATTGACCGAACCGCAGCGTCCCGTTGCGCGCAAGCGCGGCCATGATGTGGCCCATCCACTCCTGGGCCATGAACTTGAGAAAATGCTCAGCCGGGCAGTGCCCAAGCCCGATCTTCTGGTCTTCTGCTTCGTCGTCCATGGATGAAACCAGTATCCCATAGGTAACTAATGGCCGCCGCGCCCGCGCGGCGCTAGCTTCCCGTCCACCCTGTCAGTCCCCATCATCACAACAGGAGATTTCCCCGTGTCAAATGCCGTCGCTGCCCCCGGCGGGATGTTGTTGTCCCCCAACGACCACACCCTGATCATGATCGACTTCCAGTCGCAGATGTCGTTCGCGACCAAGTCCATCGACGCCGTGAACCTGCGCAACAACGCCGCCCTCGTCGCCCATGCGGCGGCGGGCTTCGGCGTCTCCACCATCCTCACCACGGTGGCGGAGAAGAGCTTCTCGGGCCCCATGTTCTCCGAGATCACCGACGCCTTCCCCGGCGAGAAGCTGCTCGACCGCACTTCCATGAACACCTGGGAGGACGCGGCGGTGATCGAGAAGGTGAACGCCATCGGCAAGAACCGCATCGTGCTGTCGGGCCTGTGGACCGGCGTGTGCATCGTCGGCCCGGCGCTGTCGGCCATCGACCAGGGCTTCGAGGTCTATGTCATCGCCGACGCCTGCGGCGACGTTTCGGAAGAGGCCCACGAGCGGGCCATGCAGCGCATGATCCAGGCCGGCGCCCGGCCCATGACCTCGCTGCAATACCTGCTGGAGCTGCAGCGCGACTGGGCCCGCACCGGTACCTACGACATGACCACCGGCATCGCCAAGAAGTTCGGCGGCGCCTACGGCCTCGGCATCATCTACGCCAAGACCATGTTCGGCGCCTCGGAAGGCCATTGAGCGTGGAACAAGCCCCATCCGCCACCGGCGCCCCGGCCGGCGGCCTCACGCGCCGCACCACGCTTGAACTCGGTGCCGGCGCGGCGCTCGCGGCCGCCCTCGGCCTGCCCATGCCGGCCGCGGCAGCCACCTCCGCCACGACCAAGGGAGCCACAGCCATGCCTTTCGTCACCACCCGCGACGGCGTCGAGATCTTCTTCAAGGACTGGGGCCCGAAGGACGCCCAGCCCATCGTCTTCCACCACGGCTGGCCGCTGTCGTCGGACGACTGGGACGCCCAGATGATGTTCTTCCTCGGGAAGGGCTATCGCGTCGTCGCCCATGACCGGCGCGGCCACGGCCGCTCCAGCCAGGTCTGGGACGGCCACGACATGGACCACTACGCCGCCGACGCCGCCGCGGTGGTCGAGCATCTCGACCTCAAGAATGCCGTCCATATCGGCCATTCCACCGGCGGCGGCGAGGTGGCCCATTATGTGGCCCGCCACGGCAAGGGCCGGGTCGCCAAGGCGGTGCTGATCGGCGCCGTGCCGCCCATCATGCTGAAGACGCCGGCCAATCCCGGCGGCCTGCCCATGGAGGTGTTCGACGGCTTCCGCGCGGCGCTTGCCGCCAACCGCGCCCAGTTCTTCCTCGATGTGCCCACCGGGCCGTTCTACGGCTTCAACCGGCCGGGCGCCAAGGTATCGCAGGGGGTGATCTGGAACTGGTGGCGGCAGGGCATGATGGGCGGCGCCAAGGCCCACTATGACGGCATCAAGGCGTTCTCGGAGACCGACTTCACCGACGATCTCAAGGCCATCGACGTGCCGACCCTCGTCATGCACGGCGACGACGACCAGATCGTGCCCATCGCCGACTCGGCCCTGCTCTCGGTGAAGCTGCTGAAGCACGGCACGCTGAAGGTCTATCCCGGCTTCTCCCACGGCATGTGCACGGTGAATGCCGAGGTGATCAACGCCGACCTCCTCGCCTTCATCAAGGCGTGACGCGCGCGGCGCCGGCCCGCCCCCGGCCGGCGCCGCCCTACCATGGGCGCACACAGCATGAAGCTCTATCTCGCCTCGCTCGGCGCCGGCCTGCTGGTCGGCATCGTCTACAGCCTCATCAACGTCCGCTCGCCGGCGCCGCCGGTGGTGGCGCTGGTGGGGCTGTTCGGCATCCTCATCGGCGAGCAGATCGTGCCCGTGGCCCGCCACCTGATGGCCGGCGACAGCCTGCGCGCCGCCATCGGGCTCGCCGACTGCTCCGACCACGTGCTCGGCCAGCTGCCGGGCCGGCAGAGCGCCGCGGCGGAACCGGCGCCACGGGACTTGCCCTCCCCCACACCTCCCGGATCCTGAGCGGAGCAGCGCCATGCCCGACCGGAAGCGGCCCGATCGCCGCCAGTTCATCGCCGCCGCGGGGCTCTTCGCCGCCGGCTTTGCTCCCACTTCCCCGAAGGCGCAGACCATGAGCGAGACCGCCGACCTCATCCTCTTCAACGGCAAGGTCACCACCCTCGATCCCGCCAACCCGCAGGCCGAGGCGGTGGCGGTGAAGGGCGGGCGCATCCTGTTCGCGGGCCCCACCGCCGACGCCATGCGACACGCCGGCACGGCTACCAGGATCATCGACGCGGGCGGCCGGCGGGTCATTCCCGGCCTCATCGACAGCCACATGCACATCATCCGCGGCGGGCTGAACTACAATATGGAGCTGCGCTGGGACGGGGTGCGCTCCCTCGACCACGCCATGGAGATGCTGCGGAAACAGGTGGCCGTGACCCCGCCGCCGCAATGGGTGCGCGTGGTGGGCGGCTTCACCGAGCACCAGTTCGCCGAGAAGCGCCTGCCCACGCTGGAGGAGCTGAACGCCGCCGCCCCCGACACGCCGGTCTTCATCCTCCACCTCTACGATCGCGCCTTGCTCAATGCCGCCGCGCTGCGCGTGGTGGGCTACACCAGGGACACGCCCAACCCGCCCGGCGGCGAGATCGTGCGCGACGCGAGCGGCAACCCCACTGGCCTGCTCCTCGCCCAGCCCAACGCCACCATCCTCTACTCGACGCTGGCCAAGGGCCCCAAGCTGCCGGCCGAATACCAGAAGAACTCCACCCGCCATTTCATGCGCGAGGTGAACCGGCTGGGCGTCACCAGCGTCATCGACGCCGGCGGCGGCTTCCAGAACTATCCGGACGACTATGCGGTGATCGAGGAGCTGCACCGCGACGGCCAGCTCTCCGTGCGCATCGCCTACAACCTCTTCACCCAGAAGCCGAAGCAGGAGTTGGCCGACTTCTCCGGCTGGTCGAAACAGGTGAAGCCCGGCCAGGGCGACGACCTCTACCGCAACAACGGCGCCGGCGAGATGCTGGTCTATTCCGCCGCCGACTTCGAGGACTTCCAGGTGGCCCGGCCCGACATGCCGCCCAACATGGAGGGCGACCTCGAGCCCGTCATCCGCCTCTTGGCCGAGAACCGCTGGCCGTGGCGGCTGCACGCCACCTATGACGAGACCATCTCGCGCGCCCTCGACGTGTTCGAGAAGGTGGACAAGGACGTGCCGCTCAAGGGCCTCAACTGGTTCTTCGACCATGCCGAGACCATCACCGACCGCAACATCGACCGCATCGCGGCGCTGGGCGGCGGCATCGCCGTGCAGCACCGCATGGCGTTCCAGGGCGAATATTTCGTGGAGCGCTACGGCGCCCGCACAGCGGAGCGCTCCCCGCCCATCCGCCGCATGCTGGATGCGGGCATTCCGGTGGGCGCCGGCACCGATGCCACCCGCGTCGCCTCCTACAATCCCTGGGTCTCCCTCTCCTGGCTGGTGACGGGCCGCACCCTGGGCGGCCTTTCCCTCTACCCGCCGTCGAACCTCTTGGACCGCGAAAGCGCGCTGAGGCTATGGACGCAGGCCAACACCTGGTTCTCCTCCGAGCCCGACAAGAAGGGGCAGGTGAAGGCCGGCCAGCTCGCCGACCTCGCGGTGCTCTCGGACGATTTCTTCTCCGTATCGGAGGACAAGATCCAGGACATCACTAGCGTGCTCACGCTGCTGGGGGGCGTGCCGGTCCACGGCGACGGCGACTTCAGGACCCTCGCCCCTGACCTGCCGCCGCCCATGCCCGACTGGTCGCCGGTGCGCACCTTCGGCGGCTACCAGAAGCGGGCGGAGACCGGCGAGCGCAAATACGCCTTCGCCGCCGCCTGCGGCTGCGCCACCGCCTGCGGCATCCACGGCCACGCCCATGCCGGCGCGCTGGCGGCCAGCGTGCCCACCTCCGACGAGCGCTCGTTCTGGGGCGCGCTGGGCTGCGCCTGCTGGGCGTTCTGATGGGGGGCGGGGGCAGCGCCTTGAGACGATAGAGCACCGTCGCCGGCCGCTTGACCGGACGGCCCATGGCCCCGCCGGGAAAACACCTCCGGAACAAAGCGGCGGGGGCCGGGAAAGCGGACAGATGGACCCTCTGGTCAAGCCGGACGGCGACGATGGTGAAAAGCGGCCCCTCCCTCTCCCACTTGCGGGGGAGGGTTGGGGAG
>NZ_JAIVFN010000022.1 GCF_030015065.1 Xanthobacter autotrophicus | reverse complement strand
GGGATGGGGAGGGGGCAGGACCGCGCCATCAGCCCTTTGAGCGGGTTTGGAGCCCGCTTGAAGATGCAGCCGGATGGGCGCTTGCAGCCTCCTTCGGCGCTTCACCCCCGTCATGCGGGGGGCCGGAAGTCGGCTGTTGCCGATTTCCGCCCTTGCGAACGGGACCCGAAAGCTTGCGGGTTCCGGCCATTCACGTGGTCGGCCAGGCGCGACGCTCCGCAACGCAGCACAAGGCCGGGCATGACGGTCCGGTCGTGGTTGCGGTCGTATCCAATGTCCCAAAGAGGGTCCTCAGTCGCGCATGGACAAGGGGAGCTGCACCCGGCCCGCCGGCGCCACTCCTCCGACGAGGCTGCCGTCCAGGGCCGGCTCCAGCGCCGGGGCGAGGCGCGGCTTGCGCGCCGGGACCGGGCGGTAGAGCTGCTTCGTCGCCTCCACCACCAGCACCCCGGAGAACGGCAGGGCCAGCCGGGCGCCCACGCGCTCCCACGCCACCGCCGTGCGCAGGAACCAGCGGCTCGGCGGCGCGTACAGCGCCTCGTTCCAGCCCACCGGAGTGAACAGGGCCTGCCGCAGCAGCGTCACCACCTGCCCGCGCGAGAACGGCCGGCCGTTGCCGAACGGCGTGGTGTCGATGCGCGCCCACACCCCGCGCCGGTTGGGCACCACGGCAAGCAGACGGCCGCCCGGCGCCAGCACCCGCCACACCTCGTTCAGCATCTCGGCGGCGTTGGGGGTCATCTCCAGCGCATGCACCACCACCACCCGGTCCATGCTCGATGTGGGGAAGGGCAGCAGCGTCTCGTCGGCGAGGGTGGCGAGGGTGGGGGCGGCGGAGGGCCAGCGCACCACGCCCTGTGCCGCCGGCATCACCGCGATGCAGCGCTCGGCCTCCTCGCGGAACACGCCCAGATAGGGCGTCGCATAGCCGAGGCCCAGCACCCTCAGGCCGGTCACGTCGTCGAAGCGCGAGCGGATGGCCCGGCCCAGCAGGCGCCGCGTCATGATGCCGAGGGGCTGGGCGTAGAAATTGCGCAGGTCGACGACGTCGAGAAACATGGATCCTCTTCTTCCGGCCGCAGCGGGAGGTCGCGTCGCGGCGCGCGTGCCGCTCTTTCGCTCGGCGGCTTAATAGAGGATCATGCCGCGCGCGTCCGCAACCCATTCGGGCGTCCTGCCGATTCGTGTTCCGCCCGCGCTCCGGAGACCCGCGACCGTGCCAGCCGAGATCCGCCTCGTTCCCTGCCTCGAAGACAATTACGCCGTGCTCATCCACGACCCGGTCACCGAGGCGACCGCCGTGGTGGACGTGCCGGAGGCGACCCCGGTCATCGCGGCGCTGGAGGCGGAAGGCTGGAACCTCACCCACATCCTCGTCACCCACCACCATGCCGACCACACACAGGGCATCCCGGCCGTGAAGGCGCGGTTCGGCGCCACCGTGGTGGGTCCGAAATCCGAGGCCGACAGGATTCCCGGCCTCGATGTCGAGGTGGTGGACGGCGACCCCGTCGCGGTGGGCTCGCTGGTGGGGCGGGTGCTGGAGACGCCCGGACACACCGCCGGCCCCGCCACCTACCTGTTCGAGGGCGAGAAGCTGCTGTTCGCCGGCGACACCCTGTTCACGCTGGGCTGCGGCCGGCCGCTGGAATGCGAGCCGCCGGTGCTGTGGGGTTCGCTCCAGCGCCTGCGCGCGCTGCCGGAGGACCTTCATCTCTACAGCGGCCACGAATACACCCTTGCCAATGCCCGCTTCGCCGCCACGGTGGATCCGGAAAACCCCACCCTCGTGCGCCTCTACGGCGAGGCGCAGAGGAAGCGGGATGCCGGCACCCCCACCATTCCCTCGCGCCTCGGGGACGAGCTGGCCGCCAATCCGTTCCTGCGCGCGGACGATCCCGCCATGGCGGAGCGCCTCGGCATGGCGGGCGCGGAGCCGGCCGCCGTCTTCACCGAGCTGCGCGCCCGCAAGAACGCCTTCAAGGGCTGAACGGTGGCCGACGCAAGCCCCGGCCTGTCGGCGCAGGAGGTGGTCGCCCTCCTCGATCTCAGGCCGCACCCGGAGGGCGGATATTTCCGCGAGACCTTCCGCGATCTGCCTGCGGACGGCGGGCGTGGCGCGTCCACGGCCATCTATTTCCTGCTGGCGGCAGGCCAGCGCTCCCACTGGCACCGGGTGGATGCAGCCGAAATCTGGCACTGGCATGCCGGCGCGCCGCTGACGCTCGCCATCGCCGATGCGGAGGGAAGGCGCGCGGTGATGCTGGGTCCGGACCTCGCGGCCGGCGAGCGGCCGCAGGCGGTGGTGCCGGCATTCGCGTGGCAGGCGGCGGAAAGCCGGGGCGCCTGGACGCTGGTGGGCTGCACCGTGGCGCCGGCCTTCCGGTTCGAGGGGTTCGAGCTGGCGCCGCCCGGCTGGGAGCCGGAGTGAAGCAGCAGGCGCGTGCTCTTTCTTGAATTTGGAGGGCGATTTCCCGATCAGCTTGCCTCGCAATCTGATCGGATCGCCCTCTAGTGGTTCGACCGCGACAGATGGAACCCATCTGTCGCGAGCAGGTCGAACCACAACTCTTTGATCTGGTGGGTCAACTTTTCGAAACGGATGGGTACCATCCGTTTCGGTTGATCCACTAGCCGATGCTGCGTGCGGCGGACAGGGCGACGGCGTCGCCTTCCACCACGTCCGAGGTCTGCTCCGCGCCCATGAGGACGAGGAGCTTGGCGCGGGCGCGGTTCACCCGGCTCTTGATGGTGCCGAGGGCGCAGCCGCACACCTCTGCGGCCTCCTCGTAGGACAGGCCCGCAGCGCCCACCAGCACCAGCGCCTCGCGCTGGTCGTCGGGCAATCGGGTGAGGGCCTCCTTGAGCGAGGTGAGGGTCGCCGACCATTCCTGGCTCGGGCCCACATTGGTGTCCTGCTGGGCCAGCGCGCTCATGCCGTCATTCTCGCGGCGGCGCTTGCGGATCTCGGTGTAGTAGGTGTTGCGCAGGATGGTGAACAGCCACGCGCGCAGGTTCGTGCCGGGATCGAACTTGTCGATGTTGGAGAGCGCCTTGAGCAGGGTTTCCTGCACCAGGTCGTCCGCCTCCGTGCGGTTCCGGGTCAGCGATCGCGCGAAGGCGCGCAGTGCCGGAAGGAATTCGAGCACCTGCGTGCGCAGGGCGGCGGCATCCATCTCTCGACGACCCCTTTCCTGGTGATTCCCTTCGCGATCCGCGAGCAAGTCCATTCGGCGGCCTATCTGTCGGGCGAAACGGTTGGGCGGCTCGACGCGCACATGGTGACGCTCGGGCCATCCGCTCGGGCAGGCGTTCGGCGCTCCATCTCATATGGTGCGCGCTCGCCTCCGGTGCACGGGCGAGGGAGCCGCGTGGAAGAAACCGTCCGTCACATGGCTGCGACCTCCCCGAATGCCGCACGGCCCGCGAATATGTCCCTGCCGACGGACCCCACGCCGAACCGGACCTTTGCCGGACGGGACGAGGGTCAACGTCCGTCCGGGCTCTCCGGTTCCATCCCCGGCGCCGGTATCCGGAGGCGGCGATCAGGAGTTGCCGCCGGTGGAGGGGGTTCCGCCCGACTGGCTGCTCTTCTGGCCGCCCTTCTGGCCGGCCTGCGAGGCCAGCGCGCGGTCCCGCGAGAAGCTGCGATGCTCGTCGGCGACGCTCTGGCCACCCTTGCGTCCGGCTTCCGCCGCCAGCGCGCGATTCTGGAAGAAGCTGCGCTTTTCGGCGGGAACGCTTTCGCCACCCTTGCGGGCGATGGCCTTCTGCTTCTCCGCGTCCATGGCGGCGAACCCGCGCTGCGACGTGCCCTTGGTTCGAGCCTTGTCCATGTGCTCTGCTCCTGCCAATTGGGACCGTATCGCCATGGCGATACCCCTGGAGCCGGACCCGACCGGATGGCCTTTGGCCTGATCGGTCGCCCGCCTCCCAATCCAACGAAAACGTTGGCCGGTCCGGCTGCGGCGCAGGCCGACCGGCACGTGCTGTAGAACAACGAGCGAGGGCGGCTCCGGTTCCGATTCATGCGGCCGAGAATGCGCCGGCCCGTGGCTCCCGCGACCAGCGCCGCGCGGGCTGGTCATGGGTTTGGCGCGGCAGAACCGTTCAGGGAAAAAGCTCAGGACGCGGTCCGGGCGGCCTTCGGCCCGAACGCGGGGCGGCAGGGAAAGTCCCCGGCCACCACCAGCGCACCCCCCGCCTCGGCGTGGCGGCTGAGGCTGCCCCCGAGCTGGGAGGCGAAGCCGGCGGCGAGGTCGGTGGCGGTGCCCTTCTCGTCCCAGCGGCCGGCGGTGCTGCGCAGGGCGAGGTGAAGGCGCTCGCCGCTCCGGCTTCCGCTCAGCACCATGGGCGAGGGCATGGGAGCGGTGCCGTGGGGCAAGGCAAGGTTGAGCGCCACCTCCACCACCATGAGGGCGAGGGGCACCGCCATGTCCGTGGGCAGGGGCACGTCCTCGGCCTCCACGGCGATGCGCACATTGGTGTCGGTGCTGCCCTCGATCAGCGAGGCCAGCTCGCCGAGCAGCTCGCGCAGGTGCACCTGCGAGCCGTCATTGGCCTCGTAGAGGATGCGGTGCACGAGGGCGAGGGTGTTGACCCTGAGGCGCAGCTGGTCGAACCGGCGTCGGTCCTCGCTCTTGCCGATGCCGGATCCGTAGAGGCTGAGCAGGCTGACCACCACCTGCAGGCTGTTCTTGATGCGGTGGTGGATCTCGCGCACCAGCGCGGTTTTTTCGGCGAGATTTTCGCGCAGGCGCGCGTCGCGGTGGCGCACGGCGAAGGCCATGTTCTCCACCGCGTGGCCGAGCACGCGGAATTCCGAGGGCGCGGCATCGAGGCGGGTCGGCCGGAAGCCGTAATGGCCCTGCGCATAGACCGCCGTCACCCGGCGCAGATAGAGCAGCCAGCGCAGGATGACGCGGTCCACCGCCACCCACAGGGCGATGAGCGACAGGATGATGATGAGGGCCGGCAGCAGGATGCTCGCCGCCACCGTCACGAAGGTCCAGCCGAACAGGCGGTCCGAGGGCAGGGCGAAGGCCACGGTGAGCCCGTCGCGCCCGAGCGGGGCCGTGGCGAAGGTCCAGCTCTTGCCCGACGGGTCGGTGCTTTCATAAAGCGTGCTGCGCGGCTCCTGGCCGGTGGCCCGGAACGTGGCGCGGTCGAACAGGGCGGCGCTCATGGACCTTGCGTTGGACACCAGCTCCTGTCCGGTGTCCGAGAACAGGGCGACGATGCCCCCGGAGGGCGGGGTCTGCTGCTTCAGCAGGTTGTCGAGCCAGTTGACCTCGATCCCGAGGGCCACCGCGCCCTCGAGCCGCCCCGCGGCGTCGCGCAAGGGCAGCACGCCGACGAGCACGTCCACATTGGCGCCCGGACTGCGGACCGGGCCCACCAGGCTGAAGCGCGGCCGCGCCACGGCGGCCTGCCACCAGGCCTCCTCGCCCACCGAGCGGCCGGGGAAGGGCAGGGCGGCGCAGGTCACCACGCCCTGCGGGGTGAGCACGCCGATATTGGCGGCGAAGGGCAGGCTCAGGGTCGCGCCCCGCAGCGTGGCGGCGCAACTGGGCCCCGCCGAGCGCACGTCCTCCACGTTCTTGAGCGCGTAAAGCACGTTCTCGGCGGAGGCGAAGATGTTCTGCTGGGAGGCGGCGGCGCTTACGGCATGCTGGAGCAGGCGCTGGCGGGCGTCCTCCTCCGCATTGTTCAGCTGCATCACGCCCTGGGCGATGTTCAGCGCCGCGATGGGCGCCAGAGCGAGGAGTACGACGAGGACGAGACGCCGCCGCACGCTGTCGAAGAGCGTGCGGGGCTGGCCGGCTGCCGACGCAAAAATGGCATTGCGCTCCCTGTGGCGTGCCCGTGCGGCCTCCGCCTTGCCCAAATCCATGATCGCTCCGCAAGGACCTCAAAGACCATCCGACTGTCGGCGACCCGTGTCCACGCCTCACTTCCGCGGTCCCGGCGCTGCCGGAAACTCGCCGCTTAAGCTCGTCTGCGCTTGCAGTATAATGCGGCGCGCCGGGAGAGGTTCCCCCTCGGTTCGGGAACTTCGCACCCAGCCCAAGCGTTACTGGGTTTTGACAGCCCTTTCCGCATCGGCCGGCCGTCCCAGGGCGGCCCCGGCTGGACAGGGTCCAACACGTCAGCTTCCAAGGGATTTCGCATGGCATCGAACTCGCTCGTCAAGCAGCTTCCGTTCCTGCGCCGCTACACGCGGGCGCTCGTGGGCTCTCAGGCGGCCGGCGATCTCCTCGTCCAGAATACGCTCCAGGCCATCCTTGACGGCAAGGTGGTGGTGGATGCCGCGGTCTCGCCCCGGGTGGCGCTCTACAAGGCGTTCCACGAGGTCTGGAACCGCCAGCCGCAAGGCGGGGCGGTGGCCTTGCGCGCCGACCAGCGCCTGCAGGCCATGGACCTGTCGTCCCGGGTGGCGCTGCTGCTCACCGCCATGGAAGGCTTCTCCTTCGCCGAGACCGCCAACATCCTCGGCACCGGCCTCGACGAGGTGGAGGCCCAGGTGGTGGCGGCGCAGCGCGAGATCGACCGCCAGCTCGCCACCCGCGTCCTCATCATCGAGGACGAATGGGTGATCGCCCTCGACCTGAAGACCCTGGTGGCGGAGCTCGGCCACGAGGTGATCGGCGTCGCCCCCACCCACTCCAAGGCGGTGGAGCTGGCGCGGGCGGGCAATTTCGGCCTGGTGCTGGCCGACATCCAGCTCGCCGACGGCTCGTCGGGCATCGAGGCGGTGACGGAGATCCTGGAGAGCTTCAACGTGCCGGTGATCTTCATCACCGCCTTCCCGGATCGCCTGCTCACCGGCGAGCGGCCGGAGCCGACCTATCTCATCACCAAGCCGTTCCTGACCGAGACGGTGAAGGCCACCATCGCCCAGGCGCTGTTCTTCCACGAGGCACGGGCCGAGCCGGAGAACCTCAAGGCAAGGACCGCCTGAAGCGCGGTCCGAAGGGGAACCATCCGGCCGGCCATTCCTTATTTCCGGCAGGAGCACTATGGCAGCAGTCCTGTGGCAGCAGCGCGGGCGGCCCATAGGGCCACCTGCCGGCCGGAAGGCGCATCCGTCACACCCGTTCATCCGTGGAGACACCACATGGTCCAGAAGCCCGAGATCGTGAGCACCACCGCCGAGCCGAGCCTGAGTGACGTCCGCGCGGACCTCGACCAGCTCAGGGCGGATTTCGCCCAGCTGATCGAGACCCTCGGCAAGACCGCCAGCAGCGGCGTCAAGGGTGCCAAGGGCGAGGCGGAAAGCGCCGCGGAGGATGTGTCCGACTGGGCCGAGGGTCAGTACATGACCCTGCGCGAGAGCATCCGCGAGCAGCCCATCACCGCCTGCGCTATCGCCGCCGGCGTCGGCGTCATCCTCGGCCAGATCCTGCTGCGGCGCTGAGCGCGCCGCCGCCGGGCCGCGAGCGGGAGCGCATGCCGGAGGGAGGGGGTGGGCGCCGCCCGCTCCCTCATTCGCTTTCGATGTCGAAGCCCAGGTTGCGCAGGGCGCCGCGCAGGGTGGCGCCGTCATAGGGCTTGCCGATGAGCGCGATCCGCCCGATGCCGCCGAACTCGCCTTCCAGATCCTGGGTGCCGTAGCCGGTAGCGATGATGACCGGCAGCGCAGGGGCGATGACGGCGAGCCGGCGCACCACCTCGTCGCCGCGCATGTCCGGCAGGCCCACATCCACCACCGCCAGAACCAGGGCGTCGCGCGACGGGTCGGCCACGCCCGCCTCGGCATAAGCGAGGGCGGCGTGGCCGTGGGAGGCCACCGTGACCTCGAAGCCGTGATCCTCCAGGATCTGCCGCGCCACCAGCGCGACGAAGGGCTCGTCCTCTACCAGCAGGACGGTGCCACGGATTCCCGGCGCTTCCAGAACGTCCTTCACCTTCGCGACGAGCTCCGCCTGGCTGAACGGCTTCTTCAGGAGACGCGCCCCATGGTCGAGCCGTCCGGGATGGACGACGGCATTTCTGGCATAGGCGGCCGTAAATAGCACCCTTACCGAGGTGAGCCGGTGCCGCACCGCCGTGGCCAGGTCGCGGCCGTCCATCCGGCCGGCCTCGCCGGCGTCGAGGTCGAGGTCGGTGACGAGCAGGTCCGGCGCCGCGCCGCCGTCGAGCGCCGCGAGGGCCGCGGCGGCGTCCCCGGCTTCCGTCACCGCATGTCCGGCGGCGCGCAGGGTGGCGGCGTCGCGGGCCCTGAGGTCGGCGTCGCCCTCCACCAGGAGCACGCGGGCGGTTCCCCGGCGGCGCGGGCGCTCGGGGCGCCCGGCGGCGGGCTCAGGGGCGGCCGCGTCGGGGTGGCGCGGCAGATAGAGCTTCACCGTCGAGCCCGCGCCGGGCGCGCTGTGGATCACCACATGGCCGCCGGACTGCTTCACGAAGCCGTAGACCTGGCTGAGGCCGAGCCCGGTGCCCTCGCGCGGGCCCTTGGTGGTGAAGAAGGGCTCGAACGCCCGCGCCCGCACCTCCTCCGCCATGCCGGTGCCGGTATCGCTGACGAAGACGGCCACGTACTGGCCCGGCACCAGGTCCTCGTGGGCGGCGCAATAGGCCTCGTCCAGATAGGCGTTGGCGGTCTCGATGGTCAGCGTGCCGCCCGAGGGCATGGCGTCGCGGCCGTTGACCCCGAGGTTGAGGATGGCGTTCTCCAGCTGGTTGTGGTCGATCTCGGCGCGCCAGAGGCCGCCGGCGAGCACGGTCTCCACCGTCACCCGCTCGCCCAGCGCGCTGCGCAGCATCTCCGACATGCCGGTGATGAGGGTGTTGATGTCGGTGGGGCGCGGATTCAGCGGCTGGCGGCGGGAGAAGGCGAGCAATTGCTGGGTCAGGGTCGCGGCCCGGAGCGCGCCCTGCCGGCCATAGTCGAGGAAGCGGCGGATGTCGGCCGCGTCCTTGTTCCCGGGGTCCTTGGCGACGCGCCGCTCCGCGGCTTCCAGATTGCCGACGATGACGGTGAGCAGGTTGTTGAAATCGTGGGCGATGCCGCCGGTGAGCTGGCCCACCGCCTCCATCTTCTGGGCCTGCCGCAGCTGCGCCTCGGCCGTCAGGCGGTCCTCCATCTCCTGCTTGAGCAGGGCGTTGGCGCGGGCCAGCTCCGCGGTGCGCGCGCTGGCGATGCGCTCCAGGTCCTCGTTGGTGCGGGCGAGGGCCTGGCGGGCGGCGACGATCTCGGAAATGTCGGTGCAGCTGCCGTACCAGCGGTCGATGCGCCCGTCCTCGTCGCGCACCGGGACGGCGCGGCACAGGAACCAGCGATAGCTGCCGTCGCCGGCCCGGAACCGGCACTCGCGGCTGTAGGGATCACCCGAGGCGAGGGAGCACTTCCAGGCATCGAGGGCGGCCGCCTGGTCATCCGGATGCAGGAAGGTGTGCCACTCCACCACCTCGCCCGCCGGGGCGGTGACGCCGGTATATTCGCCCCAGCGGCGGTTGTAATAGTCGCCCGTGCCGTCGGGCCGGGCGGTCCAGACCATCTTGGGCAGGGCCTCGGCGAGCAGGCGATAGCGCTGCTCGCTCTCGCCCAGCGCCTTTTCCGCCTTCTTGCGCCCGGTGATCTCGGTGACGATCATGCCCACGAGGCCGATGGCCTCGCCTTTCACGGGTTCTTGGCCAATGGCCTCGCCTTTCGTGAGTTCTTGGCCGATGGCCTCGCCTTTCGTGGCGGCCGGGCCGCCCTTCGTGCGCACCGGGAAGAAGCTTACCAGGAAGTGCCGCCACACGCCCGGCTCGGCCGGGGTGGCGCCTTCCACCTCCACGTCGGCGAGGACGGCGCCGGTGGCGCGCACCTGCTCCAGCCCCGGCGTGATCGCGCCTGACAGGTGCGGCAGCATGTCCATGAGCGAGCGGCCCACATGCTCGCCGGCGGGAATGCCCACCATGCGCGCCAGCGTCTCGTTGACCCGCATGAAGCGCAGCCGCCGGTCGAAGAAGGCGAAGCCCACGGGGGCGTGCTGCAGCAGCGCCTCCAGGGTCGCGACGACGGTGTTCTGCTCGGCCACGGCGGCGCGGAGCGCGCCATGGGTGGCATTCAGGCGCCGGACGCTGACCCGCATGAGCGTGCCGATCAGCCACAGGCCGAAGCCGTTCACTGTGAAGGAGAACAGGCCCGCCACGGCGCCGAAGCTGCCGTCGAGGTCGCTCCAGGCCCTGGCGGGCAGCAGCGCGGCGTTGGCGGCGACGAGGAGCGCGACGGCGGCAAAGCCGACCCGCGCGCCGCTGATCAGAGTCACCACGACGATGGCCGGAAGCTGGAACAGGAAGGGCGCCAGTTCCCGCATGGAGAGGCTGAGGCCGAATCGCAGGGCGAATGCGGCGGCAAGCACGACGCATGCGAAGCCGAGCCGCGACTTGAGCGAACGCGGCTCCGAGATGATCTTCAGAAAAAGGCCGGCCAGGCCCCGGCTGGACAGGTCCATCCATGCTCCTGCGGCGGTGGGCGGCAACAATGCCCTTGAAGGGGCGGAAGGTTCAACCTTCAAGCCGCCGCACGGTTTCCATGACAAGGCCCCTGCTCTGACGTTTCCTGTGGAACGGCCTGCGGCGGCCTTCAGGCGGCGCCTGGTGGTTCGACCGCGACAGATGGAACCCATCTGTCGCGAGCAGGTCGAACCACAACTCTTTGATCTGGTGGGTCAACTTTTCGAAACGGATGGGTACCATCCGTTTCGGTGAATCGCCCTCTAAACGCAAGAAGGAGCACGCTGCGCCGGGTAAATGAAAACGGGAGCCGCGCGGCTCCCGTTCCCCCGTCCGGATGCTCCGCCTCCGGCATGCCGTCCCGCGGAGCCCCGATTGCGCCCGCTCGTCAGCGGGCGGTAGCGGGGGGCGTGGTGGCCGGCTTGGCCACGCTGCCGGTGGTGGCCGGGGCGGATTCGTACTTCGCGAACTCCGGCGCGGCCTTCAGCTCGTCCTTGGTCTTGCGCAGCACCAGCCGGTTCTTGCCGTCGGCATTGCGGGTGACCTCCACCGCCTGGAACGGCACCGCCACATCCTTCTCGCCGACGCCGAGGAAGCCGCCGACGCCGATCACCGCGGCCGAGACCATGCCGTTGCGGTCGAGGAGGAGGTCGTTGATCTCGCCGAGAGTCTCGTCGGCCGCGCCGTGCACGGACATGCCGATGAGGCTGGAAGCGAGATGCTGGTCGGCGCGCTGCTGCTGGATGAAGGCCTGGCCGGACTGGCCCATGGTCGCGCCCGGCGCCATCGGAGTGGTGGCGGCCGGAGGAGTGGGGCTCGCCGGCGTGGTCGCGGTCTGCGCCAGGGCGGTGGTGGAAAGAAGAATGGTCGCGATGGCAGCGTAGATCGGGGTATTCTTCATGTTGTCCTCCTCATGGATTGTTGGGATGCGCGAGTGGTCCAGATTGCCGTCACCAAGGCGAAAGCTTCACCGGTCGGGCATGAAGCTCCCGTGCGTCTGGTCCGGAAGCTGGACGATCACTCGTGCCAATCTTGCAGACAGCGGAAGACTTTCATCTTCCGTCTGCTGCTTCATAAACTCTGTCCACCGGGGTGGGTTCCAATCTTGATTTTGTGCACGGCCCCCGCGAAAGGGGGCCAGCAAGCGCCGGCGTGGCGCGCCGCGGCCGGGCAAGGTCCTTGCGCCGTGCATGGAGCCGCCGGCCCGGACGGGCCGTCGCCGGGTCGCCCTCCCCGCCCGGTCCGGGCACGAGCGCCGCGGGACCCTTGCGCGCGGAAAGGCGGCATGGCACAGGCGGATCAGCCCCGACCAAGGATTGAAGGCGCATGTTCCGCACCCTCTCCGACTTCATCACCGACATCACCGGCGGCGCCCGCGAGGCGGCGGCATTCGACGAGACCGACTATCGCCTCGCCGCGGCGGCCCTGCTGGTGCATGTGATGTCCATCGACGGCGCGGTGACCGCCGAGGAGCAGGCCGTGCTGCAGGCCATCCTCGCCAGCCGCTTCGGGCTGGACGGGAAGGAGAGCGAGGCTCTGGTCGAGCTTGCCATTGCCAAGGATGCCGAGGCGGTGGATCTTTATGCCTTCACCAGCGTGCTCAATCGTGCGCTGGACGACGAGGGCCGCCGCCGCATCGTGGAGATGATGTTCGAGGTCGCCTATGCCGATGGTGGCCTCAGCGAGTTCGAGGACAACCTCGTGTGGCGCGCGGCTGAGCTTCTGAACGTCGGCTCGCGCGATCGCATCCGCATCCGCCGCGAGGTCCGGGAGGAAACGGAAACAGGCGGTGAGCAACCGGAATAGCTCTGGCAGAGGCGTTACGGTGGCGGGTCTG
This sequence comes from Xanthobacter autotrophicus, assembly GCF_030015065.1. Lineage (GTDB taxonomy): Bacteria > Pseudomonadota > Alphaproteobacteria > Rhizobiales > Xanthobacteraceae > Xanthobacter > Xanthobacter autotrophicus_D. Next base: position 34,728 of record NZ_JAIVFN010000022.1, on the reverse strand, counting down.
GAGCCGACCGGCGACACGGCCGCGGACATCGCCACGGCAACAGGTGCCTCGCCTGCGGCCGGCACCGTGCTGGTGGTGCTGCATCAGGCCCGCTCTACCCCCGGTCGCATCGGCGAGCGCCTCGAGCGGCGCGGCTATGCCCTCGATGTGCGCCGCCCGGCCCTGGGCGACGCCTTGCCCGACCGGCTCGACGGCCATGACGGAGTGGTGGTGTTCGGCGGCCCCATGAGCGCCAACGATCCGGCTCCCTTCATCACGCAGGAGATCCGCCTCCTCGAGCGGGCGCTGGCCTGCGCCACCCCCAGCCTCGGCGTCTGCCTTGGCGCCCAGCTCATGGCCCGCGCGCTCGGCGCCCGCGTCGCCCCCCACGAGGAGGGCGCCTGCGAGATCGGCTACTATCCGCTGGAAGCCACCGCGGCCGGCGCTGCCCTGATGCCGTGGCCGAGCCATGTCTATCACTGGCACTCCGAGGGCTTCGACCTGCCGGCCGGGGCGGAGCTGCTCGCCACCGGCGCGGCCTTCCCCAACCAGGCCTTCCGCTATGGCGGTTCCGCCTACGGCCTCCAGTTCCATCCGGAGGTCACGCGGGAGATGATGTGCGCCTGGACCGAGCGCGGCGCCCACCGGCTCACCAGTCCGGGGGCCCAGCCCCGGGAGGCGCATCTGGAGGGGTGGGGGCGGTACGATGGCGCGGTGTGCCGCTGGCTCGACGCGTTCCTCGATGCCTTTCTGGGTCCCTGCCCCGGGCCAGTTGAACCGAAGTCGGCCTGAACCCTGCCGATGGTGACGAACTTCCCGATATGGCGGCCGGGCCCCGCACGATTGTCATCCACATGGGGTATGGTGGCGTAGCGATCCTTGTTACCGCCGGTCCGGCGGCGCCGACCTGGAGATCCACCATGGATGCCCGCACGCCCGCCGCCCCCATTCGCGGCATCGGCTATTCGATCCGCGCCAGTGCGCCGGAGTTCGAGGACCTGCCCGAAAAGCTCGACGAGGCGGAGGCGCTAGGCGTTGATTTCGTTGAGCTTCCGGCATTCGCCTGGAACCTCGTGGTAAACGGGCGGGTGCTCGAGGACCGGCTCGACCGGCTGGTCGGGATGACCCGGGAGCGGCCCTTCGGCTATACGGTCCATGGCCCGCTCGCCATCAATCTGATGTCCCCGGTGGCGCGCCTGCCCCGCCATGCCGCCCTGCTCGATGCCATGATCGCCATCTCCGGCGCCCTGGGCGCGGTCAATCTCGTCCTCCACACCGGCTGCGTGCGCGGCGAGGACGACGTGGACGTGGCCTATTCCCGCCAGCGCGACGCCCTCGCCCGGGCCGGCGACAAGGCTGCGGAGGTGGGCGTAACTCTCTGCGTTGAAAACATATTCCGCTTCGAGCCCATGCGGGAGACCGCGCTGCCCTCGCGCCTTGCCGGGGAGCTGGACGCCCTCGATCATCCCCATGTGCGCGCCACCCTGGACGTGAGCCACGCCTTCCTGCGGGCCACCGAGGCACGGGTGGATTTCATGAACGAAATCAGTGCTCTGGCTCCCTTTGCCCGGCACGTCCATGTGCATGACAGCTTCGGCCGTCCACTGGAGAGCTGGACCATGGACGAGGCCGAGCGCCTCGCTTTGGGCGAGGGCGACCTGCATTTGCCGGTGGGCTGGGGCGGCATCAAATGGGACGACGTGGCCGCCCGCTGCCGCTTCGCTCCCGGCACCGTGGTGAACCTGGAGCTTCACCGCCGCTACTGGAGCGAGCTTCCCGCCCAGATCCCGGTCGTCCGCGCCCTCGCCGAGCGCTTTGCCGCCACCGCGGGCGCCACCGCGTCCGCCTGAGGCGGCCTTCCCCCGCGGGTGGGGAGAAAACACGGCAAAACAATGTGCTAGAGCATTTCGCGTTTCATCGGGCCGCGGGAATGCTCTAGCTTGGCGCTGGGGAGGATCGCCCATGCACAGAGCCGAAGAGCCACTCGCTGCCGCGTCCAGAACGGAAAAGCCCACGCTTGCGCCTCCCATCCCGGTACCGGCCCCCGCCGCCGGCGGCCGCCTGATCTCGCCCAGCCTCGCCGCGCTTCTCGCCCGCTACAGCGTCTTCATCGCGCTGGTGGCGCTGGCCGCGCTCAGCCTCGTCCTGTCCTTCACGGACCACGCGCGCTGGCTCATCGGGTTCTGCGTCCTGTTCCCGCTGGTGCTGGTGGGCGTGTTCGACATCATCCAGTCCGAGCATTCGCTGCTGCGCAACTATCCGGTGGTGGGCTCCGTGCGCTGGATGTTCGAGGCGCTGCGGCCCTATCTGCGCCAGTACCTCATGGAGGACGACCTTTCCGAACGCCCGTTCAACCGCGACGAGCGCTCCATCGTCTATGCCCGGTCGAAGAACGAGGAGGACCGGCAGCCCTTCGGCACCGAGCTCAACACCTATTCCGCCGAATATGAGTGGATGACCCACTCGCTCGCCCCGGCAGCGGTGGTGCACGAGCCGTTCCGGGTTACGGTGGGCGGGCCGGCCTGCACGAAGCCTTATTCCGCCTCGGTTCTCAACATCTCGGCCATGAGCTTCGGCTCGCTGGGGCGCAATGCCATCGAGGCGCTCAATCTCGGGGCGCGCAACGGCGGCTTCTATCACGACACCGGGGAGGGCGGCTTCTCGCCCTATCACCGCACCCATGGCGGCGACGTCGTGTGGGAGCTGGGCTCGGGCTATTTCGGCGCCCGCAACCGCGACGGCACCTTCTCGCCCGAGCGCTTCGCCGAGCGCGCCGCCGACGACCAGGTGAAGATGGTGGAGATCAAGCTCTCCCAGGGCGCCAAGCCCGGCCACGGCGGCGTGCTGCCCGCCGCCAAGGTGACGCCGGAGATCGCCGAGACCCGTGGCATTCCCATGGGCGAGGACTGCATCTCCCCCGCGCGCCACTCCGCCTTCTCGACCCCGGCGCAGATGATGGAGTTCGTCGCCCGGCTGCGCGAGCTGTCCGGCGGCAAGCCGGTGGGGCTGAAGCTGTGCGTCGGCCATCCGAGCGAGGTGTTCGCCCTCGCCAAGGCCATGCTGAAGACCGGCATCCGCCCGGACTTCATCGTCGTGGACGGCGCGGAAGGCGGCACCGGGGCGGCGCCGCCGGAGCTGGCCGACCATCTCGGCATGCCGCTGCGCGAGGGGCTCATCCTGATGCGCAATGCTTTGGTGGGCACGGGGCTGCGCCGGGAGGTGAAGCTCGCCGCGTCGGGGAAGGTCACCTCCGGCTTCTCCATGGCGGCGAACATGGCCATCGGCGCCGACTGGTGCAACGCCGGGCGCGCCTTCATGTTCTCGCTGGGCTGCGTCATGTCCATGCGGTGCCACACCGGCACCTGCCCGACCGGCGTCACCACCAACGACCCCCATCTCCAGCGCGGCCTGGTGGTGCCGGAAAAGGCGGAGCGGGTGGAGAGCTTCCACCGCCGCACCGTGCACGCCCTCGCCGAGCTGGTGGCGGCGGCGGGCCTCTTCCATCCCGGCGAGCTGCTGCCGCACCATGTGTGGCACCGGGTGAGCCCCATCGAGGTGAAGCCGCTGGACCGGCTCTATCCCTTCGTGGCCGCCGGCGCGCTGCTGGAGGCGCCGGACGAGACGCCTTATGGGCCCGACTGGCAGGCGGCGGACGCCGACAGCTTCGCCCCCCGCGCCGCCGTGGGTCCCCGCCGGGCCGCGTGAAACGTTTCGGGCCAAGGGAATGCCGGCCCATGCCCGCGCATGGAAAGCTCCCCCCTGAAGGCACGGCGACATGTCTTGCGGTGCCGCCCGGGCCTTCCCATATCCGTTGCGTCGGGGTGCCGTAAGGGCCCCGGCGGGCGCGGCCGGATAGGTGCGCGCCCGGCAATGCAAAGTCGCTTGACGAGGGCTTTGACCGATGTCGCGGATGTCTTCGCTGTCGTCCCCCTTCCTCTTGGGGTTCGACGAGGTCGAGCGGGCGCTCGACCGGGTCGCCAAGAGCGCGGAGGGATATCCTCCCTACAATGTGGAGAGGATCGAAGCCGCCGGCGAGCCGCTGCGCCTCAGGATTACCCTGGCGGTGGCGGGCTTCACGGCGGACCAGCTTGAAGTCGTTCTCGAGGAGAAGGAGCTGACCATCCGGGGCCGTCAGGTCGAGGATGGGCAGGACCGCGTCTTCCTGCACAGGGGGATCGCGGCCCGGCAATTCCAGCGCACCTTCGTTCTCGCCGAAGGCATGAATGTGCTCGGGGCGGAATTGAAGAACGGTCTGCTTTCGGTGGATCTGGTTCGCCCGGAACCTGCTCGCCACGCCAAGCGCATCGACATCGTCTCCCGCCGTTGAGGGGAGCTGTGCCGCATTGCCCGGAGTGAGGAGTATTGAGATGACCCACGACACCGAACACCAGATCGCCGCCGAGGCGATCACCCCCGAAGCCCTCGCGATTCTGGGCGGCGGCGAGATTGCCTATGTGCGCACCATCCGCTCAGAGGATGTGCAGGCGCTGTTTCCGCAGGCGCCGCAGATCGCGCCGGGGATGACGCTGTTCACCCTGCACGCGGCGGATGGCACGCCCATCATGCTCACCGACAGCCGCGAGGCCGCCCTAGCCAATGCGGTTCAGCACCAGCTGGTGCCCGTCAGCGTCCACTGAAGTATCCGGCTTCCTGCGTTTTTTCGAGCGAGGTGGTATCCGCCTCGCTCGAAACGCGGGTTGAGGCCCTGAATGGCCCTCAGGCCGCGTTGGATGCAGATGACGCCGTGAGCAGCGTGTGAATGGTGCCGGCATCGCGGTTGGCCCGCAGCTTTTCCACCACGTCCGGATCGCGCAGCATGCGGGCGACGCGGGCGAGCGCTTTCAGATGGTCCGCGCCGGCCGCTTCCGGCGCCAGCAGCAGGAAGACGAGGTCCACGGGGGCTCCGTCCAGCGATTCGAAGTCGATGGGCTTTTCCAGCCGCGCGAACAGGCCGAACAGCTTCGTCAGCCCCGGCAGCTTGCCGTGGGGGATGGCGATGCCGTTGCCGACGCCGGTGGAGCCGAGGCGCTCGCGCTGGAGCAGGGTCTCGAAGATCTCCCGCTGGTCGCGGCCCATCAGGAGGGACGCGTGGTGCGACAATTCCTGGAGCGCCTGTTTCTTGCTGCTCGCCCGCAGCATGGGAAAAATGGCTTCCGGGGCGAGAAGGTCGGCGAGAGGCATGGATCGGATCCCTGCGGCGAGCGGCCGAGGCTCGAAATAAGCGGCGGACGCGAGAGCCGGATGCCGGGCGGGGAGCAAGGCCTTGCTTCCCCACCCGGCCAGATCCGTCTCTGTTCAACACGCGGAGGGTCGTCCCCTCCCGGAGGTCGTCGTTGCGGCCTCCATTAATGGGATCGCGCTCCAGGCTCAAGCCACGGCCCGCGTGCGGGCCGAAAGGCTCAGTGGAGATCTTCGGCGGCGGGGTCGATCCAGCCCACATGACCGTCCGGGCGGCGATAGACCACGCTCACCCGCCCGTGCCCGGCATGGCGGAACACCACCACCGGCGCGCCGGTAATGTCGAGTTCCACCACCGCGTCGGCGACGGACAGCGAGCGCAGGCGCGTCACCTGTTCGGCCACGACAGTGGGGCTCCAGCCTGCGAGCTCCTCTTCCGTCTCCCCCTCGGGGGCGGCGCTGAGGACGTAGCTCTGGGCCGCGAAGTCGTTCGCGCCGTTGCCATGGCCGTGACGATCCTTGAGTCGCTGCTTGTAGCGCCTCAGGCGCTTCTCGATCTTCTCCACCGCCGAATCGGCGCAGGAATTGGCATCCTGGGCGCTGCCATGCGCTTGCAGGTTCACGCCTGAATCAAGATGGAGCAGGCATTCGGAGCGGTAGCCCGATCCGTCCCTGGAGACGGTGACATGTCCCGACCATCCGCCGTCGAAATATTTGGCAAGGACTTCGGAGACCCGCTCGGTGAGACGCTGGCGAAGGGCTTCGCCGACGTCGATATTCTTTCCGGACACGCGTAGGGCCATGCGATTTGATCCCCTATGGACGGGCCGAGATCTCGACCCATCCCTGCATTACAAACCGGCCGGCAGTACAAGTGGTAGGAGTGCTTCGCCGGCATGTCAACGGAAGACGCAAGCGAAGCACAGGCCGAAGCCGCCCGAGGAAGGCCACCGGGCTCGCGCTTCGGCTCTCACGCCCGTGGGCGCGAGAGATGGGGCAGCATGCGCGAGAGCACCCCGTCGCGCCGGATGATGCCGTGCCAGAGGCCACCGCCGATGTGCAGGACCAGCAGCATGATCATCAGGTAGCAGAGCCGCTGGTGCGTCACGCCGAACAGGTCGGCGAGGGCGTCGTCCTTGCCCACGAGCATGGGCAGGGTGAACAGGCCATAGACGCGCACCGCCGAGCCGAAGGCGTTGGAAGCAAGCCAGCCCAGCACCGGCATCACCAGCAGCAGCGTGTAGAGGGCGTAATGTATCACCTCGGCCCCGAGCCAGAGCGCGAACGGCAGGTTGGCGGGGCGGGGCGGGGGCGGATTGAGGATGCGCACCACCACCCGCAGCACCGCGAGGCACAGGATGGTGAAGCCGATCGACCGGTGAATGTCGAAGAACCGGTCCTGCGCCGGCCCGGACGGCAGGTTCATCATGGTGAAGCCGGCCGGGATCACGGACAGGACCAGCACGGCCATGATCCAGTGGAGCCACCTAGCCGGCCGCACGTAGGCGGCGGGCACGATGGACGCGGACGCCTCCGGGCCGACCGTCGTCGGGTTGGGCGCGGTCGGGTTGGGCGCGGTCGGGTTGGGTGTCATGGGGTTGGGTGTCATGGGCTCTGGCGTCATGGGCTTGGGCCTCCCTCCCGGCGTGTTGCGGACGGTCGAGGTCGCCAGCGTGGCCCGCGGCTCGGGCGAAGTCGCACGCGAACAGCACGTCGCCGTCCGGAAATACATGCGCCCGCGCGGCCGGCCGCAGGGCGTCTGCCAAAGTGTCGCATGCCTTGCGCGTCAGGCCGATGCGGCCGGCGCCAAGGATGACCGGAGACACGAAAACGTGAAGCGCATCAAGGCATCCGGACTCCATGAAGGCCGAGAGCGTGCGCGCGCCGCCTTCCACCAGGATGCGGGTCAGGCCATGGGCCGCCAGGGCTTCGAGAATCGCCGCAGGATCGAAGGTGCCGGCATCCGCGAAGGCGATCACCTCCACCCCCGCGGCGACCGGGGCGGTGATCCCGGCGCGGCGCAGGACGATGCGGCGGGCGCCGTCGGCCATGAAGCAGCGGGCGGCGGGATCGGCGCGGCCGGACGGGTCGATGACCACCCGCGCCGGGCTTCGCCCCGCGACGCGGCGGACGGTGAGCAGCGGATCGTCGGCACACACCGTGCCCACCCCCACCACCACCGCGTCCACGCCGGCGCGCAAGGCGTGCAGGTGGTCGAGGGCGTGCGGGCCGTTGATATATTTGGACTCTCCCGATGGCGTCGCGATCCGCCCGTCCAGCGACTGGCCGAGCTGGGCGACCACGAAGGGGCCTTCGCCCTTGTGGATCGGACGGGCCGTCGCCACTTCAGGCGATACCGTCGCGTGGTGCGGCGGCCGCCGCGGGGTCCTGTCATCCATCGGTCCTCGCCCGCCGTAGAGATGGAGCATGTGAGCAGGAACGCTATACGCCCGCGTTTGTTACGCCCCTGCTGCATCCATGGATCTTTTTAGGCGCATGGCGGCGCCGCCTCTGTCCGCAAGGGGGGCTTCATGACTTCGGTGGTTGACGGCCTCGGCCTTGGTCGGGGTGCCGGGGAACTGGCGGTGGAGCGGGCGCTTTGCGAAGTGCGCGCCGGGCGTGCCGTGCGCATCGCCGCGGAGGGCGCGACCGCGCTGGTCATCGGCGCCGAGGCCTTCGATGCCGGCGCGGCCACCGCCCTCGCTGCGGCGGGCGCATCCGACGCCCGTCTCGTTCTGCCGGCGCCGCGCCTTCTGAAGATGGGTGCCCCCCGCGCGCAGTCCGGTACCGTGGCCCTGCCGTCGCTCGACGCGGAGCGCGTCGCCGCCCTTGCGCTGCGTCCCGATGCGCGGGTGGATGCGCCGGTGGCGCCGGCCGGCTCCGCCGATCTCGCCGCCCTTGAGCTTCTCGGCCTTGCCCTGGTCCTGCCCGCCGCCGTGGTGTCCGCGGTGCCGGCCGAAGCGGGGCCCGGCCTCCTCGTCGTGGACGCGGCGGACGTGATGGCCTATCGCGCCGCCCAGGTGGCGCGGCTCGCCATCGTCGGCCGCGCGCCGGTGCCGCTGGAAGGCGCGCCGGAGACGGAGTTCGTGGTCTTTCGCGGCGGCGAGGGTCTGCGCGACCAGGTGGCCATCGTGGTGGGCCGTCCGGACCTTGCCGCGCCGGTGGCGGTGCGGCTGCACTCGGCCTGCCTCACCGGCGACCTGTTCGGCTCGCTGAAGTGCGATTGCGGCGACCAGCTGCGCGACACGGTTCACCGCATGGCGGAGGGCGAGGGCGGCATCCTGCTCTATCTGGACCAGGAGGGGCGCGGCAACGGCATCTCCAACAAGATGCGGGCCTATGCCCTGCAGGCCCAGGGCTACGACACCTACGACGCCGACGCCGCGCTGGGCTTCGACCTCGACCAGCGGCGCTTCGACTTCGCCGCCGAGATGCTGCGCCAGCTGGGGGTGAAGGCGGTGCGCGTCTTCACCAACAATCCGCAGAAGATCGCGGCGCTGAAGGCGGCGGGGCTCGACGTGGTCTCCGACCAGCGGGTGCTGGGCCGCCCCACCGCCGAGAATGTGCGCTACCTTGCCTCCAAGCGCGACCGCGCCGGCCACTATATCGATTTCGACGCCTTGGCCGCCCGCGCTCCGGACTGACGTTCCGGCACGTGAAAAAAGCCGCCAGCTGGTTGTCGGGGGTATTCAAAACGATTTAAAACCGCCCAGGTCCCGTGCGACAAGACGCGGGGCAAGACGTGGCAGGGGACTTGGGAGGAACGGCCATGAGCAGGACGGGGAAGAAGATCGCCATCGTGACCGGCGCGGGGTCGGGCGTCGGGCGCGCCGTGGCGGTGGCGCTGGCCAAGGCGGGTTACGGCGTGGCTCTGGCGGGCCGGCGCCTCGAAGCCCTTCAGGAGACCGCCGCGGAGATCGGCGCCGACGCGCTGTGCGTGCCCACCGACGTGACCGATCCGGATTCGGTCCGCGCCTTGTTCTCCGCCACGGTGCAGAAGTTCGGCCGGGTCGATGTCCTCTTCAACAATGCCGGCACCGGCGCGCCCGCCGTGCCCATGGAGGACCTCACCTTCGCCCAGTGGAAGCAGGTGGTGGACACCAACCTGACCGGCCCGTTCCTGTGCACCCAGGAAGCGTTCCGCGTGATGAAGGCGCAGGAGCCGCGCGGCGGGCGCATCATCAACAACGGCTCCATCTCGGCCACCTCGCCGCGGCCCTATTCGGCCCCCTATACGGCGACCAAGCACGCCATGACCGGGCTCACCAAGTCCACGTCGCTGGACGGGCGCGCCTACGACATCGCCTGCGGTCAGATCGACATCGGCAATGCCGATACCCCCATGGCGCAGAAGATGAAGGCCGGCGTGCCGCAGGCGGACCTCTCCATCAAGGTGGAGCCGGTGATGGACGTGGCCCATGTGGCGAGCGCGGTGGTCTACATGGCGAGCCTGCCGCTGGATGCCAACGTGCAGTTCATGACCATCATGGCCACCAAGATGCCCCTCATCGGCCGGGGCTGATCCTGCCTCCGGAGCGAGCCGGGCCGGCCCCCTGCCGGCCCGCAGCCTCATCACCGGATGAACTGGTCGATGAAGCCTTCGCCGAGGCCCGCGGCCGTATAGTGGGCGCGGCATTTGTCGATGCGGGTGAAGACATCGTCGAAGCCGGTGACCGCCCCGTCCGGGTCCACATAGATCATGGTTCCGTTCACCTGGAACAGGGTGATCATCTCGTCCACGTGCGGGTCCACCACCAGCGTGTGGGTCTCCCCGGGCGCCTCGTAGACATAGCCGCCCTCGCTCGCCACCCAGTCGTGCTCCAGATAGCGCCAGGAGCCCTTGATGACGTAGCCGTGCACCGGCTGCGGATGGCGGTGGCGCGAGAGCACCCCGGCGCGCCGCACCCGCAGCACGCTCATCCAGTAGCCGGACGACGCGGAGAGCAGCAGCGGGCGGAACCACACATTCTCCTCGATGGGCACCCACAGCCGCTCGTCTTCGGGCACCGCCGGGGCCACCACCAGCTCGGGGACGGCTTCGGCGGGCTGGGGCTTGCGATAGGGCTGCCAGCGCTCGTCGACGGGTGCGGGGGCACGCTGTTCAGCGGTGGTCATTCTTGATCCTCCCGTGATCGCCCCCACGGCCCGTGCCACGGGGGCGCTGTTCTGAGCTAAGAGCCGTGATCAGGCCGCCTTGCGCAGACCCATGGCACCCCGCGCCACCTCGGCGATGCCCGCCGCGTCGAGGCGGTAATGGGCATAGAGGTGGGTGGGCGGCGCGATCAGGCTGTATTCGTCGTGGATGCCGTGGCGCACCAGGCGCACGCCCGCGCCCTCGTCAGTCAACACCTCGGCGATGGCGCTGCCCAGTCCGCCCAGCACATTGTGCTCCTCCACGCTCATCAGCACCTTCGAGCGTGCCGCGGCGGCGAGGATGGCGGCCCGGTCGAGGGGCTTGATGGTGGGCATGTCGATGACGCCCACGCTGTGGCCCTGCGCATTCAGCGTCCGCGCCGCTTCCAGCGCCGGATGCACGGTCATGCCGCAGGCGATGATCGTGATCTCCTCACCCACCAGGTGCTCGATGGCCTTGCCGAAGGTGAAGGGGGTGTCGAGGGGGTACACGTCCGGCTCGCGGCCCCGGCCGATGCGGAAATAGATGGGCTCGGGATAGTCCGCCGACGCCTTGATGGCGGCAGCGAGCTGGGGACCGTCAGCCGGCGAGACCACGGTGAGGTCGGCGATGGCCCGCATGGTGGCGATGTCTTCCGTGGCGTGGTGGGAGGTGCCGTAGAAGCCCAGCGAGATGCCGGTGTGATGGCCGATGAGCCGCACCGGCTGGGCGCAATAGGCCACGTCCATGCGGATCTGCTCGCAGCACAGCAGCCCGAGGAAGGAGGCGAAGGTCGCCACATAGGGCTTGAGCCCGGTGGTGGCGAGGCCGGCGGCGGCCGTCACCATGTTCTGCTCGGAAATGCCGAACTGGATGTAGCGATCCGGATAACGCGCCGCGAACGTGTTGAGGCCGTTGGAATATTGCAGGTCGGCGGAGCCCGCGACCACCGGCTCGCCCGCCTCCGCGAGGGAGATCAGGGCGTCGGAGAGATGGCTGAGGCCGGGGGTCTTGGCGTTCAACTCGCGGTATTGCCAGGAATTGGGCGAAAGGGGCCGGTTGGCTGGACGGGTCATGGAGGGCGTGTCCTCGGCTCAGATGGTGCGGGTCATGATTTCCTCGACGGCGCGGGCGGCGTCCGAGGGATCGAGATAGCCGAGGTGCCAGCCGGGCTCGGTCTCCATGTAGGAGACGCCCTTGCCCTTCAGGGTGCGGGCGATGATGCAACAGGGCCTGGTGCGCGCCTCGTCCGCCTTCACCTGCCGCAGCAGGGTGGTGAGGGCGTCGAGGTCGTGGCCGTCCACGGTATGGACATCCCAGCCGAAGGCGCGCCATTTCTCGTCCAGGGGCTCGATGCCCATCACGTCGTCCACCGCGCCATCGAGCTGGAAGCCGTTGCGGTCGACGATGGCGACGAGGTTCGAGGCCTTGTGGTGGGCCGCCGAGATGGCCGCCTCCCACACTTGGCCCTCCTGCATCTCGCCGTCGCCGAGCATGACGAAGACGTTGAAGGCGCGGCCCTGCATCCGCCCGCCCAAGGCCATGCCGAGGCCGGCAGAGAGCGCGTGGCCGATGGAGCCGGAGGAGAAGTCGATGCCCGGCACCTTGCGCATGTCCGGGTGGTCGCCCAGCGGGTTGCCGAGGCGGGTGTAGTTGTCCAGCGTCTCGCGGTCGATGTAGCCGAGCTCGGCGAGGATGGGGAACAGGCCCACGGCGGCATGGCCCTTGCCCATCAGGAAGCGGTCGCGGTCGGGCCGGCGCGGCGCGCCCTTGGTGATGTCCATGACGTCGTAATAGAGCGCGGCGAAGATCTCGGCGGCGGAGAACACCGAGCTGTAGTGGCCGACCTTCGCCACCTCGATCAGCCGGATGGTCTCCAGCCGCACGAAGCGCGCCTTCTCGCGGAGCATGGCAAGGGTTTCCGCCGTCGGGCGGAAATTGGAGGCCCGCCGCGTGTCGGGGGCCAGGGTGCGTTCGCTTACGCTCATGAAGGCTCTCTGTCTGGGCGCTCCCCGGGCCGGCAGGTTGCCGGCCGGGTGGCGCTGCGGCTCCGTCGTTTAATAAAATATGATATATCATCTATCAAGGCGGATGCCTAGGGCCCTTTCGGAGCGAGCCGCGGCAGGCGTGGGGCGGGGGAGCCCAAAAGAAAAGGCCCCGGCAAATGCCGGGGCCCTGAAAGGATGATCCTCAAGCCCGTGAGGCTTTTGGCGTCAGTCGTTGCCGCGGTTGCCAAACAGCTGGAGCAGCATCATGAACAGGTTGATGAAGTCCAGGTAGAGCGCGAGGGCGCCCATGATGGCCTTCTTCCCCGCGACGGCCACGTCGTCGCCGGCAAAGTACATCTCCTTGATGCGCTGGGTGTCGTAGGCGGTGAGGCCCGCGAACACCAGCACGCCCACTACGGAGACGATGAACTGCAGCATCGTCGAGCCGAGGAAGATGTTCACCAGCGAGGCGATGATGATGCCGAACAGGCCCATCATCAGGAAGGAGCCCATGCCGCTCAGGTCCTTCTGCGTGGTGTAGCCGTAGAGGCTCAGCGCGCCGAAGGAAGCCGCGGTGATGAAGAACACCCGCACGATGCTCTCGTGAGTATACACGAGGAAGATCGTGGAGAGCGATACGCCCACCAGCGCCGCATACACCCAGAAGGTGATCTGCGCTGCCGAGACGCTCATGCGCTCGATGCGGAAGCTCAGGAAAAACACCGCGGCCAGCGGGGCGAGCATCACCACCCACTTGAGCGGGCTCACGAACAGCGCGTAGCCGAACTGCGTCAGCATGATGCCGCCTGCCACGCGACCGGCCGCCTGGCTCGGATCGGTGGTCACCGACAGCAGGTAAATGCCGAGCGCCGCCGCACCCGTAATGGCGAGGCCCAGCGCCATGTAGTTGTAGACGCTGAGCATGTACGCGCGGAGGCCCTGGTCGATCGCGGCCTGCGAGCGTGCCACCGACGGGTTGAAACGCCCGGCGACGTTGCGATCATAATCGGACATCGTCGTTCCCCTTTGAGAAATCGAGTGATGCGCCGGTAGCCGAGGCCATCCCTTCGCATCCGGCGTCAATATGGTGGGTTCGCGAAGGGGCGGCAAGACAAGCCGGGATGAAATTTACGCAAGGTCACTTTACGTCAGGTGGTGACCTGCCTTCGCACCTGCATATAATTGCATCTGGTGGGGGCGACGGTTTCATGGAAACGGCGGTGGGGCGCGGCCGGAGCGAAGGACAGCCTTGTGCCGCGGGGCATTGCGGGCGCCGGGCGCCATGGGGCGTCGCGGCTTCACGCGCGCTGATCGTTGCTGCGGCGCACCTTGCAATTCTGCCCGTCGCGCCGCGCGCCGCGGAGGCGGGAGCCTGGACGCAGGAGGAGGGACGCGGGCAGGTCATCCTCCAGGGCAGCGCCGTCCATTCCGGTTCCGAGTTCGGCCCGTCCTCCGATCTCTACGACAGCCGGCCCTACGACAAGGTGGAGGTGACCCTCGCCTTCGAGTACGGCGTGTCCGACTGGCTGACCCTGATCGCGGCCCCGCAATTCCTCGCCGTGGACCTGGGTGACCCGTTCCCCTCGTCCTATGCCGGTCCGGGCTATACGGACCTTGGCGCGCGGGTGCGGCTCTACAACGAGAACGACACGGTGGTCTCCGCGCAGGTGGTCGGCCGCCTGCCCGGCACCGGCAATTCCCGGAGCGCTGCGGCGGTGGGTTACGAGGATGCCGAGCTCGACCTCAGGCTGCTTGCCGGCTGGTCGTTCCCGTTCTTCGGCAAGGCCGCCTTCCTTGATGTGGAGGCGGCGCAGCGCCTGCGCTTCGGCGACCCGCCCGACGAGTTTCATCTCGACCTGACCCTGGGCGTGCGCGTGGCGGAGCGCTGGCAGCTTCTCTTCCAGTCCTTCAACGTGGTTTCGGAAGGCGCCGGGGAGGGGCCGTATTTCGGCACCTCGTATGAATATTACAAGCTTCAGCTCGGCGCGGCCTACGACCTGAGCGCGGCCATGGCGCTGGGGCTCGCCTTCGTGTCCACCGTCTTCGCCCGCAACGCGCCGCAGGAGAACGGCGTGGTGCTCACCGGCTTCTACCGCTTCTGACCGTCCCGCGTCTCGGGCACGGCGGTGACGAGGCGGATGCCCCGCGCGATGGGCACGATGCCCATGAGGTCGAAGGGCGGCGCCTTCTCGCCCAGGAGCAGCCAGCCGAACACGAGCCCGAGCGGCGGCATCGGCCGGGCGCATGGTCACCGGTGCCGCCCACGGAACTCGCCCTCAGCGTGGCGGACCCCGCCGGCGCCGCCACGCGGGACCTCGCGGCCATGGTGGCGGCATTCTGCGAGCGGGAGGCCGCCTGCGCGGCGGCGGCCTGAGGGGCGCGCGGCCTGGGCGATCCCTATATGTCCACCAGCAGGCGCCGGCCGATCTCGCCGATGCCGATCAGGCCGGGCGTGGCGTGGGTGACCACGTGGATGGGCATGAGGGACAGGCGGTCCAGATAGGGCGGGTGCTCCTCGAACGCGGCGCGGAACGGGCTTTCGGCGAACAGGGGTGCCATGGCCCGGCCGATGCCGCCGCCCACATAGATGCCGCCTTTGGCGTCGAAGGCGAGGGCGAGATCGCCCAGCACCCGGCCGAGCAGGCGCAGGAAGATGTGGCAGCTCTCCTTCTCCTGGCGCTGGCCGTCCAGCGCCGCCTTGATGATGGCGTGGGAGGATTGCTGCTCGCCGGAGAGGATGCGGTGCAGCCGCACCAGCCCGGGGCCGGAGAGCACGTGCTCCACCGAGACCGGCCCCAGGTCGCGCACCAGATGGGCGACGATGCGGGCCTCGTCCGTGGTCACGGCGCCGAGGCGCATGTGCCCGGCCTCGCTCGCAAGCACCTCGTATCCTTCCTCCCGGGGCAGGATGAGGGCGGTGCCGAGCCCGGTTCCGGGGCCGGACAGCAGCATGGGCGCGCCGGCCACCGCGCGGCCCGTGCCCACTTCCATCAGGTCGTCGCGGGTGAGCAGGGGCAGGCCGTGGGCGAAGGCCTCGAAATCGTTGAGCACGGTGAGGCGCAGGAACGACAGCTCCTGGGCCAGCGCCGCGGTGGAGAAACGCCAGGGGCGGTTGGTGAGCCGCACGGCGTCGCCGTCGATGGGCCCGGCGACGGCGAGGGCCGCGCAGCGGGGCGGTTCGCCGCCGAGGGAATCGAGGTAGGTCTTCAGCAGATCCTCGATGGAGCCGTAGGAATCGTTGGCCTCGAGACGGATGTCGAACGGGACGCCGTCCACGCCGGCGCGGGCGATGCGCGTGGTGGTTCCGCCGATGTCCGCAAGCAATACGGTGGGAGCCATGGGAGAGTCCGATGGATGGGTGCGCCCCGCTTGCCGGCGACGATGCGGCTGCGATCGAGGCCCACAGCGCTGAGCGCCCTGATGCATACGCGTGCGCGGACCAGCCCGTCCAAGCCGGTCCGCGCGTGTTTTAGTGCGCCATGCGCAGGCTGGACGCAAGCGCCTGCTGCCGCTCCGCCGCCGCCGGGGGCGGCCTCCTTTTCGAGCGGCTGCGTCAGGTTGCGGCGGCGCGGCGGGCGCGGATGGCCGACCACACCGGCAGGATCAGCACCAGCAGGGTCACGACCCCGAGCCCGGCCGAGATCGGCCGCTCGAAGAAGGCGAGGAGGTTGCCGTCCGACTTGATCATGGAGGTGACGAAGCTCTCCTCCAGCATCTTGCCGAGCACGATGCCCAGCACGCACGGCGCCACTGGAATGTCGTGCTCCTCCATCAGGAAGCCGAGCACCCCGAACACCACCATCAACACCACGCCATAGGCCGAGTTGTTCACCGCATAGGCGCCGACGATGCAGAACATGAGGATGAGCGGGATGAGGATATTGCGTGGGAAGCGCAGCAGCGCCGTCCCCGCCTTCAGCGCCGCGAGCCCGAGCGGGATCATGGCGAGGTTGGCGATGACGAAGACGGTGAACACCGCGTAGATGGATTCCGGGTTGTTGAGGAACAGGGTCGGTCCTGGATTGAGCCCCTTCAGGTAGAGCACGCCGATGACGATGGCGGTGATGCTGTCGCCGGGAATGCCGAACACCAGCGCCGGTACCCAGGCCCCCGCCAGCGCCGCATTGTTGGACGAGGTGCTCTCGATGATGCCTTCCACGTGGCCGGTGCCGAACTTCTCCGGGGTCTTCGAGAGCTTGCGGCTCATGGCGTAGGAGACCCAGGCGGCGATGTCGGCTCCGGCGCCGGGCAGGATGCCGATGGCGGTGCCGGTGATATTGCCGCGCAGCTGCTGCGGCCAGTATTTCACCATCAGCCGCCCCCAGCCCTTCAAGGGGTTGCCCAGCGCGGTCTGGCGCACCGACCAGTCGCGGGCGCCGGAGGCCATGGTGCGGATCACCTCCGACATGGCGAACAGGCCGATCATGGCCGGGATGAAGTCGATGCCGCCGAGCAGGTTGGTGTTGCCGAAGGTGAAGCGCGGGGTGCCGGCCGGGTTGTCGATGCCGATCTGGGCCACGAACAGGCCGAGGAACAGGGAGACCAGCCCCTTCACCGGTGAGCCGGAGCCGATGAAGATGGCGCAGGTGAGCCCCAGCAGCGCCAGCCAGAAATATTCGAACGACGAGAAGCCCAGCGCCACCTCGGCAAGGACCGGCGCGGACACGATGAGGATGGCGGTGCCGAACAGGCCTCCCAGGGCCGAGAACAGCACGTTGGCGCCGAGCGCCACCTCCGCCTCGCCCTTGCGGGTCATGGCGTAGCACTCCTCGGAATAGGCGGCGGAGGCCGGTGTTCCGGGCATGCGCATCAGGGTCGCGGGGATGTCGCCGGCGAAGATGGCCATGGCCGAGCAGGAGATCATGGCCCCCACCGCCGAGATGGGGTCCATGAAGAAGGTGACGGGGACGAGGAGCGCGATGGCCATGGTGGCGGTGAGGCCGGGGATGGCGCCCACCAGAAGGCCGAAGGCGGCGGCGACGAAGATGGTCGCGAGCACGTGCCAGTGCAGCACCATCTCGATGCCGGCGATGACCGCATTCATGGCAGGAGGCCCTCCACCAGCCCGCGCGGGAGAGGCACCCGCAGCAGCAGGCTGAACGACAGATGGATGATGAGGGCGGTCACGGCCGCAACCGCGGCGCCGGTCACCGGACGCACCCGCACCAGCATGAACAGGCCGAAGAGGGTGATCGTCGCGGCCAGCACGAAGCCCAGCAGCGGCGCCAGGACGAGATAGGCGAGCACCAGCGCGATGGTGGCCCCGGCGCGGAACGGGGCTCCGGGCTCGCGCACCCAGGTGGCTTCGACGAGCGGGAACGGGCCGGCACGCACCGCGCCCACGGTCAGGATGAAGCCGCAGGCCGCAAGCCCCGCGGCGGTCAGGACCGGGAAGGTGTCGGCACCGTAGCTCTGGCCCGGAACGGACGGCAATCCGGATGCGGCCCAGAACAGCAGGGCCGCGCCGCCGAGGACGACGAGCCCGAGGAAAAGGTCGCTGAAGCGCATGATGCGGTTCCGGCGTTGGAGGCGGGCAGGGGATGGAGGATGGGCCGGGGCCGGCGGTGGGCCGGCGGTGGCCGGCCCCTGGTGTCGCTGTCGGGCGCGCGACGCGGCGGATAGCGCCGGGGACTACTTGGCGAGCCCGACTTCCTTCATCACAGCACCGAGGGAGGCGTCGGATTGGGCCATGAAGGCGGCGAAGCCCGGGCCGTCCGCATAGCGCCCGCCGAAGCCGCGGCCGGACAGGAAGTCCTGGTATTCCTTGCTGTCGTAGGCCTTCCTGAGGGCGGCCTGCAGCTTGTCGGAAATGGCCTTGTCGAGGCCCTTGGGACCGACGATGCCGCGCCAGGCGCCGATGGTCCACGGGGAGCCCGCCGCCTCCTTGAGGGTGGGGATGGCGGGCATGAGCTTGGAGCGTTCGGTGCTCATGATGGCGAGGCTCTTCACCCGGCCCGCGTCGATGAGCGAGCGGGCCTCGGGCAGGGAGCAGGTGACCACCTGCACGCCGCCGGCCATGAGGTCCTGGAGCCCCGCCGCGGCGCCGTTGGAGGGCACCCACGGCACGCTCTTCGGATCCATCTTGACCGAGGAGAGCATGCCGGCGAGAGCGAGGTGCCAGATGCCGCCCTGCCCGGTGCCGGAGGCCTTGAACCTGCCGGGGTTGGCCTTGATGTCGGCCAGCAGGTCGTCGAGGGTCTTGTAGGGCGCGTCCGCGCGCACCTGCACCCCCGCCGGGTCGTCGTTCATGAGCGCCAGCGGCGTATAGGAGGCGCCGGACAGCTGGGTCAGCCCCTGCCAGTGCATCATCGCGATCTCGACCGTGACGATGCCGATGGTGTAGCCGTCCGGCGTCGCATCGGCGATGGCCTGGTGCCCGACCACGCCCTGTCCGCCGGTGCGGTTGACCACCGCCACCGGCTGGCCGAGGTCCTTCTCCAGCAGGGAGGCGACGATGCGGGCCACCGCATCGGTGCCGCCGCCCGCGCCCCAGGGCACGATGAGGGTGACGGGGCGATCGGGATAGGCCGCCATGGCGGCGGGGGCGGAAAGGGTCGCGGCGGTGAAGGTTGCAAAGGTGGACGCGGCGAGGGCAAGCCCCGCGAGCAAGAGCCGGCGCATGTTTCACTCCCTGGAGAACCGGATTTCGGGACCGGAACTTAATCGTTTTGATTTACCTTAAGGGGCCGCTTTCCATGGGTCAACGCCGGGCTGCGACGGTGGCGAGGTGGCGCCGGTGGCTCACGTGCCGTAAGCTCACGGGGAAATTGTGCGTTCGGTCAAATTGTGCGTCTCTTGCAGGCGGGGGCTGGCGGGACCGCAGCTTCGACGTACATAAGCGGAGATCGGTGTCGTCGCGCGGCGTGTCGGCGGGGTGGCACTGGTACACGGCAACAGGGCGGTGCGGCTCACCGCGGCGCCCGAAAGGCATGGCGAAGCGCAGTGCTCGACATTTACACGATCATCTTCCTGGCCCTCGCGGTCTTCATCTTCGTGCGACTGCGCAGCGTGCTCGGGCAAAGGACCGGGCGCGAGCGGCCGCCTTACGATCCCTATTCCCGCGATACCGCCCGCCCGCCGCAACCGGCGACCGACAAGGTCGTGCCCCTGCCCGAGCGCCCCGTGCCCGGCGCCCCGGCCCCGGTGGACGAAGCCCCGCCGGCCTATCGCTGGGAAGGCGTGGCCGAGGAGGGCACCGCCACGGCGGCAGCCCTCGACGAGATCGCCCGCATCGAGCCCGACTTCGACGCCAAGCACTTCCTGACCGGCGCGCGCGCCGCTTATGAAATGATCGTGACCGCGTTCGCCGCCGGCGACCGCCGCATGCTCAAGGATCTGCTCGCCAAGGATGTCTATGACGGTTTCGTTGCCGCCATCGCCGACCGCGAGAGCCGCCGCGAGACCATGGAATCGCGCTTCGTCGCCATCGAGCAGGCCGAGCTCCAGGACGTGACCGTGCGCGCCCGCAATGCCCAGCTCACGGTGCGCTTCGTGTCCAAGCTCATCTCGGTCACCCGCGGCCCCGACGGCGCCGTGGTGGACGGCAGCCCGGACACGGTCGCCGACGTGACCGACGTGTGGACCTTCGCCCGCGACCTCGGCACGCGTGATCCCAACTGGAAGCTGGTGGCCACCGAAGCCGCCCAGTGAGGCAGAGGTGGGGCGGGCCGTGGTCACTCCTGGTGTGGGCGGCGGCCATGCACGCGCCCGTGTTCACGGCGATGCGCAAGGCCGGGACCTCGGCTGGTCCGCCGGTCGCCGCCGGATCGCGGGTGCGGCCGGAGTCCGCGCACGCGGGCTCTGCCGGGCGGTGGCGCTTGCAGCCGCCCTTGCAGCCACGCCGGCCCGCGCGCTCATGCTGAGCGAGGTTCCCCCGCCCGCCATCGACGGGGCGAAGCTGGTTCCGGTGGCCTTCGGCGCCATGGACGGCTGGGCGGCGGACGACCACGCCAGCGCCTTCCGGACCTTCCTGAACAGCTGCGCCGCCCGCCGCACCCCGCCGGCCGAAGTGGGCCCGGCCTCGGTTCCGACGCTGGTCGCAGGCCTCGCCCATGCCTGCGCCGCCGCCGCGGCGCTGGGCACGCAGGCGCCGTCGCGGCAGGTGGCGCGGCTGTTCTTCGAGGCCAATTTCCGCCCCTACCGGGTGGTGCCGGACAAGGGGGGCGAAGGCTTCTTCACCGGCTATTACGAGCCGGAGGTGGCTGGCGCGCTGGCGCCCGGCAACGGCTTCGACGTGCCGGTCTATGGCCGGCCCGCCGACCTCCTGATGAGCGGCGGCGGCCCCACCCCCAATTCGGGCGGCGCCTTGCGGCGGGACGGCGACGCCCTCGTGCCCTATTTCGACCGCGCCGCCATCGAGGACGGGGCGCTGGCCGGCCGGGGGCTCGAAGTCGCATGGCTGAAGGACCCCATCGACCTGTTCTTCATGCAGATCCAGGGCTCGGCCCGGATCCGGCTGCCGGACGGGCGGGTGCTGCGGCTCAACTATGACGGCTATAACGGCCATCCCTATCTGCCCGTGGGCCGGCTTCTCATCGCGCGGGGCCTCGTGCCGCGGGAGGAGATGTCCATGGACCGCATCCGCGCCTTCATGGAAGCAGATCCGGAGGCCGGCCGGGCGCTGCGGCGCGAGAACCCGTCCTACGTCTTCTTCAAGACCCTCGACCTCGGCGCGGAGGCCGGCGCCATGGGCGCTGAGGGCGTGCCGCTGACCGCCGGCCGCTCCATCGCGGTGGATCGCAAGCTCTACACCTATGGCGCGCCGGTGTTCGTGGCGGCGGACCTGCCGCTTTCCGCCCCCGGCAGCCGCGAGCCGTTCCGTCGCCTCATGATCGCGCAGGATACCGGCTCGGCCATTGTCGGGCCGGCGCGGGCGGACCTTTATTTCGGCACCGGGCCCGAGGCCGGCGCGGTGGCCGGGCGCATCCGCCATTCCGGCGCCTTCACCTTGCTGGTGCCGCGCTTCGCGCCTGCGGAGACGCCGGGACGCTCCCGATGAGCCGGCGCGGGCGACGGCGGCAGCTCTCGGCTGAGGAGCGCGCGCTCTGGGACCATGTGGTGCGCTCGGTGAAGCCGCTGAAGCTGCCAGCGGTGCCGCAGGATGTCGCCCCGCTGGTGCCGGACGCGGCGCCGGTGGCGCCGGAGCTGCCCGCCGCTGCTGCTCCGGCGAAGGCTGTGAAGGCCGCCCGGCCGAAAGCCCCGCCTGCCGTGCCGCCCGCTCCCCCTCTCGCCGCTCTGGAGCCGAAGGCCCGCCGGCGGCTCGGCCGCGGCGCGGAGGTGGATGCGCGTCTCGATTTGCATGGCCTCACCCAGGCCGCCGCCCATCGCCGGCTGCGGCTGTTCCTCACGGAGGCGCAGGCGCTGGGGCATTCGGTGGTGCTGGTCATCACCGGCAAGGGCGATCCCGAGCGGCTCATGAGCACCGGCCCCGCCTTCGGCGAGGGGCGGGGCGTGCTCAAGCGCGCGGTGCCCCTGTGGCTGGCCGAGCCGGATCTGCGGATGATCGTGGTGGGCTTCGAATCGGCCGGTCGCCGCCATGGCGGGGAAGGCGCGCTCTATGTGCGCATCCGCCGGCGCAAAGCCTGAGCTTCAGTCGGTGTGAGCCTCAATCCCCGAGGCAGGCCGAGGCGGGCATCTCGTAGGTGCGCCCGGCGCCCAGAAGATGGGCGGTGAAGCCGCGCGGCGGAAACAGGCCGGCAATGGCCGGATCGCGCACGCTCAGGCCCCCCGCATAGGCGCCGAAGGCCGGCAGCACCATGCGGCTGCCGTCGGTGACGAAGCAGCGCCGCCGCACGCCCCGTCCACGCAGGGCGATGCGGGCCGCGGGATGAAGGTGCCCGCAGACTTCCCCCGGCGCTGGGCCCTCCGCCGGCTCGTGGCGGAACAGCAGCGGGCCGACGGCCAGCGCCTGCGTTCCCTCGCCGCCGAGATCGTGGGGCACCGGGTCATGGTTGCCGGCGATCCAGATGAAGGTTCGTCCGGCCTGGATGCGGCGGATCTCCTCGCGGACCGGATCGGCCATGCGCTCCAGCGCCCAGCGGTCATGCAGGCTGTCGCCGAGGGCGATCACCATGCGCGGCTGGTGCACGGCGATGGCGGCGGCAAGGCGTCTCAGCGTATCGAGGCTGTCATAGGGCGGCAGCATCTGGCCGCGCCGGGCGAAGGCGGAGCCCTTCTCCAGATGCAGGTCCGCCACCACCATCAGCCTCTCGTCGGGCCATGCCAGCGCGCCCGATGGGTCCAGCACCAGCTCCGCGCCCGCGAGGACGATGGTGGCGAGGGGGGATTCGACTGATTCGGCGCGGGCGAGCATGGCGGGGATTGTGCCCAATGGCCGGCAGCGGGCAAGCGGGGCAGTGGCGGGACGCATAACCTGTGCGCGGGCCTCAGCGGGAGCCGCCCCACACGCCCGCCTCCACCAGCATCCCGGCCATGTCTTCCGGCCAGACCTGTTCGGTCGCTCCTGCCAGATCGGCGCGCGACCACCATGCGTGATCGGCCACGACCGCCCGCTCCTCGGCAGTCCAGCCCGTCGACGACACCTCCAACGTCGCGACGCGGATGAGGAAATAGCGTTCGTCCGCCTCCACCGCGATCCCGTCCGGCATGGTGAAGGTGACGATCCGACGGGCGACCTGCGGACCGGGATGAGGGATGTGAAGTCCGGTTTCCTCCAGCAGCTCCCGGCACGCGGCCTGCTCGAAGCTCTCGCCGGCATCGAGCCCGCCACCCGGCGGCGCCCAGAAGATGGCGCCGGCCAGCGCGCCCGTGCGGTGCACGAACCGGAACAGCAGCACGTGGCCCTGTGCGTTCACGACCAGAAGGCGGGAGGAGGGGCGCTGTCTCATGGGCTCAGCCGGACGATGGTTCAGAAGAAGCTCTGCGGGTCCACGTCGATGGCCACGCGGATGTTGCCGGTCACCTTCGGCGCCGTGGCCCGCCAGTCGCGCAGGTAGCGCGATAGGTCGAAGGCGCGGGGGGCGCGCACCAGCAGCCGCCAGCGGTGGCGCCCGCGCAGCACCGCGAGCGGGGCTTCCGCCGGGCCGAGGATGCGCACCCCCGCCACTATGGGGGCGGAGGCGGCGAGCCGGCGGGCATGGCCCTCCGCCACATGGCCCTCGCTGGCGGAGACGATGAGGCTCGCCATGCGGCCGAAGGGCGGCAGCTGGGCCTCCTCGCGGGCGGCGATCTCGGTGTCGTAGAAAGCGTCCCGGTCGCCGGTCACCAGCGCGCGCATCACCGGATGCTCGGGCATGTGGGTCTGGATGAAGCCGCGCCCTTCCGCCTTGCCGCGCCCGGCGCGCCCGGCCACCTGGTGCACCAGCTGGAAGGTGCGCTCGGCCGCGCGCGGGTCGCCCTGGCCGAGGCCCACGTCCGCATCCACCACGCCCACCAGCGCCAGACCGGGGAAATTGTGGCCCTTGGCCACGAGCTGGGTGCCCACCACCACGTCCACCTCGCCCTTGGCCACGGCGTCCAGCTCGGCGCGCATGCGCTCCACCCCGCCGGCGAGATCGGAGGACAGGACGAGGGAACGGGCGGCGGGAAACAGCGCCTGCACTTCCTCCTGAAGCCGTTCCACGCCCGGCCCTACGGGGATCAGGCTGTCCTTGGCGCCGCAGGCGGGGCAGGCCTCCGGCACCGGGGCCTGATAGCCGCAATGATGGCAGGTAAGCCGACGGCGGAAGCGGTGTTCCACCAGCCACGCCGTGCAGGAGGGGCAGCGCATGCGGTGCCCGCAGGAGTGGCAGAGGGTGAGCGGCGCATAGCCCCGCCGGTTGAGGAACAGGAGGGCCTGCCCGCCCGCCTCCAGCGTGTCGGCGATCTCCGCTTCGAGCCGCGGGGCAATCCAGCGGCCCTTGGGCGGGCCGTCCTTGCGCAGGTCGATGGGCGAGAGGCCGGGCACCTTGGCCCCGCCGAAGCGCACCGGCAGGGCGAGGCGGCGGTAGCGCCCGCGCCGGGCATTCACCTCGGTCTCGATGGAGGGGGTGGCTGACGCGAGCACGATGGGGGCTGCGGCGAGCCGCGCCCGCACCACCGCCATGTCGCGGGCGTGGTAGGCGACGCCGTCCTCCTGCTTGTAGGCCGGGTCGTGCTCCTCATCCACGACGATCAGGCCGAGGTCGCGGAACGGCAGGAACAGGGCCGAGCGGGCGCCGGCCACCACCTTCACCTGTCCCGAGGCCACCTCGTTGAGGATGCGGGAGCGCCGCCGGGTGGAGACGCCGGAATGCCATTCGGCGGGCTTCACCCCGAAGCGGGTGGTGAAGCGATCGAGGAAGGCCTGGGTGAGGGCGATTTCCGGCAGCAGGATCAGCGCCTGCCGCCCGTCGCGGATCGCCTGCGCCACCGCCTCGAAATAGACCTCGGTCTTGCCCGAGCCGGTGACGCCGTCCAGCAGGAAGACGCCGAAACCCTTGGCATCCACCGCCGCGCTCAATGCCTGCGCGGCCTGTGCCTGCGGCTCGGACAGCGTGGGCGTGGCGAAAGCCGGGTCGGGCGGATAGGCGGCGGGCTCCGGGGGCAGCACCACGGTTTCGAGCGCGCCTTCGTCCACCAGCCCGTCCACCACCGAGGGCGAGACCCCGGCCTCCCGCGCCGCCTCCGACTTGCCGCGCACGAAGCCGTCAGCGAGGAGATCGAGCAGCCGGGCGCGGGCCGCTGTCATGCGCGCCGGGGCGGGGCCGCCGAGGCGCACACCCACCCGCTCGCGGCCGGCGCCGGGGCTTTCCCCGTGGCGCAGGGCCATGCGCAGCACCATGCCGCGCGGGGCGAGGGTGTAGTCGGCCATCCAGTCGATGAGTTTCAGCAGCTCCGGCGGCAGCGGGACGTAGTCCAGCTTCGCCTTTACCGTCTTGAGCTTGGTTGCATTCACCGGCTTGCCGGTGGGGCCGTCGTTGCGGTTGTGCGGCCAGACGCAGCCGATCATCCCGCGCGCGCCCAGAGGCACATGCACGAGGTCGCCGGGGGAGAGCGTCATCCCCTCGGGCAGGAGGTAGGAATAGGGGGTGTCGAGGCCCAGGGGCAGGAGGACATCGACCGTGCGCGCACTCATGGCGGTGTTTTGGTCCGGGGCGCGGGAAAGGTCAAAGGGGACGTGCAAGGGGCCCTGGATCTGGCGCGCCCCTTGCGTTTGCGGCGCCTCCCGTCTACCTCCAACCCATGAAATTCCTCGATCAGGCCAAGGTCTATGTGCGCTCCGGCGACGGGGGGGCGGGTTGCGTCTCCTTCCGGCGCGAGAAATTCATTGAGTTCGGCGGTCCCGACGGCGGCGACGGCGGACGCGGCGGCGACGTGTGGATCGAGTGCGTGGACGGCCTCAACACGCTCATCGACTATCGCTACCAGCAGCATTTCAAGGCCAGGAAGGGCGACCACGGCAAGGGCGCCAACCGCACCGGCGCCCGCGGCGCCGATGTGGTGCTGAAGGTGCCCGCCGGCACCCAGATCCTCGACGAGAACGAGGAGACCGTCCTCGCCGACCTCACCGAGGTGGGCCAGCGCGTCAAGCTGCTGGAAGGTGGCAACGGCGGCTTCGGCAACGCCCAGTTCAAGACCTCCACCAACCAGGCCCCGCGCCGCGCCAATCCCGGCCTTGAGGGGCAGGAGCGGTGGATCTGGCTGCGCCTGAAGCTGATCGCCGACGCCGGCCTCGTGGGCCTGCCCAATGCCGGCAAGTCCACCTTCCTCGCCGCCACCACGGCGGCCAAGCCCAAGATCGCCGACTATCCCTTCACCACGCTTCATCCCGGCCTCGGCGTGGTGCGGGTGGACGGGCGCGAATTCGTGCTGGCTGACATTCCCGGCCTCATCGAGGGCGCGCACGAGGGAGTGGGCATCGGCGACCGCTTCCTCGGCCATGTGGAGCGCTGCCGGGCGCTGCTGCACCTGGTGGACGGTACCTCCGAGCACGCCGGCAAGGCCTACAAGACCGTGCGGGCGGAGCTCGCCGCCTACGGCAACGGCCTCGACGAGAAGCCTGAGATCGTGGCCCTGTCCAAGGTGGATGCGCTGTCCCCCGAACTGCTCAAGCAGCAGAAAGAGCGCCTGAAGCGGGCGGCGAAGAAGACGCCGCTTCTCGTCTCGGCCCAGTCGGGCCAGGGGGTGCAGGAGGCGTTGCGCCTGCTGCTCTGCGTGGTGGAGCAGGAGCGGGGCGCCGAGAAGGAAGAGGCCCCGCGGGACGCATGGCGGCCCTAGAGCGCGATCCGGACAAATTGTATCAATTTGTTCGGTGAATCGCCCTCTACACTCAAGGTGAGAGAACGCGTTATCCGATCAGATCGCGATGCGATCCGATCGGCGCGTGCCCGAGCATGGTTCCAGAACTTCGATGACTTCGACAGATTCAACTTCAGATGCGACGGCCCCGAAGACCCCCGTCTTCACCGACTTCCGCCGCATCGTGATCAAGGTGGGCTCCGCCTTGCTGGTGGACCGCGAGCACGGGCGGGTGAAGCTCGCCTGGCTCACCTCGCTGGTGGAGGACATCGCGACGCTCCATGGGCGGGGCTGCGAGGTGATGGTGGTGTCCTCCGGCGCCATCGCGCTGGGGCGCACCGTGCTCGGCCTGCCCAAGGGGCCGCTGAAGCTGGAAGACAGCCAGGCCGCCGCCGCCGTGGGCCAGATCACCCTGTCGCGGACCTGGGCGCAGATCCTCGGGCATTACGGGATTACCGCCGGCCAGGTGCTGCTGACCCTGGGAGACACCGAGGAGCGCCGGCGCTACCTGAACGCCCGTTCCACCCTCGGCCGGCTGATGGACCTGAAGGCGGTGCCCATCATCAACGAGAACGACACGGTGGCCACCACCGAGATCCGCTACGGCGACAACGATCGCCTCGCCGCCCGGGTCGCCACCATGGCGAGCGCTGACCTCCTGGTGCTGCTCTCGGACATTGACGGGCTCTATACCGCCCCGCCGGCGCAGGACCCCTCCGCCACCCTCATCCCGGTGGTGCCGCGCATCGGCGCCGAGATCGAGGCCATCGCCGGGGATGCCGGCTCGGAGCTGTCGCGCGGCGGCATGCGCACCAAGATCGAGGCCGGCAAGATCGCCACCTCCGCCGGCACGCACATGGTGATCGCCTCCGGCCATGTGAAGAACCCGCTCAAGCGCATCCGGGAGGGCGGGCGCTGCACCTGGTTCCTCACCTCCGCCAATCCGGTGCGCGCCCGCAAGAGCTGGATCGCCGGGGCGCTGGAGCCGCGCGGCACGCTGCATCTGGATGATGGCGCCGTGGCGGCGCTGCGCCGTGGCGCCAGCCTGCTGCCGGCCGGGGTGAAGCGGGTGGAAGGCCTGTTCGACCGGGGCGACGCGGTGGTGCTGCGCGGCCCGGACGGCGCCGAGGTGGGCCGCGGCCTCGTGGCCTACGATTCCACCCACGCCGCCCGCATCATGGGCCGCTCCACCCACGAGATCGAGACGCTGCTGGGCGTCCCCGGCCGCTCGGAGATGGTGCATCGGGACGACATGGCGCTGGGGGTGGAGTGAGGGGCACGGTTCAGGGCGAGACCCGCTCGCGCCGCCCGCCCGCAAGGCCCACTTCCACCACCGGATGACCCGCCGTTGTCACCAGCGTGAAGTCCGTTGCCGCCTTCCCGTTCAAAGGCTTCGTGCCAATCTCGTGTACGCCGCCCTTGAAGGAGAGGAAGCGCAGCCGGGTACGATCGAAGCTAGGCACCGCGAGGTCGGCCACACCGTCCCCGTCGAAATCGGCAATTGCGTCAAGGCCCATCTGGTCTGAGCCCGCCACGTGGTTGGAGGTGTTTCCCGTGGAGGCGATCTCCACGAGCGCGCCATTACGCAGGGTGAAGACGCGGAGCCGTCCCACGGCGTGGGGCTGCTGCACATAGGCGATGTCCCGATGGCCGTCGCCGTCGAAATCGGCGATGCCGGCCGGGTTGAGCCAGCGGCGCGGAGCGCCGGTCGGCGGACCTTCCGCGACAATGGCGAGGGTCCCATTGCGTTCAGCCACCACGACAATGGCCGAGCCGGTTTTCAGCGACGACCGCACCAGCACCACCTCGTCGCGCCCGTCGCCATCGAGATCGGCGAGGCGCGGGCGACGGTCCTCGAACACCTGGTCGGCCGGAAGGTCGAGCGCCAATGTCAGTCCGTTCTTCAGGCGCACCTGCAGGCCGGCGGCCTCCACCTCGGCGCCAAGGACGAAATGTCGATACCGGTCGGTGGGATGAACGAGTCTGGCCTCGGCAATGGTGCCAGTGCCGCGCGCCGTGCGAGCCTGTGGCAGTTCGCCCGCGGCATTCACGCTCGTGGCGGCGGTGAGCGGCGCGGCAAGAAAGCCGAGCAGGACCAGAGGTAAAGCACGCACGATGGAGTCTCGCTTTGGGCGGGAAGAACCCGCATGGGTTGACCCTGGGCATTACTGCCACGCTTCGATTCCGGTCGCCGCTGACAATGGCGCGAGCCGGTAGTTTCGGTACCCTGTTCCGGTCTGTCGCATTTCGCCCCTGACGTGCTAATCAGGATGGTGATGCCTATCTTATGAGGCGTCATCGTCTTATCCGTCAGAAAGACCCCGCCATGGCCACCGCCTCCGCCGCCCGCACCGATGTTTCCGCCGTCGCGGGCCGGTCCGTGCCGCCGGCGGACGTTGGGGCGGACCTCGCCGCCTACATGGCCGACATGGGCCGGCGTGCCCGCGCTGCCTCCCGCACCCTCGCCCTCACCGCGCCCGAGGCGAAGACGCAGGCGCTGCACGCCGCCGCCGCCGCCATTCGCGCCTCCGCGGCCGAGATCCTCGCCGCCAATGCCGGCGATGTGGCCAAGGCCAAGGCGGACGGCATGACCGGCTCGTTCCTCGACCGCCTCACCCTGACCCCCGCCCGCATCGCGGCCATGGCCGATGGCGTGGAGCAGGTGGCGGCCCTGCCCGATCCCGTGGGCGAGGTGACTGAGAGCTGGACCCGCCCCAACGGCTTGAAGATCGAGCGCGTGCGCACGCCGCTGGGCGTCATCGGCGTCATCTACGAGAGCCGGCCCAACGTGACGGCGGACGCCGCCGCTCTGTGCCTGCGCGCCGGCAACGCGGTGATCCTGCGCGGCGGCTCCGACAGCATCGCCTCGTCCGGTGCCATCCACCGCGCCTTCGTCGCCGGCCTTGCGGCCGCCGGCCTGCCGGAGGATGCGGTGCAGTTCGTCGCCGTGGCCGACCGGGCGGCGGTGGGGCTGATGCTGGCCGGGCTCGACAATAATATGGATGTCATCGTGCCCCGTGGCGGCAAGAGCCTGGTGGCGCGGGTGCAGAGCGATGCGCGGGTGCCGGTCTTCGCCCATCTCGACGGCATCAACCACGTCTATGTGGACAAGGCCGCCGACCTCGACATGGCCAAGACCGTGGTGCTGAACGCCAAGATGCGCCGCACCGGCGTCTGCGGCGCGGCCGAGACTCTGCTGGTGGACCAGGCGGTGGCCGCCACCCATCTCAAGCCGCTGGTGGAGATGCTCATCGACGCCGGCTGCGAGGTGCGCGGCGACGATGCGGTGCAGGCGGCGGACACGCGCGTGAAGCCCGCCACGCCGCAGGACTGGGACACGGAATATCTCGACGCCATCATCGCCGCCAAGGTGGTGGACGGGGTGGAGGGCGCCGTCGCCCATATCGAGGCCCACGGCTCCCACCACACGGATTCCATCGTGACGCAGGATCAGGCGGCGGCGGATCGCTTTCTGGCCGAGGTGGATTCCGCCATCGTACTCCACAATGCCTCCACCCAGTTCGCGGACGGCGGGGAGTTCGGCTTCGGCGGGGAGATCGGCATCGCCACCGGGCGCATGCATGCCCGCGGCCCGGTGGGTGCCGAGCAGCTGACCTCGTTCAAATACCGCATCCACGGCTCGGGGCAGACCCGTCCGTGAGCTTCCCGCCCGCCAGCGGGGGGATGCGGGACGCCGGCGCGGTGAGCCCGCGCGCCGCGCGCCACATGCCGTGGGTGACGGACGGCCTGCGCGTGGGCCTGTTCGGCGGCAGCTTCAATCCGGCCCACGAGGCGCACCGCGCGGCGAGCCTCATCGCCTTGCGGCGCCTCAGGCTCGACCGGGTGTGGTGGCTGGTGACGCCGGGCAATCCCTTGAAGGACAATCGTGCGCTGCCTCCCCTGGAGGAGCGCGTTGCCGTCGCGCGTCGGGTGGCGCGCCATCCGCGCATCGACGTGACCGGCTTCGAGGCGGATCTCGGTGTGCGCTACAGCTACGAGACCGTGGATTATCTGGCGCGGCGCCTGCCGCGGGTGCGCTTCGTGTGGATCATGGGGGCGGACAATCTCGCCCGCTTCGACAGCTGGCAGCGCTGGCGGGCCATCGCCGATCTCATGCCCATGGCGGTGGTGGACCGCATGGGCGAGAGCCTTGCCGCCACCGCCTCCGTGGCGGCGCAGGCGCTGGGGCGCTATCGCATCGACGAGACCGACGCCCCCCTTCTGGCGGACCTTTCGCCCCCCGCCTGGGTGTTCCTCCACGGGCTGAAATCCCCCATGTCTTCAACGGGAATCAGGGCCGCCGGCAGGGGGCTTGCCGCCCCGCTGCGCCAAACATCTTGAATTTTCGTTGATTTAACGCCATTCTGTACATGTGCGACGGTGTGTGCCGTCGCCTCCATGAAGAGGATTTGGACCCCTGTCCACGACGGCACTTATGGCGGCCGCTGAGATGACACCGCCCGCCACGGTCTCCGAGGCGCTTCCCGACGCTGCGGAGATTCTCGCCCTCGTCACTGCCCGGCTGGAAGACGACAAGTCCGAGGACATCGTCTCCATCGACCTGCGTGGCAAGACCTCCATCGCCGATTATATGGTGATCGCCTCCGGCCGCTCGCAGCGGCACGTGGGCGCTGTCGCCGAGCACCTCATCGAGGCGCTGAAGGCGGTGGGGATCAAGCACGTGCGGGTCGAGGGCCAGCCGGCCTGCGACTGGGTGCTCATCGATGCGAACGACGTGATCGTGCACGTGTTCCAGCCCGAGGTCCGCAGCTTCTACAATATCGAGAAGATGTGGTCCGGGACGCGCCCCTGATGCGTCCCCGGATGGCGGGCTGAAGGAACAACGTGCGCCTCGTCCTCGCCTGTGTCGGCCGGCTGAAAGCCGGAGCCGAGCGTGACCTCGTCACGCGCTATGTGGACCGCATCCGCCCCGCCGGGCGCCCACTGGGCCTCGGCCCCTGCGACATGATCGAGATTGCGGAATCCGCCGCCCGTCGCGCCGAGGATCGCATGGCGGAGGAGGGCGCGGCCCTGCTCGCGGCCCTGCCCGTGGGGGCGGGGCTGATGGTGCTCGACCCGCGCGGGCGCCAGGTGTCCAGCGAGGATTTCGCGGCCCGCATGGCCGCCCAGCGCGACGGCGGTCTGCCCGCCCTCGCCTTCGCCATCGGCGGCGCGGACGGGCTGAGCGATGCGGTGCGCGAGAAGGCCACGCTCATGGTCGCCTACGGCACCGCCACCTTCCCGCACCAGCTGGTGCGGGTGATGCTGGCGGAACAGATCTACCGCGCCGTCACCATCCTGTCGGGCCACCCCTACCACCGGGCGTGAGGGGCAGGCGGCGACGACGGACCGGCGAACTGCCCAGCCTGCATTGACATTGGCCCCGCCGCCCCTTATCACGCCGGCTCGATCCAGCAACACGGCGTCGATGGGGCCGCGCGGCGACGCGCAGCGGTCGGCCGGAAAGAGTTTGTCATGAAGATCCGCAATTCCCTGAAGTCGCTGCTCGGGCGCCACCGGGACAATCGTCTCGTCCGCCGCAAGGGCCGCGTCTACATCATCAACAAGACCCAGAAGCGCTACAAGGCGCGCCAGGGCTGAGCCGCGCGCGGGCTGTCCCCAATTTGCCCGCGCCATCGCCTGACCTCGTGGTTCTTGTCCCCGTCCTCGAGTCGTTCGCCTCCCCGCATCGTGACCGCGCCGTCCCGGCCTCCCGCCGGCAGGCAAGTTGACGCGATCCGCGCGAGGGCCGAAACTTAGGCGA
The DNA here is from genome assembly GCF_030015065.1 of Xanthobacter autotrophicus. Lineage (GTDB taxonomy): Bacteria > Pseudomonadota > Alphaproteobacteria > Rhizobiales > Xanthobacteraceae > Xanthobacter > Xanthobacter autotrophicus_D. The sequence goes on along the minus strand of NZ_JAIVFN010000022.1, from coordinate 2,489 downwards.
TGATTGAGGATACGCCGCCCATTCCCGCCCCTTCCGTCCGTGCTTTCCGCCGATGGAAGAGGCGCGTCCGGCCGGTCGCGCTTCTTTTCTCATTCCCTCTCCTGCTCTCCCTGTCCGCAGGCGCCGGTGCCCAGTCCGTGCTGCCGGGAGAGCGCGTTCCCGTTCCGCTTCCGGGCGGGCCGATGGGGCCGTCGGCTGCCTCGCCGCATGGGGATGCCGCGCCCGCGCGCCCGCGCCTGCCCAAGGACAAGCGCACCCAGCTCGATGGGCTGTTCGCCGCGCTGAAGGTGGCGCCGGACGACCGCAGCTCCAAGATGATCGCGGACCGGCTCGACCAGCTCTTCTCCGATTCGGGCAGCCCGAGCGTGGACCTCCTGATGGCGCGTGCCGGCGCCGCCGCCGAGGCCAAGGCGTTCGACCTCGCGCTGCAGCTTCTCGACCAGGTCATCGAGATCGAGCCCGATTATATCGGCGCCCTCAGCAAGCGGGCGACCATCCTCTACATGCGCGACGATTATGGCGGCGCCCTCGCCGACATCCGCGAGGTGCTGGTGCGTGAGCCGCGCCATTATTCCATGCTCTACGGCCTCGCCCTCATCATGCGCGAGCTGGGCGACGACAAGCGCGCGCTGGAGGCGCTGCGCAAGGCGCGGGCCGTCAATCCGCGCCTCGACGGCGCCGACGAGATGGAAAGCCAGCTTGCCGTGAAGGTGGAAGGCCGCGACATCTGAGTCTGCGGTCGCCGGCCTTTGAGCGGTGCGCGCGGATTTCGCCCGAGCGCCCATGGACGATGCAGCTATCGACAATGCCGGAAATCCGGGTGCCGGAAATCCGGGCCGGCAAGCGATCATTCCATCTCCCGATCGTCACCGTCCAGGCGCCACGGCCCGGCCCATCCGGGTCCCGCAGAGACGCGCTGCCGCCTGCCGGGCGCAGCGCCGCCGGCTCTACCGGGGCCGGGGTGGGGGCGGTGGCGGAGGAGGCGGCACGTTGGCCTGCGCCGGCTTGCTCTGGCCCGATTCGGTCAGCTGCACGGTCCAGGCCTTCTGCTCCTGGGTGTCCACCTCGAAGAAGCCGGTGCGGTCGAAGCCGCGCGCGAGGCAGTCCTCGGCGCTCTTGATGGTGAATTCCTTTTCCCGCGTGCACATATAGGCCTTGCCGGCCCATTCCCCGCCCTGGTCGTAATCCACGGCGTAGAGGTAATAGAAGCGGGCCTGCAGGTCGCCGCGCATCAGCGTCTCACAGCTGTTGGCGGCCACGTTCCACCAGCCTTCCGTGGTCCAGATCTCGCCGTCCTTGTAGCCGAGGGCAACGCCGATGCGGCTCTGGGTGCGGTTGCACAGGCGGAACTCGGCGGCGGCGGGAGTGGCGAACAGGACCGCGCCCGGCACCGCGACGCACAGCGCCAGCATGGCTGCGGACAGGCCGCGCGCCATCACGCGCATGGCGCGCCGGGGCAGGGGGGCGATCAGGGTCATGCCGTCGGAGGGGAAGGACATGTCGGGATGGTGTGTGCCTTTCCGGCGCCGGCCCGTCAATGTCCGTTCTCCGCGGACCGGCCGGCTTCCGTCGCGGCTCCTTCTGCCGGCTGATCGGGGCGCGAGCGAGGCGGCGCCTCGCCCGGCCGTGGCCGCGCCACCACAAGGCCGCCGAGGATGAGGAGCCCGCCCAGGGCCTGGAGCGCGGTGATCGGCTCATGGAGAAGGAGGGCGCCCAGCACTGCCGCCGACACCACCTCCAGAAAGAACACCAGCGCCCCGAAGGCGGGCGGGACGGAGGCGAGGCCCACCGCCATCAGGCCCTGCCCGCCCACCTGGGCGACGAGGGCCAGCGCCACCAGCGCGGCGGCGCCCTTGGCGCTGGCGGGCCAGAGCGTCGGCTCGGCGAGGAGGGCGACGGCGAACAGGATCGCGGCGGTCGCCGCCGTCGACACCAGCATCACCGCCGCCGCGCCACGGGAGACGCGGGCGCGGCTGACCGCGAGGAAATAGCCGGCGAAGAACATGGCGGTGACGAGGCCTGAGGCATCGCCGGGCAGATGGGCGGGATCGAACTGCCAGCTGCGGCCCACCAGCGCCAGCGCGCCCAGGATGCACAGGCCGAGCCCGCACCAGCCGGCCCGGGAGACCTTCTGGCGCAGCACCAGCACGGCGAAGGCGGTGATCCAGACCGGGGAGGTGGTGGCGAGCACCGTGGCATTGGCCACCGTGGTGCCGAGGATGGCGAGGTGCCAGAAGATCAGGTCTCCGGCGAAGAAGGCTCCGGCGAGGAGGCTCGTGCGATCCGGCCGGAACGCGGCGCGGCCTTCCGCCAGCGCGGCCCATGCGGCGAGCACCGGCAGGGCCAGCGCCACCCGCCAGAAGGCGCTGGCGAACGGGCCCACATCCGCCTGCCGCACGAACAGCACCGACGCGCCCATGGCGAGGGCGCCGAGCGTCAGGGTCGCGATGCCGAGGGCAAGGCGCGGGGAAGATGGGGAGGTCACGCAG
>NZ_JAIVFN010000021.1 GCF_030015065.1 Xanthobacter autotrophicus | reverse complement strand
CGCCGCGGCGGCCCCCACCCCCACGGCGTCCGCGGACCGGGCCGCCGTCAATTTGGAGATCCGTTCCATCGCCACGGTGGCCGGCCTTGATCAGGGCTGGATCGACAGCCAGATCGACGCCAACGCGACCACCGAGGCGGCGCGCGCTGCCGCCTTCGACGCCATGCGTGCCCGCTCCGCTCCGACGGGGCAGATCCGCACCACCACGGCGCCGACCCTCGACGATCCCGCCGTGCGCGCCGCGGCGATGGGCGAAGCTCTGCTGTGCCGGATCGACCCAGCGCACCAGCCCTCCGCCCCTGCCCGCGCGTTCGTCGGCCTTTCGCTGCCCGAAATGGCACGCGACTGCCTGCGAAATGCCGGCCTCCCCGTCACCGGCCTGGGCGCCAGCGCGGTGGTGACGCGCGCCCTGCACTCCACCTCCGACTTCGCCCTTGCGCTGTCGGACACTCAGGGCCGCGTGCTCACGGCCTCCTACAAGGCTGCGGCCTCCGGCCTCAAGCCCCTGGCGCGCGAGGTATCTTTGCCGGACTTCCGGGCCCGCACCTTCATCCGCACGTCCGGGATTTCGGACCTCGAGAAGGTCAACGAGAGCGGCGAGTTCAAGCGAGGCTCCTTCGACCACGCGGGCGAGAGCGTGACGCTCGCGACCTACGGCAAGGTGTTCGGCATCTCCCGCCAGGCGTTGGTCAACGACGACATCGGCGCGCTGGCGGACATCCCCGCCAAGCTCGGCGCCGCCGCGGCGCGCTTCGAGGCCGATCAGCTCGGAACCCTGCTGGTGTCCAATGCCGGCGCGGGGCCGACGATGGCCGATGCCGTCGCGCTGTTCCACACCATGCACGACAACTTCGCCAGCGGCAGCGGCGAGGCCCCGGACGAGGCGACCCTCAGCGAGGCGCGCCTCGCCATGCGGGCTCAGACTGACGACGCGGGCTTCCTCATCAGCGTCGTGCCGAAGTACCTCGTCGTCGGGCCGGCGCTGGAGACCGCGGCCGAGAAGCTGCTCGCCGCGATCCAGCCCACGCAAGTGTCGGACGTGCAGCCCATCCGGCTCACGCTGGTGGTCGAGCCCCGGCTCGCTGGCAATGCATGGTACGTGGTGGACCCGACCGTCGACGGCCTGGTCTACGCGCATCTCGCGGGAGAGGGCGGGCCGCAGATCGAAAGCCGCGCCGGCTTCGACGTGGACGGTGTCGAGACCCGCGTGCGCCTCGACTTCGGTTGCGCCTTCATCGACTGGCGCGGCTGGTATCGCAACGCCGGAGCAGCCTGACCATGGCCAGCCTCTCCGACCTGCAGACCCGCCTCGAGGCCCTCCGCGCCACGCGCGCGGGGGGTGCCCTCAAGATCCGCGAGGGCGAACGCGAGGTTACCTTTCGCTCGGACTCCGAGCTCGCCGGCGCCATCGCCGACCTCGAACGCCAGATCGCGGCCCTCACCACGGGCCGTGTCCACACCGTCCGCATCTTCTCCTCGAAAGGCGTCTGACCATGCGCAATTTCGTGCAGCTCGGTAACACCGTCACCTTCACCGCGCCGGCCGGGGGCCTCGCCTCCGGCGACGGCACCCTCATCGGCAGCCTGTTCGGCGTGGCCGCCGCCAGCGCCGCAGCCGGCGCAGATGTCGAACTGGTGACCCGCGGCGTCTTCGACCTGCCCAAGGCCGCCGGCATCGACTTCGCGGCTGGCGATAAGGCCTATTGGTCCACCGCCGCCAAGGCCGTGACCGACGTGGCCGCCGGCAACACCCTCATCGGCGTGGCGACCCGCGCCACCGCCATCCCCGCCGCCACCGTCCGCGTGCGCCTCAACGGCGTGGCGATCTGAGGGGGAAGACATGGCCCGGCGCGCCCTCACCTTCAAGCAGGCCGATATCGCCCGAGCCGTCAAAGGCGTGGCTTCGGCTGGCGTGAAGGTGATGCGCGTCGAGATCGATCCCAACGGAAAAATCACTGTCGTGACCGCCGAGGACGCAGCGCCCCCGGCGGCCTCACCTCTCGATAACTGGATGGCGCGCCGTGGCTCGCGTTAGGCTGAAGGGCATCAACTCCAAGACCAAGCGTCTCGCCGACGGGACGCCGAAAACCTATTGGTACGCCTGGAAGGGCGGCCCCCGTCTGCCAGGCAAACCGGGCGATGCGGAATTCATGGCCGCCTATAACGAAGCCGTCACCGCCAAGCGGCCAGCGCCGGCAGGGGTGATGCTTTCGGTTCTGTCGGGCTACCAGCAAAGCGACGATTTTCGCCAACTCGCAGCGCGCACTCGCGCCGATTACGTGAAACAGATCAAGAAAATCGAGGCGGAGTTCATCGACTTTCCCCTCGCCGCCCTCGACGACCGGCGCACGCGCGCGATCTTCTTAGAATGGCGCGACCGCATGGCCCTGCAATCCCGCCGGCAGGCCGACTATGCTTGGTCCGTTCTCGCGCGCGTTCTGTCCTGGGCCCACGACCGCGGGCTCGTGGTTGCCAACCCCTGCACCCGAGGCGGGCGCCTCTACCGAGGCTCCCGTGCCGAGAACGTATGGACGCCGGATGACGAGGCGCAGTTCCTGAAACAAGCGCCCGCGCACCTGCGCTTAGCATTCATGCTCGCCCTATGGACGGGGCAGCGGCAGGGCGACCTGCTCGCGCTGCCATGGTCCGCCTATGACGGCGAGAAGATCCGCCTCCGACAGCAGAAGACCGGAACGCGAGTCGTGATCCCCGTCGGCGCGCCCCTCAAGAAGCTCCTCGACACCACCGAGCGGCGCAGCCCCATCGTGCTGGTGACCCTTGAGGGCAAGCCATGGACACCGGACGGCTTCCGCGTCTCGTGGCGCAAAGCCGTCGCCAGGGCCGGCATCACCGGCCTCACATTCAACGACCTCCGTGGCACCGCCGTGACGCGGCTGGCGCTCGCCGGCTGCACCGAGGCGCAGATCGCGACGCTCACCGGCCACAGCCTCCGAGACGCGCGTTCAATCCTCGATGCGAACTACCTCGCCCGCGATCCGGCCTTGGCCGAGAGCGCGATCCGGAAGCTCGAAACGAGAACAAAACTTCCCGACTGAGCGCCCGACCGGCGCTCTTTGTTCTGCTCAGAAAGTGGGAAAAGCGAAGCAATATCAAGTGGCTGGGGGACTAGGATTCGAACCTAGATTAACGGAGTCAGAGTCCGCGGTTCTACCGTTGAACTATCCCCCAACGCGTCCTCCATAGGTCGCCGGGGCGACGGAGGATGCGTGCCCCGAAAGGCAGGTGGGGTCTATACGCAATTCTCCGCCCCGGTTCAATAGGCTTTTGCGTCGTCCACAGCCTAGCGGTTCGACCGCGACAGATGGAACCCATCTGTCGCGCGCAGGCCGAACCACAACTCTTTGATCTGGTGGGTCAACTTTTCGAAACGGATGGGTACCATCCGTTTCGGTTCATCCACTGGGCCTGCGACCCGCATGGTATACGGTATCCGCATTGGTGCCATGCACAATCCGCTCTATTGCAATGCACGCGCCTCGATTATGTTGTGGGCATTGAATTTGGAGCCACTCTCCAAGCGGAGGCGAAAATGGCCACGATCACTGCCACTCCTACCCGTGAATTCGGGCTGTTCGGGCGCATGGGCGCCGCTGTTTCCAAGGTTGGAGCCGCCATCGTCGAAGCCCGCCAGATGGCCGCGCGCTACGAGCAGCTGCGCCGCATGTCCAACAGCGAGCTGGCGAAGCTCGGCTGCACGCGCGACGAGATCGCCCAGCTGGTCGTGCGCGGCCTCTGAACTTTTCCGCTTCTGGTTTCCGGGCTTATTTGCCCGGAGCGTGACATCTTCCGCGTTTCCTCCCAGTGCCTGTCCCGCCCACCGCAAGGTGGCGCGGGACTTTCTTTTTCAACAGCCTCGCCCTATTCGACCCGCACCGTCACGCTGTCGGAAAGCCCGTCCGCGTCGATCACGGTGAGGCGGGCAAAGCCGCGGCCCTGCGGCGTCCAGAACAGGGTGCGCCGGTCCTCCACCCGCGCCACCGGGCGGCCGTCCATCAGCAGGGTGAGCGGGAAAGACCCGCCATCCACCTTGAGCGCGAGCGTCTCCGCCTCGGCGCCGGAAACCCGCGCGCCGTCCGGCGGATAGACCACCTGCAACGGCTGCTCCTGCCGGGTCCGGCCGAAATGGCGCTGTGGTGGCGGCAATCGCGCATTGCCCGCCATGAGCGCGCCGCGCGGCGCCGGGCCAAGCCCCGCCGGGGTCCGGACGATGCGGGCAAAGGCATCGAACAAAAGCGGCGCCGCCGCCGCACGGCCGGTGAGGTCGGGCACCGCCTGCCCGTCCGGCCGCCCCACCCAGACGCCCACGGTGCGCCGCCCGTCGAAGCCCATGGCCCAGCTGTCGCGATAGCCGTAGGAGGTGCCGGTCTTGAAGGCGATGCGCCCGGTCAGCGCATTTTCCGGTGCAGGGGTTCCCAGCAGGCACTGGCCCACATACCAGGCCGCCACCTGATCCACGAGCAGGGACCGGCGCGGCGCCGCCACCGCGCCGCCGTCGCGGCGGAACACCAGGGGATGCGCCTCGCCGCCCCGCGCCAGCGCGCCATAGAGCATGGTGAGGTCCACGAGGCGGATGCCCACGCCGCCAAGCCCCATGGGCAGGGCCGGCGCCGCGCCCGGCGGCAGCTCAAGCCGTGCCCCGGCCTGCTGAAGGCGGGTGGCGAGGCGCTGCGGCCCCACCGCATCCAGCAGCCGCACCGCCGGCACGTTCAGCGACAGTTGCAGTGCCTTGCGTACCGACAACGTGCCCTGGAAGCCGCGGTCGAAATTCTCCGGCCGCCAGCCGCCGAAGCGGGCGGGCCGATCCTCGATCAGCGTTTCGGGATGGGCGATGCCGTCCTCGAAGGCGAGGGCGTAGATGAAGGGCTTCAGGGTCGAGCCCGGCGAGCGCACGGCGCGGGCGAGGTCCACCGCGCCGGCGCGCTCCCTGTCGAGGAAATCCGCCGAGGCCACATAGGCCCGCACCTCGGCGCTCGCATTGTCCATCACCACCATGGCCGATGACAGCCCGCGGCCCAGCGCCCGCGTGCGCTCGCGCACCAGGTCTTCCAGCTTCTCCTGCAGGGGCGCGTCGAGGGTGGAGAGGTGGCGCGAGAGGTCGGGCCGCTCCGCCACCATCTGCTCGGCAAGATGCGGCGCCAGCTGGGGCAAGGCGCGACGCGCCGTGGGCACCGGCTCGGCCTTGGCCACCCGCACCTCGTCGGCGGCCAGCACGCCCTGGGACAGGAGCCGGTCCAGCACCCGATCGCGCGCCGCCCGGGCCCGGGCGGGGGAGCGGTCGGGCCGGCGCAGTTCAGGCGCCTGCGGCAGGGCCACCAGCAGCGCCGCCTCGCCAAGGGTGAGCCGGCGCGGCTCCTTGCCGAAATAGGTCAGCGCCGCGGCCCGCACCCCTTCGATATTACCGCCATAGGGCGCAAGCGTCAGGTAGAGGCCGAGGATCTCGGGCTTGGACAGATGCGCCTCCAGCTCCAGCGCCCGGCGCATCTGGGCGAGCTTGGCGGCAAGCGTGCGCGGGCGCGGCGGCAGGGTGAGGCGCGCCACCTGCATGGTGAGCGTCGAGCCGCCGGAGACCACCCGCCGCGATCCCGCCGCTTGCCCCGCCGCCCGCAGCAGCGCCAGGGCATCAACGCCGCCGTGTTGCTCGAACCGGCGGTCTTCATAGCCGAGGATCATGGTGATGAGGCGCGGGTCCACGTCCTCAACCGTGGCGGCGAGGCGCCAGCGGCCATCGGGCAGCGCGAAGGGCCGCAGCAGCCGGCCCTCGCGATCCACCACCTCGGCGGAGACCTTCACCTGCGGCGCAGGCGGAGCGTTGGCGCGCAGATGATGCAGCCCCGTCACCGCGCCACCCGCCAGCAGCCCCACCCCCAGCGCAAGGCCGGCCGCCACCCGCCGCAGCCGGCGGCGGGCGGGGGCGGCGGGCAATGGCTCGGATGGTCCGGTCGCGTTCATCGGGCGGGCAACACCTCCAGGGTGCCGGCGGCGGTGCGGGCGAAGCGGTCGGGACGGTACATGTCCTCCACCATCGCGGGCGGATGGGCATAGCGCCCCGGCGACACCGCCCGCACCGTGTAGGCGACCACGAAGGCGCCGTCGCCCTCCTGCCGGGTGACCGAAGCGACGAAACGGTCGTCGCGGAACTCCACATGGCCCGCCTCGCTGGTCTCGTCGAGCCAGGTGAAGCCGCCGTCGCCGCCCTGGACGAGGCTCGGATTCTCGATCTCGAAGCCGGCGGGCAGATAGTCCACCAGCAGCACGTCGGCCAGCGCGCTCTGGGTCTCGCTGAACGAGAGCACCACCGCGAAGCGCTGGTTCTGCACCGCCCTGGAGGGATCGGCAGCCTTGCCGTCGAGGGTGAAGTAGCGTCGCTCAAGGGTGAAGCCCTTCGCCACCGGCGGCTCCGGCGCAACCGGCGCGCCATTGATGCCGATCACCACCTTCACCGCCTCGGCGCCGGCATTGCGCAAGGTCACAGGCCCGCGCTCCAGGTCGGCGCGGGAGAGCTTGCGGCCGAACGGGCCGCGCACCAGGGCGCCATCCACCTCCAGCCCCATATTGGCGGCGCTGGCCGCGAGCGTGCGGGCGGCCAGCAGCAGCCAGGCGTTTTCCTGCGTGGAGGTGCGCTCGGTGCGCACCCGCGCCGCGTCCACGCGGGCGAGGGCCACGTCGGCCAGCTTCTCCAGCCCCGCCTCGCGGGCGAGCACGGTGAGGGCCGCCGCATCGCGCAGCACCGAGCCGAAATCGGCCCGGCCCGCCACCGGAGCCCCCGGATTGGCCGGCAGACCCTCTATGGCCACGTTGAAGGCCCGTTCCGCCCGGGTCCGATCGCCGAGCAGCGCCAGCGCCGCGCCCACCTGCCCCTTGGCGAGCGGAGTGCCGAGGTCCTTCAGCCTTGTGTCGGCGAGATAGCGCAGGTCGCCCAGCGGCGCGCGGCCGTTGCGGGCCAGCACATAGAGCGCGTAAGCGAGGTTCTCCGTCTCCGCGCGCATGTCGGCGCCGGCGAGGTTGACCACGTTGCGCAACCGGTCGAGGGCCATCGAGAAAGCCACGTCCGGCACGGCGAAGCCCTTCTCCTTGGCGCGGCTGAGGAAATCCACCACATAGGCATCGAGCCAGGTGTCGGAGCCACCCGCCGACCACAGGCCGAAGGAGCCGTCCGAACCCTGCCGTGCCATCACCCGCACGATGGCGTCGCGGATGCGCTGGTCCGCCTCCGGATCGGTCGCACGCCCCGCCAGCACGCTCAGTTCGTTGTAGGACAAAAGCGGCAGCGCCCGGCTGGTGATCTGCTCGGTGCAGCCATAGGGATAGCGGTCGAGGGCGGCGAGCAGGGCCGGCACGTCGATGGTGCTGGAGGGCGTCACGCTCACCGCCACGCTCCCCGTTCCGGGCAGGAGGTCGGCGAGAAGGTCGCGCGAAAGCGTGATGCTCTCCCCTGGCGCGAGGGTGCGCACGGTGCGCCGCTCGATGTCCGGATAGGCCGGGCGCACGTTCATCTCGAAGCTGCGGGTGATGTCGAGCCCCTGCCCCGTCAACCGCGCGGTGACGGTGGCGGGCCCCACCGCCCTGCCCTCCAGCGCGAGCCGCAGGGACTGGCGCTGCTTCGCCGCCAGCGTCACCGGCCCTGGGGGCTGGGTGACGGCGGCGGCACCGGTGGCGGCGACATCAAGGCGATACTCGCCCTCCGGCGCCTCCACATTGGTAAGGTCGAGGTTCAGGCTGGAGCGGTCGCCCGAGGCTAGGAAGCGCGGCAGGGTGGCGAGCATCACCACCTTGTCGCGCACCACCACGTCGGCCGAGGCGTGGCCGAGCTTGCCCGCGCTCCAGGCGATGGCCATCACCCGCGCGGTGCCGTCGAAGGCGGGGATGGGGAAGGCGACGGTGGCGGTGCCGTCCGCCCCCACCTCCACGAGGCCGGAGAACAGCGCCAGCGGCGGGCCGTTCGGCGGGCTCGCCAGCAGCCCCTCCTCGCCGCCGTCGCCGCCCGAGCGCAGGCGGCCGGCGGCGCCCTGCATGCCGTCGATGAGCGCGCCGTAGAAATCGCGGATATCGGACGCCAGCCGGCGCTGGCCGAACACCACCGCCTCCGGCGCCGGCGGCTTGTAGCCGGTGAGGTTGAGGATGCCCACATCCACCGCCGCCACCGTCACATAGGCCTTCTCGCCCGCCGCGAGGCCGCCGACGCGCACCGGCACGGAGAGGGTGGTGCTGGGGCGCATCTCGGCAGGCGGGGAGAGCTCCACCTTCAGGGTGCGCGCCTCCTTGTTCACCGAGAACCAGGAGAGGCCGATGGCGCGGCCGGGCATGCGGCTCGCCGCAACGTCGAGGGGGCGATGCATGAACGCCACCACATAGGCCCCCGGCCCCCAGCCCGCCCCCACCTTGAAGCTCACCTTGTTGGCGCCGGGGGAAACCTTCAGGAATTTCTGCTCCAGAAGGCCCTCGTTGAGCACCAGCACGCTTGCGGTGCCGGCGGCGCGGGCGGTGATCGTGGCATCCAGCGTATCGCCGGTGGCGTAGGCGGAGCGGTCCAGCGTCAGTTCCAGCCGGTCGGGGGTGTCGGCACTGCCCTCGCCGGCAAAGCCCGCCTCGAAGCCAAGGCTCGTGAGCGGCAGGCCGTCGCCGATGATGTCGAGGCGGTAGCGGCCATACTCGGTGGGCATGGAGAGACGCGCCGGCCCATCCGTCCTGGTGTCGAGCCGGCCTTCCGCCACGCGGGTCACGGTCTTCACCGGCTCATAGTCCCACGAGCCGCTGACGCGATACCACTGGTAGCGCGTCTCGATGCGCGACAGTTTCCAGGAGAGGCCGGGGGCGGCGAGGAGCTTGTCGTCGGTGCCGGCGACCACCACGTCGAAATTGGCCACCTCCCCTTCCCGCACCCGGTCGGCGAACAGCGGCTTCACGCCGATCTGGCTGCCCGCCGGCGCCACCGGCAGCACGATGGTGCGCTGGACCGCGCGGCCGCCCGCCTCCACGAGGCGCACGAAGGCTTCAATCTCCAGCGGCCGCGCCGTGCGCGGCAACTCGGAGGCGACCAGGCGCAGGCTGGCGCGACCGCGCGCGTCGGTCTGGGGCGCATCCGCCAGAGGCTGACGCTCGGCCAGCACCTGGTCATCCCCATTGCCGAAGCGATAGCCGGCAAAGCCGGGGCGCTCGGCGGCGGCGCGTAGCTCGCTCTCCGCCTCCACGTCGAGGCCGGACGCGGGGGCGCCGAACAGGAAGCGCCCGTCCACCAGCACCTCGGCCGGCTTGTTGCGCGGCAGGCGCGTCTCGCGGGCGGAGAGGTCGAACTCCACCCGATCGGGCACGTAGTCTTCCACCAGGAAGGTCACCTCGCCCACGGCCGGCGCCTTGGGGTCGGTCAGCGCCTTGGCCCGCCAGGTGCCGGTCATGGCGCCCGTCAGCAGCGCGAAGTCCGCCGTGCGCCCGCCCGCGCCCTGGTCCGCCACCACGAGGCGGCGGTCGGCGACGCCGTCGGGCCGGTAGAGCTGGAGGGTCAGGGGCACACCGGTGGCGGCATTGCCCTGCGCGTCCCGCAGCAGCACGGTGAGGTGCACCGTCTCGCCGGAGCGATAGACGCCGCGCTCGGTGGCGAGGAAGGCGTCGAGCCCTTCCGGCGCGTCGCGGCCGGACACGCCGCGGTCGGTGAGGTCGAAGGCGGTCTCCTTCAGCGACAGGAAGGCGTAGTCGCCGCCCTCCGTGCGCGCGGTCACCACTTCCGGGCCGAGGCCGGCGGGCCCGCGGGAGAGACCGGCATCGAAGCGCACATAGCCGTTGGCGTCGCTCTTCGCGGTGCCCAGCACCTCGTTGGAGCGGGCGACGAGGCGCACCTCCGCCCCCGTCACCGGCTCCGCGCTGCCGAGCGAGCGCAGGAGCACGTGCACGCCGTCCTGCCCCGACAGGGCGGTGAGGCCGAGGTCGGACACGATGAACCACTGGGTCGCCCGGGTGGAATAGTCGTCGTCCGCGGTCTTCTCCGGCTCGGCGGTCATCACATAGACGCCGGGCTCGAGCCGCCCCACCGCCTCGGTGATCGGCACGGCGGTGGTGACATCGGCATTCAGCGGGTTGTCCACCTCCAGCACGCCGGAATAGACGGCGATGGCGCTGCCGTCGGCGAGCTGCTCGCGGGCATAGGCCTCGATGCCCTGCCGGAACTCGCCCTGGATGGCGGTGGGCACGAGCCCCCGGTCGCCGATGCGCAGGATGTCCACCTTCACCGCGCTGGTGTTCACCGAAACCAGCGGAATGCCCTTCTGGCCGGTGCGCGGCAGCACGTAGTTGCGGCCGGTGAAGCGCACCGTGGGCGACCGGTCGCGCACATAGAGGGTGAGTTCGGTGGCCTTGCGCAGACGCTCGCCGGTGACGGACGGAATGCCGGGCCGCACCGCCAGCGTGTAGCGCTCGCCGTGCTTCAGTCCCTCGACGCAGATCTGCCGCGCCTCGCCGGTGATGGCCGGCTTGTCGAGCCCCCCCACCTGCACGAAGGCGGCGAAATCGGTGCCCGCGACCAGATCCTCGGAGAACTGCACGCAGGCGCGCGGGGCGGCGGCGTCGGATTCCACCGAATAGTCCACCAGCCGGAAGCCGTGCTCCTCCTTCAGCTTGTCGAGGAAGCTGCGGTCGGCGGGGTTGTCGCGCAGGTCGATGGCCGTCTTCATGGTGTCGATGGCGGCATTCCACAGGCGCCGATCGGCATAGATATGGCCGATGAAGGACAGCGCCTCGCCCTCCTCCGCGCGGGTCTGCGCCCGGCGATAGGCGATGAAGGCGGCGCCCATGGCATTGTCGATGAAGGCGGAGGCGTCCTCGTCGTCATTCGGCTTGATGGCAGCCAGCGAGCGGGCGAGGCGCAGCCACACCCCCGCATCCTGCGCCTGGGCGAGCGCGAGGCCCGCATAGAGATCGGCGGCGGCGCGAGCGTCGTTGCGCTGGAACGCCTGGGCGGCGTCGCGGCGCACCCTGTCGAGGGGCTGGGTGGGTAAGGTGCCCTCGCGGCGCAGCACGCGCTCATAGCGGCGGGCGGCGCTGACGAGGTCGGAACGCTGGAACGTCTTGAGGCTGGCGGGGCGCGGCGGCACGGGCGGCTGCGGCTGGGCCGAAGGCGCGCCACCCTGCACCGGAGCCGGCGGGCGCGTCACCTGCCCGAAGGCCAGCGTCGCCGGGCTCGAAACCGCGACGGCAAGGCAGGCGATGCGGCTGAATGTCACCAGGCGACGGCGCAAAGAATCCCGGCGCAGGAAAAGACGGCGAAGGTCCATGGACCGCTCCCTCGGTGCGCAGCACCGTTGTGGGAGGCGAGGCGTGCGCCGCGGCCCTCAGGCGGGAGACCGATCAGGCGTCGCGCCCGGTCGGTCGCCGAAGCACGGTCGCCGCGGATTGCACGGCAACCCGATCGGCAAACCCGGCCCTGTCCTGAAGTGGGAGACGGATCCACCGTGCAGGCCTGTTCGACCTCGACGGATCCGGCTCCGAAGCCCGCTGATCGTTCGACCGGCCCCCTTACGAGAAATGACCGACCGGTGCCCGCTTCCCCAAGAGAAGCTGGCCCGACCCCGCATCGCCATCTATGCGCAACCCGGACGCCTCGCCAAGGGGGTGTTTGAAGAACGCCAGGTTATTTCCGCGGCAGCGGGGCCGAGGGGCTCAGGCGTCCTTCGCCGGCATCAGCACGTGGGGGCGCAGCAGATGGATGCGGCGCCGGCCGATCCGCGCCATCAGACGCCGCTCCGCCCTGACGCCGGCAGGATGGCCGCCGAGCCGCTCGTAGTATTTGCGGGAGATGAGAAGCCCCTGGCCGGGCGTCGGCAGCCCGAACAGCGCGAGCCGGGCCACCGCCATGGCCTCGCCGAGACGCGGGCCAATCCCGTAACCGTCCACCGCAAGGCGGAAGGTGGCGGCGATGCGCTCGGCCTGCCCGCGGCGCTCGCAGGTCTCGGTGAAGGTCATCACCTCCCGCGCCCAGCCCTCCTCCAGAATGGAGCAGTCCGACAGGAACAGCAGCCAGCGCCCGCGCGACTGGGCGGCGCCCTGTCGCAGCCGAACGCCCACGTCGGTCACGGAACTGATGAAGGCGCAGCCGGCGGCATCGGCGATGGTGGCGGTTCCGTCCGTGGAACCGCAATCCACCAGCGTGACATCACGCAGCACGCCCGCCGTCACCCCCTGGACGAGCGCCGACAGGACCGGAACGAGCTGGCGCTCGGAATTGTGCGTTGCAATGACGACGGACAGCACGGGAAACGTTCTCATTGAGCGTTCCCGCCAGCTATACCGCCGCATCCGCGCGCCGTCGATGCCGCAATGCACCTAAAGCGGCGCTTGTTGCGGACGAACGCTATGCGGATTGACGCGCCTCCCTCGGACACCACGTCCGGACACCTGAAGCGCGCAGGCCGGGGCCCGGCGACGGTGCCTCGCTTAAGCCCGCGCTATTTCGGGCAGGGCACTTCCTTGTAGACCGCGTCCGCGAATTGCTTGACGCCCACATTGATCCGCAGCGGCGAGGTCCAGGTCTGGTAGGTGACGATGCCGCGGGTCATCGCGATCACCTTGTAGTTCTCGATGCCCTTCGTCTTGTAGCACTTGCCGGGCTGAATATCCTCTTCCCTCAAAGGCATGGTAACGACCCCAACGCAAAATGGCCTGAGCAATCAGGTCATTATGAGCGTCTTGGGGACGGTGATCAAGACGAGGCGCCGCAGCGCGGCAGGCCGCCCGGAACCGGTGCAGGCCAGCCCAGCCATATCACGCCATGATGGAGAGGCCGCCGTCCACATAGACGGTCATGCCGGTCAGCCGGCGCGCGAAGGGGGTGGCGAGGAAGGCCGTGGTGAGGCCCACGTCGTCGATGTCCACCAGCTCGCCGATGGGCGCGCGCTGGGTCGCTTCCGACAGGAGAACGTCGAAATCCTTCAGGCCCGAGGCGGCGCGGGTCTTCAGCGGACCGGGCGAGACGGCATGGACGCGGATGTCCTTCTGGCCCAGTTCATAGGCGAGATAGCGCACCGTGCTCTCCAGCGCCGCCTTTACCGGACCCATGAGATTGTAGTTCGGCACCACCTTGTCGGCGCCGTGATAGCTCATGGCCATGAGCGTGCCCCCGCCCGTCATCAGCGGCTCGGCGAGCCGCGCCATGCGGATGAAGGAGTGGCAGGAAATGTCCATGGCCACCTTGAAGCCTTCGGCCGATGAATCCACCAGCCGGCCCTGAAGGTCATCCTTGGGCGCGAAGGCGATGGAATGCAGCGCGGTGTCGAGGCCGCCCCACTCCTGAGCAATACGGGCGAAGACGGCTTCAAGCTCGCCCTCGCGGCTCACGTCGCAGGGGGCGAAGATGCTGGCGCCCAGCTCCTGCGCCAGCGGCTCCACATGGGGCCGCGCCTTCTCGTTGAGATAGGTCACCGCCAGCTCCGCGCCGAGCCGGCGGAACACCCGCGCGCAGCCATAGGCGATGGAATGCTCATTGGCGATGCCCAGCACCAGCGCCTTGCGGCCCTTCAACGCCGTGCCGAGCAGGTCCCAGTCGGCCTGCGGCATGGTCTGACCGGTCACCGTGTCCTGCGCGCTCATACAGCCTGCCCCGCATAGGAAGGAAAAGGAATGATCCGGACCTCATCACCCTCGGCCACCACGCGCTTCACGTCGGCCATGAAATCGGTCACCTGCGGCCCGAAGGCGATGTTCGCCAGCAGCCGGTCGAGCAGAGTCAGGAGGTGGGCGCGCGCCTCGGGCGTCGGAAGCAGCGCCGGCAGGGTGGCGAGCGCCTCGTCGGGCGCATGCTCGACGATGATGGACTGCCGCCGGATCACCGCCTGGGCATCGTCGGCCGGCAGAGCGAGGAGCCCCACCTCCCGCCCGACCAGTTCGCGGATCTGCTTCAGGGTGGAGAGGCGCTGGCGCCCGCCGCCGCGCTTCTGCGCGAGCAGCGCCACGCGCACCGCCGCGTCGGTGAAGCCGCCCTCGCGCATGGCGGCGAGCGCTGCGGCCACTTCCACCGGCGACTGCTCCACGATGGCGGGCGTCGCCGGAGCGGTGAGGTCCGGGTCCACCATGGCGAGGGTGCCGTAGAGGCGGAAGAACTCCGTCTCCACCGTCGCGTCGCGCAGCTGCCGGTAAAGGTCGAAGCCGGCGGTGATGGCGGTGGCCATGAAGCGCTCGGCGGCAACGTGCGGGCCATCCTCATTGCGCGGCGTGCGCTGGCCGCGGGCAAATTCGGCGAGCGGAGCCAGGGCGGCAAGGACCGGATTGAGATCGGAAAGCCCCCAGCGCACCGCCCGCAGCGGGTGCAAGGCCCGCATCGTCCGCCCCATCTCCGGCGTCACCACGGCGGAGATGACGGGATGGACGAAGCTCTCATAGGCTCGTGCATTGACCTCGGAGACGTTCGCCACCGCCTCGAAGGGGATCTCGTCCTTGCGGCTGTACTTCTGCAGGATGGCGAGGTCTTCCACCCGGCGCTCGGTGAGCGTCACGTCATACTTCACCACGCCGCCGGAATGATCCTCCTCGATGGTCATGCCATAAAGGCCGGGGGACAGCGCCTCCACATATTCGATGAGGTCCACGATCTGCGCATGCTCGCGCTTGGCCACCGCGCCGGACACGAAGATGCCGAGATGGCCGACGCTCTGGTGCATCAGGCCCACCACCACCTGCCCGGCATCCTTGAGGGCCTGGGTGGTAGGATAGAGGTCGGCCACCCAGTTGATGGCCTGCTGCGGCGGGGTGATGTTGTCGCCCAGCGAGGCGAAGACGATGATGGGCGAGCGCACCGCCCTCAGGTCGAAGGTCTTGCCCGGCGCCCACTCCGCCTTGCCGGCGGCCAGCCTGTTGCCGACGAACAGGTTCTCGACGATCCACTTGATCTCTTCCCGGTTCATCAGGAAGTAACCGCCCCACCAGCGCTCGAACTCCAGGAAGCGCGGCGGCTCCGTATCAATGCGGGAATAGAGGTTGTAATACTTGCCGAAATAGGTGTTGGCCGGGTTCAGATACTCGAAATTGTCCACCAGATAGGCGCCGTCGAAGAGGCCGCCGCCGAGGTCCGCGGCGAGCGAAGCCGTCCACGCGCCGCCGAGCACGCCGCCGGCATAGCGCATGGGGTTCTCGGCGTCGTTGCCGGCCCAGTAGGACATGGGCGCGCCATTCACCACGATGGGACCCACATTGTCCGGATCGAGGGAGGCCACCAGCATGGCGGCCCAGCCGCCCTGGCAATTGCCCATCACCACCGGCTTGCCGCGGGTGGGATGGCGCTCGCACACGATGCGCACGAACTCGGCCTCCGCCAGCGACACGTCCGCCAGCGTCTGCCCCGGCATGGGCTCGGGGAAGAAGATGACCATATAGACCGGGTGTCCGGCCTTCAGCGCGAAGCCGACCTCCGAATCCGCCTTGAAGCCGCCGATGCCCGGCCCGTGGCCGGCGCGCGGATCTATGATCAGGAACGGCCGCTTGTCGGGATCAAGCGTCACCCCCTCCGGGGGCAGGATGCGCACCAGGGCATAGTTGGCGGGGCGCGCGAAGGTGCGCGCATCGGCGATCGTCTCATAGTCGAAGGCGAGCAGCGGCGGCTTGCCGGCCTTCTCGTGGGCAATCCAGTTGTTGCCGCGCTGGCGCATGGTGTCCCAGAAGATGAGGGAGCGCTGGGCCGCGTCGAAGGTGTAGGAGACCGTGTCGCGCCACGCCGAAACGGGATCCTGAGGCCGGCCGGCGGCCGCGAACGCGCTCGCTGCGCCCCGCATGGCCTCGCCATAGGCCGAGACCGCCTCGCCAAGGCGCAGGCGGTAGATCTCCGCCATCCGGCCGTACACCTTCATCATGTCCATCGGATGCATGTGCGCCTCCTTCCAGCGTCGCCGCGTGTCATCGAAACCGCCGGGGCACTTCCGGTCACAAGTTCACGCGGGGCTCGTTCTTCAAAGTTCAGAGGGCGGGCAGGCGGTCCTGTTCCGATGCCAGCACCGCGCGCATCTCGCGCACGATGGTCCATTCCTCATCGGTGGGGATCACATAGGCCTGCGGTCCACTGCCCGTGGTAATGCGTGCCGCGCCCGAGCGGTTGGCTTCCGGGTCCAGCTCGAACCCGGCCCAGCGGGCGGCCTCGATCACCTCGGCGCGGGTGGCGGCATCGTTCTCGCCGATGCCGGCGGTGAAGACCAGGGCGTCGATACCGCCCAGCGCCGCCACCAGGGAGCCGAACTCCCGGTTGATGCGATAGACGAACAGGTCGATGGCGCGCTGCGCCCCCGGCTCCGCCCCGGCCTTCTCGCGCAGGTCGCGCATGTCGTTGGAGATGCCGGAGACGCCGAGCAGGCCGCATTTCGTATAGAGGAAATGCTCGGCCTCCGGCGCGCTCATGCCCAGTTCACGCTGGAGATAGAACACCACCCCCGCGTCGATGGTGCCGCAGCGCGTGCCCATCACCAGCCCGTCGAGGGCTGAAAACCCCATGGTGGTGGCGACGCTCTTCGAGGCCGCATAGGCGCCGAGGCTCGCGCCCGAGCCGAGATGAGCGGCCACCACCCTGCCGTGGACCAGGCGCTCGTCAACCTTCGGAAACTGGGTCGCGAGATAGGCATAGGACAGGCCGTGGAAGCCGTAGCGCTTCACCCCCGCATCCGTCAGCGACTGGGGAATGGCGAAGAGCTGGGCAATCTCCGGCTGGGTGCGGTGGAAGGCGGTGTCGAAGGCCGCCACCTGCGGCAGGCCCGGCACCCGCCTTGCAATGATGCGGATGGGCTCAAGGCTGCGCGGCTGGTGCAGCGGCGCGAGCGGGGAGAGGGTGTCCAGCTCGGCGATGATCGCCGGCGTCAGGCGCACCGCATGGGTGTAGTTCGGCCCGCCATGGACCACGCGATGGCCCACGGCGGCCAGCTGATGACCGCCGCGATGGGCGGCGAGCCAGTCGGAGAGGTAGGCCAGCGCCTCCTCGAAGCCGTAGGCGGCATCGTGAGGCCAGCGCTGCTCGCCGACCACCGCCCCGTCATGATCCTTCACCTTGAAATGCGGATCCGTGCCGAGCCCCTCGAACAGTCCGCGATAGAGGCGGTTGGGCACATCCGCGCCATCGTCCAGGAAGACCTGGAACTTGAGGCTGGAGGAGCCGGCATTGAGGACAAGCTGCACCTTCGCCACGCTCAGACCTCCACCGCCTTGGCCGCCGCCCGCTGGGCATCGGCGAGCAATGCGGCCACCGCGCAGGAGGCGAGCCGCGTGGTCTTGGAATCCGCCCGGCTGGTCAGGATGATGGGAACGCGCGCCCCGAGCACGATGCCGGCGGCATCGGCGCCGGCCAGGAAGGTGAGGCTTTTCGCCAGCATGTTGCCGGCCTCCAGGTCCGGCACCACCAGGATGTTGGCGCGGCCCGCCACCGGCGAGGTGATGTGCTTGATGGCCGCCGAGCCGAGGTCGATGGCATTGTCGAGGGCCAGCGGCCCATCCACGATGCCGCCGGTGATCTGGCCCCGGTCCGCCATCTTGCAGAGGGCCGCCGCCTCGATGGTGGAGGGCACGTTGGGGTTCACCGTCTCCATGGCCGAAAGCACGGCGACACGCGGCTCCTCGAACTTGAGCGCGCGGGCCAGATCAATGGCGTTCTGGACAATGTGACACTTGTCGTCCAGCGACGGCGCGATGTTGATGGCCGCATCGGTGATGATCAGCGCGTCCGGATGGCTGGGCACATCCATGACAAAACAGTGGCTGATGCGCCGCGCGGTGCGCAGGCCGGTGTCGCGGGCCACCACGGCCCCCATCAGCTCGTCGGTATGAAGGCTCCCCTTCATCAGGGCGTCAGCCTCGCCGCAGCGCACCAGTTCCACGGCCTTGGCGGCAGCGTCATGGCTGTGGGCGGCGTTCACCTGCCGCACGGCGGAAATGTCCAGCCTGGCGGCGTCCGCCGCGGCCGCGATCTTGGCCGGGGGACCGACGAAGATGGGCTCGATGAGGCCAAGCTCCGCCGCTTCCACCGCCGCGCCCAGGGAGACGCCGTCGCACGGATGGGCCACCGCGACCCTCAGCCTCGGCAGGGCCTGGGCCGCCGCGATCAGGCGCTCGTACTTTTCATGGCGCGGCGCCTGGGCGTGAGGCATCAAAGGCTCGAGGGTGATGGAGGCCGGCATCAAGGTTTCTCCCTCTCGTCCCACCGGTGCCCGCGGCTCAATCTCTCCTCCCCCGGCGATCATCGCGCCACACGCGGAGGAGAAGGCCCCTACCGGGATAAGTTCAGGCCGATTTCGTGTCGAAGGCTATGCCGAATTCAGGCTCTCGTCTTCCATGACACAAATCAATCATCCGATTTATGACACTTGCGAAGTGTGCTGTTCACCAAAAGCCGTGCCATCCGTATCGGCCGCAGCGAGCGCCTCGACGGCATGGCGCAAGGTGGGGTGGATCGCCATGACATCGGGGCTGAAACCGTGGGCGACCATCCAGTTGCGCCATTCGGTCTGCCGGCCCGCGCCGACGAAGGCGATGCCGTGCTGACGCAGAGTGTCGGATACCTCCTTGAGGGTGAAAAGGCCCGTCACGTCCACCTCCGTCACCGGCAGCAGATCGAGGATGACCGCTTTCGGCGCCCCCGCTTCAGCGCTGGTCGCGGCCAGGAGCGCATGGCGGAAATGGCCGGCATTGAAGAACACGAGCGGGCCGTTGAAGCGGAAGATGACAAGGCCGTGAGGCGCCGTCGCGCTCTGGTGCCGCGACAGGGAATGGAAGCCGGGCATGCCGGCCACCCGGCCGAGAATTTCCACCCGCGGCCGGGCGCTGATGTGCAGGAATCGCAGCAGGGCCAGCACCACGGCGACGAGAATGCCTTGCGTCGCCCCCAGCATCACCACCCCCAGCGTGGCGAGAATGGAGATCGCCGCCTCGGCCCGGTCGGCCCGGGCGATGAGACGCAGGGTTGAAAGGTCCACCAGCGAGAGGCCCGCCATCACCAGCACCGCGCCCAACGCCGCCACCGGCACGTAGCGCAGCGGCGCGGTCAGGAAGAGCAGCACCAGCGCCACCGCGAGGGCCGCGAACAGGGCGGTGGCGTGGGTGCGCCCTCCGGCGGCGTCCGCCATGGCGGTGCGCGAGTCCGCACCGCTGATGGCGAAGCCGTGGGTCAGGGCCGAGATCACGTTGGCGGCGCCGAGCGCGGCGAAGTCCTTGTCCGGGTCCACCTCGTAGCCGTTCTTCGAGGCGAAGGAGCGGGACGCGAGCATCATGCTGGTGAAGCTCACCAGGGCAAGGCCGCCTGCGGCCGGCAACAGGGCGGCCAGCGCCTCCGGATCAAGCTGCACCAGCATGACGCCGGGGAGTCCCGCCGGCACCACGCCCAGCGTCTTCACCCCAAAGAGGTCGAGACCGAGCAGGAACACCGCCAGCGCAGCGCCGGCCATGGCCAGCACCGCCGCCGGAAAGACCGGGATAAGCCGCCCACCCGCGATCATGAGGCCGAACGCGCCAAGTGCAATGAGCAAGGTCGGTGGATGGGTCTCGCCGAGACGCAGGACAAGGTTGAAGGTTGCATGCAGGACATGACCGCCCGTGCCCTCGATCCCCGTGATCTTGGCAAGCTGGCCCAGCACGATGGTGATGGCGATGCCGTTCATGAAGCCGACGAGGATGGGCCTGGAGAGGAAATCGGCCAGCACGCCGAGGCGCAGGAACCGCGCGAGGATGCAGAAGATGCCGGTGAGCAGGGCCAATTGGGCCGACAGCGCCGCATAGGCCGCCCCGTCGCCGGCCGCCAGCGGCGCCACGGCGGCGGCGATGACGGCGCAGGTGGCCGCATCGGGTCCCAGCACCAGCTGGCGCGACGAGCCGAAGATGGCATAGGCAACAAGGGGGAAGACGGAGGAATAAAGCCCAACCTCCGGAGGGAAGCCGGCAAGCTCGGCATAGGCGATGCCGACCGGTATCGCCACCGCCGCCACCGCGAGCCCCGCTCGGAGGTCGGGGCCGAGATCCCCCCGGCGATAGGCGAGGAGGGCGGCAAGCCCGGGGGCCCAGCGCCTGAGGCCTTCACGCACGATCCCGCTCCTCGCCTTAAACCGCGCACGCTCCGGGATTCGGGGCGGGCATATACCGTCAAAAATTAGACCAGAATCGCCGGGCCTGATAGCCGGCTATCGGTTTGACCGAGACCGGTGGAACGCATCGGTTCCGAGCAGATCCAACCACAATTCGTGGATCCACGAGAGCACGCGCCGATCAGGTTGCATCGCAATCCGATCGGATAACGTGTTCTCTTCCATTGGTTTAGAGGGCGCTGTTCCAAAAGGAGCGCCCCGCGCTGACGCGCAGGGCATAAGGCAACCTGGAGGAAAATCCCGGCCGGACCGCGTGCGGGGAAAGCGGCCCGGCCGACGCTGCCCGGAAGGTCTCGTGCAGCGCGGGATCATCTTTCGCCAGAGCCGAAGCCGCCGCATCCCCCAAACTGAGGACGCTCCGGATTTCCCTGGCGGCCGGGCTTCCTCGGCTCGGGCAAGACCACCGGCAAGGGAAAAGGCCCGGCCCGAGGCCGGATGGAATGCGGGAGGGGCCGCGCGCGGCTCGTCCCGTCCGCTCACTTCATGGTGGGCATCACGAAGTCCGCGCCGGCGCGGATGCCAGTGGGCCAACGGGTGGTGATGGTCTTCAGGCGCGTATAGAAGCGCACGCCCTCCGGCCCGTGCATGTGGTGGTCGCCGAACAGGGAGGCCTTCCAGCCGCCGAAGGAGTGGAACGCCATGGGCACCGGGATCGGCACATTGATGCCCACCATGCCCACCTTGATCTGATGCGCGAACTCGCGGGCGGCATCGCCGTCGCGGGTGAAGATGGCGGTGCCGTTGCCGAACTCGTGGGTGTTGATGAGGCGCGCCGCCGTGGCGTAGCTGTCGGCGCGCACCACGGCGAGGACGGGTCCGAAGATCTCCTCCCTGTAGATGCGCATTTCCGGCGTGACATGGTCGAACAGGGTGCCGCCGATGAAGTAGCCGCCCTCATAGCCCTGGAGCTTGAGGCCGCGCCCGTCCACCACCAGCTTCGCGCCTTCCGCGACGCCCTGATCCACATAACCGGACACCTTGTCGAGGTGCTGCTTCGTCACCAGCGGGCCCATCTCCGCCTCGGGATCGGTGCCGGGACCCACCTTGAGCGCGCGCACCCGCGGCTCCAGTTTCTCCATCAGCGCCTCGGCGGTGCCCTCGCCCACCGGCACGGCCACCGAGACCGCCATGCAGCGCTCGCCGGCCGAGCCATAGGCGGCGCCCATGAGCGCGTCCACGGCCTGGTCCATGTCCGCGTCGGGCATGATGATCATGTGGTTCTTGGCGCCGCCCAGCGCCTGGCAGCGCTTTCCGGTGCGCGCCGCCGTCTCGTAGATATAGCGGGCGATGGGGGTGGAGCCGACGAAGCTGATGGCCTCCACGCCCGGATCGTGCAACAGCGCGTCCACGGCCACCTTGTCGCCCTGCACCACGGTGAAGACGCCGTCCGGCAGGCCGGCTTCCTTCAGCCATTCGGCGAGCAGCAGGGAGGCCGAGGGATCGCGCTCGGACGGCTTCAGAATGAAGCAGTTGCCGCAGGCCAGCGCCACCGGGAACATCCACATGGGCACCATGGCCGGGAAGTTGAACGGGGTGATGCCGGCCACCACCCCCAGCGGCTGGCGCACGGCGTGGCTGTCCACGCGGGTGCCCACGTCCTCGGTGATCTCGCCCTTGAGCAACTGCGGCGCGCCGGTGGCGAATTCCACCACCTCCATGCCGCGCTGGATCTCGCCTTTGGCGTCGGAGAACACCTTGCCATGCTCGGCGGAGATGACTTCCGCCAAGGTGTCGATGCGCTCTTCGAGGATGCGCAGGAAGGCGTTCAGGATACGGGCGCGGCGCAGCGGCGTGGTGGCCGCCCAGCCGGGCGCGGCGGCATTGGCCGCCTCCACCGCCGCGCGCACCTCCGCCTCGGAGGCCAGCGCCACCTCGCCCGACTGCACGCCCGTGGCCGGATTGAACACCGGCGCGGTGCAGCCGCTGGTGCCGGGCACCTGACGACCGGCAATGAAATGCGGGATGGCGACGGGGCCTGAAACAGGCTGGGCGACGGCGGCGAGCGGCATAGGTCTGGGCCTCTTGAAGCGGCAGGGATACCTCGTCTTCCCACTTCAAAAGACGCTCATCAATGCTATCATTTTAATATCTATTGTGCGGATTTTGAAGCATGGATTGGGACCATCTGCGGGTCTTCCTCGCCGTGGCGCGGCATGGGCAGCTTCTGGCGGCGGGGCGGCGGCTGGGGCTCAACCATGCCACCGTGGCCCGCCGGCTCGATGCGTTGGAAGAGGCTCTCAGCGCCCCCCTGTTCGACCGCCGCCCCGCCGGCTGCGTGCCCACGCAGGCCGGCGAGCGGCTCTTGCCGGCGGCGGAGCGGGTGGAAGCGGAGATGCTCGGCATCGCGGAAGGCTTCCGCGAGGCAGCGGCGGATGTCTCCGGCACCGTGCGCATCGGTGCGCCGGATGGCCTCGGCAATTATTTCCTCGCCGCGGAGCTGGGGGCGCTGGCGGCCCTTTATCCGGATCTGGTGGTGGAGCTGGTGCCCCTGCCGCGCACCTTCTCTTTGTCGCGGCGGGAGGCGGACCTTGCCATCGTGCTCGACCGGCCGACCGAAGGCCGGCTGCTGGTGTCCCGGCTCATCGACTACACGCTCTCCGTCTACGCCGCCCGCGCCTATCTGGAGCGCCACGGCACCCCGGCCACGGTGGAAGACCTCGCCGGCCATGTGGTGGTGACGGGGGTGGAGGACCTCGCCTACGCCTCGGCGCTGGATTATTCGGGCGTTCTGGAGAAGCACGGGCGCAGCCGGTTCCGCTGCGCCAGCGTCATGGGCCAGATGGAGGCGGTGCGCGCGGGGGCCGGCATCGGCGTGCTGCACGATTTCGCCGCCGGCCGGCATCTGGAGGCGCAAGGCCCGGATGCGCTGGTGCGGGTCCTGCCCGGCATCGGCTTTCGCCGCTCCTATTTTCTCCTCGCCCATCCGGATACGGCGCAGGTGCGACGCATCGCGGTGCTGCGGGAGGTCCTCACCCGGCGCTTCCGCGAGGAGCGCCACCGCTTCATCGTCCCATGAAGACGGCGCGGTCGGCGCGGATGGTGGTAGTGATCGCTTCCAGCACCGCCCGCACCCGGTTGAGGTGCTTGAGATCGTCATGCACCGAAACCCAATAGCTGCGGGTGAGGCGGAAAGCGCCCTTCAGCAGCACCTGAAGCTCGGGATGGGCGGCGGCGAGAAAAGCCGGCAGCACGCCCAGTGCCGCCCCGCTCAGCACCGCATTCACCTGCGCGATGACGCTGGTGGAGCGGATCACGGGCGTCACCTCCACCCCCGCCTCCAGGGTGGAAAAATCCAGCGCGCGGGTGAAGAGCAGTTCCGGGATGTAGCCGGCGAAGACATGGCCCTGAAGCTCCGCCGCCGTGCCGGGCCGGCCCCTGCGGTCGAAATAGGCCTGCGTGCCATAGAGTTCGAGGGTGTAATCCGTGAGCTTCTTCACGCTCAGCTGCCCGGCGATGGGCCGGTCGAGGGTGATGGCGATGTCCACCTCGCGGCTCGCCAGCGAATAGGCGCGCGGCAGGGCGACCAGCTCCGTCTCCAGCTTCGGATTTTCCGCCGATAGTGCCGCGAGGCGAGAGGCGAGATAGCCCACGCCCAGCCCCTCCGGCGCGCCGATGCGCACCCGCCCCGCGACCTGCATGCCAGCCTCGCCCAGACCGACGATCTTGCGCAGGACGATGGATTCCATCTCCTCCGCCGCCTGGGCCAGCTTCTGGCCCTGCTCGGTGATGACGGTGCGGCGGCCGGCACGGGCGACGAGCGCCGCGCCCACTTGCCTTTCCAGCCGCGCGACGCGGCGGCCCACCGTGGTATCGTCGAGTCCCAGAGCGCGCCCCGCCCCCGCCATCCGGCCGGTGCGCGCCAGCTGGAGGAAGATGCGCAGGTCGTCCCAATCCATGGCCGCGAGATCCGTCACCAATTGCTGCAATTTTGCAGAATGGATCCGATTTTATCGGCCTTGAGTGCAAATCTGCAAGCTGGGATCAAGGCAAAACCCAGCGCGAGGAGGAACGCCAGATGCAGCGCCAGACCGAAAAGGCCGCCGAACGGCTGGAGGGGGATTACGACTATATCGTCGTGGGCGCCGGCACCGCCGGCTGCATCGTCGCCAACCGGCTGTCGGCGGATGCGAAGAGGCGCGTGCTGATCCTGGAAGCCGGCGGGCACGACAACTGGATCTGGTTCCACATTCCGGTGGGCTACCTGTTCGCCATCGGCAATCCGCGCGCGGACTGGATGTTCCGGACCGACCCCGAGCCGGGGCTGAACGGGCGCTCGCTCGCCTATCCGCGCGGCAAGGTCATCGGCGGCTGCTCCGCCATCAACGCCATGATCTCCATGCGCGGCCAGGCGGCGGACTACAACCACTGGCGCCAGCTGGGCCTTGCCGGCTGGGGCTGGGACGATGTGCTGCCCGCCTTCAAGTCGCTGGAAGATCATTTCCTCGGCGCCAGCGACATCCACGGCAGCGGCGGCGGCTGGCGCATCGAGGCGCCGCGCATCGCCTGGGACGTGCTCGACAAGGTGGCGCAGGCGGCGGGGGAGATGGGCATTCGCTCGGTGCCCGATTTCAACACCGGCGACAATGAGGGCGTCGGCTATTTCCACGTGAACCAGAAGCGCGGCCGGCGCTGGTCCTCGGCCCGCGGCTTCCTGAAACCCGCTTTGTCCCGCCCCAACCTGCGGCTGGAAACCGGGGTGCTGGTGGACCGGCTCGTCATCGAGAACGGCCGGGCGGTGGGCGTGCGCTACATGCAGAACGGCCGCTTGGTGGAGGCCCGCACCCGCGGCGAGGTCATCCTTTCCGCCGGCTCCATCGGCTCCACGCAGGTGCTGCACCGCTCCGGCATCGGCCCCGGCGAATGGCTCTCCGCGCTCGGCATCGAGACCGTGCGCGACCGGCCGGGGGTGGGCCGAAACCTTCAGGATCACCTGCAGCAGCGGGCCATCTACAAGGTCTCCGGCATCCGCACCCTGAACGAAACCTATTATTCCCTGCCCCGCCGCGCGCTGATGGGCGTGGACTATGCCCTGCGCCGGCGCGGGCCGCTCACCATGGCGCCGTCCCAGCTCGGCATCTTCACCCGCTCCGACCCGCGCCAGGAGCGGGCCAACATCCAGTTCCACGTGCAGCCGCTCTCCCTCGACAAGTTCGGCGAGCCGCTGCACCGCTTCCCGGCCATCACGGTGGCGGCCTGCAACCTCAGGCCAACCTCACGCGGCGTGGTGCGCCTCACCTCCCCGGCGCTGGACGCCGCGCCGCAGATCGCTCCCAACTATCTCTCCACCGACGAGGACCGGCAGGTGGCGGCGGACGCCATCCGCGTCACCCGCCGCCTCATGCGCCAGCAGGCCCTCGCCCCCTACCGGCCGGAGGAATACCTGCCCGGCCCCTCGGTGGGCGAGGACGACGCCGCGCTGGCCAGGGCGGCGGGCGACATCGGCACCACCATCTTCCACCCCGTGGGCACGGCCAAGATGGGCCGCCCGGACGATCCCATGGCGGTGGTGGACGAGCGGTTGCGCTTCTACGGCATCGAGGGGCTGCGCGTCATCGACGCCTCGGTGATGCCCACCATCACCTCCGGCAACACCAACACCCCCACCGCCATGATCGCGGAGAAGGGCGCCCGCCTCGCCATCGAGGATGCCGCTCTGGGCGCGTCGACCGCCACCGCGGCGGCGTAAGCCTCCCTCACGTCCTGAGCGCACGGCGCAGCACCTTGCCAGAGGGCGTGTGCGGCAGCTCCGGCACGAAGACATAGGCGCGCGGGCGCTTGTATTCGGCAAGATCGCAGGCCGCGTGCCGGCCGAGCGCGTCGGGATCGCCGGTCGCTCCCTCGTTGAGCACGACAAAGGCGGTGATGACCGAGACGTCGCCCGACTTCGCCTCCACCACCGCCACCTCGGCGACGGACGGATGGTCGGCGAGCGCCCGCTCCACCTCCTCCGGCGCCACGCGGTAGCCGAAGGCGTTCATCTGGTCGTCGGCGCGGCCCTCGTACCAAAGGTAGCCATCGTCATCGAAGCGGGCGAGGTCGCCGGTGAGGAACCAGTCCCCGCGCATCGCCGCCGCGGTCTCCTCAGGCAGCCCCCAATAGCCGAGCATCAGGCCGGGATCGGAGCGATGGACCGCGAGGATGCCTGTCTCCCCCGCCGGCAGGGGCTGGTCGGCCGCATCCGCCGCCGCATCCGGTGGCAGCGCGCACACGCGCCGGCCCGCCTGCGGCTTGCCGGGGCTGCCGGGGCGCGTGGGCACGAGCGGGCCGGAGGAGATGTAGGTGGAAATCTCGCTCATCCCGAGCGCCTCGTAGAGCGGGCGTCCTGTGGCCTTGATCCAGGCGCGATGGAGCGTCGGCTTCAGCGCTTCGCCTGCCGTCAGACCGTGGCGCAGCGACGGGAAGCGGCGGGGCGTGACGGCGCCGTATTTCAGGATGCGCCGGTAGAGACCGGGCACGGCGGCGAACAGGGTGGCGCCGGTGGCCTCCAGAAGCTCCGGCCACGCCTCGGGCGGCCGCTCGCCGAGATGGACGATGCTGGTGGCGCCCGCCGACCACGGGTCCATGAGCCCGGCGCCCAGCGTGTAGGTCCAGTTGAAGGCGCCGGCGTGAAACAGCAGGTCTGTCGCCGCAAGCCCGAGCCAGCCCTCCCGCATGGGCCTTCGGCCCAGCACCACGCGCTGGGCATGGGCGACGCCCTTCGGCCGCCCGCTGGTGCCCGAGGTGTAGACGAGGAAGGCGAGATCTTCCGCCTTTGTATCGGAAACTTCGGCAGGATCGGCACGTTCAAGTTCGGCGATCTCGGCCGGCCCGAGCACCCGCGCCGCGCCGGGATGGGTGGGCATGGCGCCGGAGCCGTCACCCACCACCAGAAGCGCGCCGGAATCGGCGAGGATCAGGTCCACCTCGTGCTCCGTGAGCATGGTGGAGGTGGGGATGGGCGCGAGCCCCGCCGCGATGGCGCCGAAGAACAGCAGGGGGAACTGGGAGGTGTTGCCGACCCGCAGCAGCACCCGCGCCCCGCGCGGCAGGCCATAGCCATTAAAGCCGCCGGCCATGCGCGCCACGGCCGCGCGCATTTCGCCATAGGTGAAGGTCTCGACGATGCGCCCCTTCGGCCCGTCGGCCACCAGCAAGGCGGGCTTGTCCGCTTCGGCGCCCTGGTCGAGGCAGTAGCGGGCAAGGTTGAAGGGACACGGGGCGCCGCGGTGAAGGGCAGCACCGGAGGCATCGGACATGGCTTCGCTCAGGCTCGATTTCATGGCGCCGATGATGGACCAGCTTGAGCCTGAATGGCCAGACAGCGCCGGCCCGAGCAAGGGTGCTTGAATTTTACCACCGCCCGCGATACCCCATGTCCCAGCATCAAGAGTTCGGGCGGCGCCCGGCACCAACCTGCTCCCGGGCAAGGTGGTGGCTCCCGGAAGGGGGGATGTGGCCTTGCCGGCAACACGGGATGAAGCCACGCGTCGCTCCGCTCCTGCCCGTTGGTTCAGGAAAAGGACATTGCCGCGTGACCAATCCCCAGCACTTCGCCAGCGACAATTATGCCGGCATCTGCCCGGAAGCCTGGGCCGCCCTGGACGAGGCCAATCGCGGCCATGTGCCGGCCTATGGCGACGACCCGTGGACCGAGCGCGCCTCAAAGGCCCTGCGCACCCTGTTCGGGACGGCCTGCGAGGTGTTCTTCGTCTTCAACGGCACGGCGGCCAACGCGCTGGCGCTGGCAAGCCTGTGCCAGTCCTATCACAGCGTCATCTGCTCGGCCTCGGCCCATGTGGAGACCGACGAATGCGGCGCGCCCGAATTCTTCTCCAACGGCTCGAAGCTGCTCACCGCGCCGGCACCCGACGGCAAGCTGACGCCCGACGCCATCCGCGCCCTCGCCACATCCCGCTCGGACCTTCATTTTCCCAAGCCCGGCGCCGTCACCATCACCCAATCCACCGAGACCGGGCTGGTCTATGCGATCGAGGAAATCAGGGCCATCTCCGCCGCCTGCCGCGAACTGGGGCTGAGGCTGCACATGGACGGCGCGCGCTTCGCCAATGCCTGCGCGGCGCTGGATGCGAGCCCGGCCGAGATCACCTGGCAGGCGGGCGTGGATGTGCTGTGCTTCGGCGGCACCAAGAACGGCATGGCGGTGGGCGAGGCCATCGTGTTCTTCGATCCTGCTTTGGCGCGGGATTTCGACTATCGCTGCAAGCAGGC
The DNA here is from genome assembly GCF_030015065.1 of Xanthobacter autotrophicus. Classification (GTDB taxonomy): domain Bacteria; phylum Pseudomonadota; class Alphaproteobacteria; order Rhizobiales; family Xanthobacteraceae; genus Xanthobacter; species Xanthobacter autotrophicus_D. The sequence goes on along the minus strand of NZ_JAIVFN010000021.1, from coordinate 19,188 downwards.
CGGCCAGCTCGCCTCCAAGATGCGTTTCATCTCCGCGCCCTGGGCGGGGCTGATCGAAAGCGGGGCGTGGCTGAGGAATGCGCGCCACGGCAATGCCTGCGCCCGGGCCTTCGCCGCCGACATCGCCGGCGTGCCGGGGGTTGAGGTGCTGTTCGAGGTGGAGGCCAACGCGGTCTTCGTGCGCGCTCCCGCCGAGGTGCTGGCGGACCTGAGGTCGCGGGGCTGGCGCTTCTACACCTTCATTGGCGGCGCCGCCCGCTTCATGTTCGGCTGGGACGCCGACCCCGCGCACATCGCTCGCCTCGTCGCCGACCTGAAGGCGGCGAGCGCGGCAGCCGGGGGCGCATAGAGCATCTCCATGGCGGCGGCGAGCCGTTCGCGCGTCACGCTGGCGGTCGAGAAGCTCCACCGCGCGGCATCGAGGGCACGGCGACGGCCCGCGCCTCCGCCTGCGTGAGCGGAACGCCGTCGTCCGCGGTCGGGGGACGGGGCCCGAGGGGCGGCCCGTGACGGGCGCGACGGCGCTTGGGGAAGGCAGGATGCGCCGACGCGTGCAGAGGCTGCGGCCGGCGCGGAGAAGGCGGACCGCGCCCCGCGATCTTTATGAGATTCCTATGCCGCCCCTGCGGCATCCCTCTCGAATCTTGATCCCGATCACGCCAGCTTCAGGCCCGTGAGGCGAGCGCTGCGCCGACTGGCGCCGCGCCCTCCCCGAAACATGGAACGGACCGGAAAACCAAAGTCATGCTGGACCTTCTGATGCTTGCCCTCGGCCTCGGCTTCTTCGCCGTCGCCATCGGCTACGGCCACCTCTGCGAGCGGCTCTGATCGCGCCGAAATCCGGGGCAATCGCGCGCCCCAGGGAGACATTCCATGGTCTTTGACTATGCGCTCGGCGGCCTTGTGACCGCGGGCCTGCTCTTCTACCTCACCTTCGCGCTCCTCAATCCCGAGCGGTTCTGAGGACATCTTCCCATGACACCCAACGGCCTGATCCAGATCGCCCTGTTCTGCCTCGTCGTGCTCGTGCTGGCGCGGCCGCTCGGCGGCTACATGACCCGCGTGTTCGCGGGCGAACGCACTTTGCTCTCCCCCGTCCTCGCGCCCGTGGAGCGGCTCGTCTACCGCCTCGGCGGCGTGGACGCGACACGGGAACAGCACTGGCTCACCTATACGATCGCCATGCTACTGTTTCACGCCGGCGGCTTCCTCCTGCTCTACGCCCTCATGCGGATGCAGGATCTCCTGCCCTTCAATCCGCAGGGCATGGCGGCGGTGGCGCCGGACCTCGCCTTCAACACGTCCATCAGCTTCATCACCAACACCAACTGGCAGAATTACGGTGGTGAAAGCACGATGAGCTACCTCGTGCAGATGCTGGGCCTCACCCACCAGAACTTCCTCTCCGCCGCCACCGGCATCGTGCTGGCCATGGCGCTGATCCGCGGCTTCTCCCGCGCCTCGGCGCAGACGGTGGGCAATTTCTGGGTGGATATCACCCGCTGCACCCTCTACGTGCTGCTGCCCATCTGCGTGGTCCTGACCCTGTTCCTGGTGTGGCAGGGCATGCCCCAGACCCTCGGCCCCTATGTGGATGCCACCACCCTGGAAGGCGGCAAGCAGACCCTTGCGCTGGGCCCCGTGGCCTCGCAGGTGGCCATCAAGATGCTCGGCACCAATGGCGGCGGCTTCTTCAATGCCAATGCCACCCATCCGTTCGAGAACCCCACCGCGCTCTCCAACTTCGCGCAGATGGTCGCCATCTTCGCGCTGGGCGCGGCGCTCACCAACGTGTTCGGCCGCATGGTGGGCAACGAGAAGCAGGGCTGGGCGATCCTCGCCGCCATGGGCGTCCTGTTCGTCGCCGGCGTCGGCGTGACCTACTGGGCCGAGGCTGCCGGCACGCCGGCGCTCAACGCGCTGGGCCTCTCCGGCGGCAACATGGAGGGCAAGGAGGTGCGCTTCGGCATCGTCGCCTCCGCTTTGTTCGCCGTCATCACCACCGCGGCGTCCTGCGGGGCGGTGAACGCCATGCACGACAGCTTCACCGCGCTCGGCGGCATGATCCCGCTCATCAACATGGAGCTCGGCGAGATCATCGTCGGCGGCGTGGGCGCGGGCATGTACGGCATGCTGCTGTTCGTAGTGATCACCATGTTCGTGGCCGGCCTCATGGTGGGCCGCACGCCGGAATATGTGGGCAAGAAGATCGAGGCCAAGGAAGTCAAGATGGCCATGCTCGCCATCCTCATCCTGCCCCTGATGATGCTGGGCTGGACGGCGGTGGCCACGGTGCTGCCCTCGGCGGTGGCCTCCATCGCCAATCCGGGGCCACACGGCTTCTCGGAGATCCTCTACGCCTTCACCTCGGCCACCGCGAACAACGGCTCGGCCTTCGGCGGGCTCACCGGCAACACCTTCTTCTACAACCTGACGCTCGCCTCCTCCATGTTCGTCGGCCGCTTCCTCATGATCGTGCCGGCCATGGCGCTGGCGGGGGCGCTGGCGGCGAAGAAGACCGTGCCGGCCTCGGCGGGCACCTTCCCCACCACCGGCGGCCTGTTCGTGGGCCTTCTGGTGGGCGTCATCCTGATCGTGGGCGGGCTCACCTTCTTCCCGGCTTTGTCGCTGGGCCCCATCGTCGAGCATCTCGCGGCGGCGGCCGGGCAGAGCTTCGGCGCGGGAGGCTGACATGGAAAACCGCCCCTCCCCCGCCCGGCCGCGCGCCGGGCGGGAGCCCAAGGAGCGCCGCCTGCCGTTCTCGGCCTCCGAGCTCATCCTGATCGCGTCCGTCGCCGCCCTCGTGCTTGCGGCCGCCATCCAGGCCGTCATCGCGCTGGCGCTGAACATCGCAACCCACTGACACCTTTTTCCCGGGAGTGCCTCCATGGCCAGATCCCATTCGCAGAGCCTTCTCGACCCCGCCATCCTCGTGCCCGCCATCGGCGCCTCCTTCCGCAAGCTCGACCCGCGCGCGATGGTGAGGAACCCGGTGATGTTCGTGGTGGAGGTGGTGGCGCTGCTCACCACCGTGCTGTTCATGCGCGACCTCGCGGCGGGCGACGCCGGCCTCGGCTTCACCTTCCAGATCATCCTGTGGCTGTGGTTCACCGTGCTGTTCGCCAACTTCGCCGAGGCGGTGGCGGAAGGGCGCGGCAAGGCGCAGGCGGAATCGCTCCGCCGCACCCGCACCGAGACCCAGGCCAAGCTCCTCACCGGCGACGGAGAGGCGTGGCGCAGCGTGCCCGGCACCTCGCTGAAGGTGGGCGACGTGGTGCTGGTGGAGGCCGGCGACGTCATCCCCTCCGACGGCGAGGTGGTGGAAGGCGTCGCCTCGGTGAACGAGGCCGCCATCACCGGCGAGAGCGCCCCGGTGATCCGCGAATCCGGCGGGGACCGCTCCGCCGTCACCGGCGGCACCACCGTGGTCTCCGATCACCTCAAGGTGCGCATCACGGCGGCGGCGGGCGCGACCTTCCTCGACCGCATGATCGCCCTGGTGGAAGGCGCCGAGCGGCAGAAGACGCCCAACGAGATCGCCCTCAACATCCTGCTGGCGGGCATGACGCTCATCTTCATCTTCGCCACCGCGACGATCCCCAGCTTTGCGTTCTATGCGGGCGGGACCATCTCCGTGGTGGTGCTGGTGGCGCTGTTCGTCACCCTCATCCCCACCACCATCGGCGCGCTGCTCTCGGCCATCGGCATCGCCGGCATGGACCGCCTGGTGCGCTTCAATGTGCTCGCCATGTCGGGCCGGGCGGTGGAGGCGGCGGGCGACGTGGACACCCTGCTCCTCGACAAGACCGGGACCATCACGCTCGGCAACCGGCAGGCCGCGGCCTTCCGCCCGGTGCGCGGGGTGGGCGAGCAGGAGCTGGCGGATGCCGCCCAGCTCGCCTCGCTGGCCGACGAGACCCCGGAAGGCCGCTCCATCGTGGTGCTGGCCAAGGAGAAATACGGCATCAGGGGCCGCGACATGGGCATGCTGCACGCCCATTTCGTCCCCTTCACCGCCCACACCCGCATGAGCGGCGTGGACGTGGACGGCTCGTCCATCCGCAAGGGCGCGGTGGACGCGATCCTCGCTCACGTGCAGGCCGGCGGCAGCACGGTGACGGCCTCGGGGGCGGTGCAGAACGTGCGGACGCTGGTGAGCCAGGAGTCCATCCGCGAGATCACCGTCCTGTCGGAGGAGATCGCCAAGGCGGGCGGCACGCCGCTGGCCGTGGCCCGCGACGGGCGCCTGCTCGGCGTCATCCACCTGAAGGACATCGTGAAGGGCGGCATCCGCGAGCGCTTCGCGGAGCTCCGGCGCATGGGCATCCGCACGGTGATGATCACCGGCGACAACCCGCTCACCGCCGCGGCCATCGCCGCCGAGGCGGGCGTGGACGACTTCCTCGCCGAGGCGACCCCGGAGGCCAAGCTGCAGCTGATCCGCGACGAGCAGGCCAAGGGCAAGCTGGTGGCCATGTGCGGCGACGGCACCAACGACGCCCCGGCGCTGGCCCAGGCCGACGTGGGGGTGGCCATGAACACCGGCACGGTGGCCGCCCGCGAGGCCGGCAACATGGTGGACCTCGACAGCGACCCCACCAAGCTCATCGAGATCGTGGAGATCGGCAAGGCGCTGCTGATGACGCGCGGCTCCCTCACCACCTTCTCCATCGCCAACGACGTGGCGAAATATTTCGCCATCATCCCCGCCATGTTCGTGGCCTTCTATCCGCAGCTCGGCGCGCTGAACGTGATGGAGCTCGCCTCGCCCCAGAGCGCCATCCTCTCCGCCATCATCTTCAACGCGCTCATCATCATCGCCCTCATCCCTCTGGCGCTGAAGGGCGTCGCCTTCCGGCCCATCGGGGCGGCGGCGCTGCTGAAGCGCAATCTCCTGATCTACGGCCTCGGCGGCATCCTGGTGCCGTTCGTCGGCATCAAGGCCATCGACCTTGCGGTCACGGCCCTTCACCTCGTCTGAGGACACACCATCATGCTGAAGGAACTTCGCCCCGCGTTCGTCGTGCTCATCGCCCTGACGGCGCTCACCGGCCTCGCCTACCCGCTCGCCATGACCGGGGCGGCGCAGGCTCTCTTCCCGCGGCAGGCCGCCGGCAGCCTCATCACCCGCGACGGGACCGTGATCGGATCGGCGCTCATCGGCCAGAACTTCGCCTCGGAGCGCTATTTCCACGGCCGGCCCTCCGCCACCACCGGCGCCGATCCTGCCGACGCCACCAAGACCGTGGCCCTGCCCTACAATGCGGCGAACTCCATGGGCTCGAACCTCGGCCCCACCAATCCGGCCCTGGCCGACCGGGTGAAGGCGGACCTCGACGCCCTCCGGACCGAAAATCCCCGCGACCCGGTGCCCGTGGACCTGGTCACCACCTCCGGCAGCGGTCTCGACCCCCACATCTCGCCCGAGGCGGCCCTGTTCCAGGTGCCGCGCGTCGCCAAGGCGCGCGGCCTCAACGAGGGCGTGGTGCGCCGGCTGGTGGTGGAGACCATGGAGGACCGCACCCTCGGCCTCCTCGGCGAACCGCGTGTGAACGTGCTGGCCCTGAACCTCGCGCTCGACAAGGCGCCCCCGCAGTGACAGACCGGTAGCCAAAGGCCCGTGAGTTTGGCTCACGGGCCTTTGGCCAAGCCCGCGCGGCGCTTGAGCGAACCCGCTCGGCACCGGCCGACAACCGGGGCCGATGGTATAGGCAACGGATCCGGGCGGATGCCGCCCGGATCCAGGAGGAGGCCATGCCCGACGACCGTGCCGCAGACCTGCGGCCTTCGCCCGATGCCCTGCTCGCGGCGGCCGAGCGGGAAACGCGCGGCCGCCTGAAGGTTTTCCTCGGGGCCGCGCCGGGCGTCGGCAAGACCTACGAGATGCTCGCCTCCGGCCATGCGCGCCGGAACGAGGGCACGGACGTGGTGGTGGGCATCGTCGAGACCCACGGCCGGCGCGAGACCGAGGCGCTGGTCGCCGACCTCGAGGTGATCCCGCGCCGGCGCGTCGCCTACAAGGGGCGGATGATCGAGGAAATGGACCTCGACGCCATCCTGGCCCGCCGTCCGTCGCTCGTGCTGGTGGACGAGTTGGCCCACACCAACGCCCCCGAGAGCCGCCACGCCAAGCGCTACATGGACGTGGAGGAATTGCTGGCGGCGGGCATCGACGTCTACACCACGCTCAACATCCAGCATGTGGAGAGCCTCAACGACGTGGTGGCGCAGATCACCCGCGTGCGGGTGCGCGAGACGGTGCCCGACGCCATCATCGACCGCGCCGACGACATCGAGGTCATCGACATCACGCCCGGCGACCTCCTCCAGCGCCTGAAGGAGGGCAAGGTCTACGTGCCCGAGACGGCGCGGCGGGCGGTGGACAACTATTTCTCCCCCGGCAACCTCACCGCCCTGCGCGAACTGGCCCTGCGCCGCACCGCCGAGCGGGTGGACGAGCAATTGCTCTCCCACATGCGCGCCCATGCCATATCGGGCCCGTGGGCGGCGGGGGAGCGGGTGCTGGTCTGCCTCAGCGAGGACCCGCGCAGCGCCGCGCTGGTGCGCTACGCCAAGCGCCTCGCCGACCGGCTGCGGGCGCCCTGGGTGGCGCTCTACGTGGAGAGCGCGCGTGCGCTGAGGCTCGACACCGCCGAGCGCGACCGCGTCGCCGACTTCCTGAGGCTGGCGGAGCGCATGGGCGGAGAGGCCGTGACCATCCCCGGCGGCACCCGCATCGCCGACGACGTGCTCGCCTATGCCCGCTCCGCCAACGTGACCCATATCGTCATCGGCAAGTCGGACCGCTCGCGCTGGTTCGAGATCCTCCACGGCTCGGTGGTGCACGACCTGGTGCGCCGCTCCGGCAACATCTCGGTCCATGTCATCGCCGGAGAGAAGGAGACGCCGCCGGCGAGCCGCGCCACCACCACACCATCAGGCAGCCGACTGGATGCGCGGCCCTATCTCGCCAGCCTCCTGATCGTCACGCTCGCGACGCTGGTGGGCTTCGGCCTCCAGAAGATCCTCGCGCTCCAGAACATCGCCCTGGTCTTCCTCACCGCCGTGCTGGTGAGCGCGGTACGCCACGGGCTGGCGCCGGCGCTGGTCGCCTCCGTCACCGGCATGCTGGCGTTCAATTTCTTCTTCATCCCGCCGCTCTATACCTTCACCATCACCGATCCGGAGAACGTGGTCGCGCTGTTCTTCTTCCTGGTGGTCGCCATCATCGCCTCGAACCTCACGGCGCGGGTGCGCGCCCAGGCGCTGGCCGCGCGGGCGCGGGCGAAGACGGCGGAGGATCTCTACCTCTTCTCCCGGAAGCTCGCGGGCGCGGGCACCCTCGACGACCTGCTGTGGGCCACCGCCTTCCAGATCGCCTCCATGCTGAACGTGCGGGTGGTGATCGTGCTGCCGGACGGCGACACGCTGGCGGTCAAGGCCGCCTACCCGCCGGAAGATGCCATCGACGCCGCCGATCTTGCCGCCGCCCGCTGGGCCTTCGAGCACAACCGCTGGGCCGGACGCGGCGCCGACACCCTGCCGGGGGCGAAACGCCTGTTCATGCCCATGCAGACCGGGCGCGGCGCCGTGGGCGTCATCGGCATCGACCGCGACAAGGAGGGACCGCTGCTCACGCCCGAGCAGCGGCGCCTCGTGGATGCGCTGGCGGACCAGGCCGCCCTCGCCGTCGAGCGGGTGAACCTCGTGGCGGACGTGGAGAAAGCCCGGCTGGATGCCGCCACCGACCGGCTGCGCACGGCGCTGCTCACCTCCATCTCCCACGACCTGAAGACGCCGCTCGCCTCCATCATGGGCGCGGCGGGCACGCTGCGCAGCTTCTCCCTCGCGCTCACCGAGGAGGCGCGCTCCGAGCTGCTCTCCACCATCGAGGAAGAGTCGGAGCGGCTCAATCGCTTCATCGCCAACCTCCTGGACATGACGCGGCTCGAGTCCGGGGCCATCATGCCCAATGCCGGCCTGTGCGACATCAGCGAGGTGGTGGGCAGCGCGCTCACCCGGGCGCAATCCATCCTCCGGCATCACCGGATGGAGATCGACCTCGCCCCGGACCTGCCCATGCTGTGCATTGATCCCGTGCTGTTCGAGCAGGCCCTGTTCAACCTCCTCGACAACGCGGCCAAATATGCGCCGGAGGGTTCGCTGGTGCGCATCGAGAGCTGGTCCGACGGCGCCTTCGTCACGCTCCGCGTGATGGATGAGGGGCCGGGCATCGCCGAGGAGGACCGCGAGCGCGTGTTCGACAAATTCTATCGCGTCCGCAAGGGCGACCAGGTGCGGGCCGGCACCGGCCTCGGGCTCGGCATCAGCCGCGGCTTCCTCGAGGCCATGGGGGGCACCCTCACCGCCGAACCGCGCCCCGGCTGCACCGGCGCCGCCTTCACCATCCGCATGCCGGTGCCGCTTCAGGCCAGCGAGCCGAAGGCGCTACCATGAAGCGCGCACGATGAGAGACCCGAAATGAACGGCGTGAAACTCCTCGTGGTGGATGACGAACCGGCCATCCGCAAGCTGCTCAATGCCGGGCTGTCCACCCAGGGCTACGACGTGACCAGCGCGGCCACCGCCGCCGAAGCCATCGCCCGCGCCGCCGAGGCCCGGCCAGACCTCGTCATCCTCGACCTCGGCCTGCCCGACATGCCCGGCCGCGACCTGCTGGCGCGCTGGCGCGCCGAGGGCCTGGATGTCCCCGTGGTGATCCTGTCGAGCCGCACCGACGAGGCCGGCATCGTCGAGGCGCTGGAGGGCGGGGCCGACGACTACGTGACCAAGCCCTTCGGCATGAACGAGCTGATCGCGCGCCTGCGCGTCGCGCTGCGCCACCGTCTTCAGCAGCAGGGGGAAAAGCCCCTGTTCAAGGTGGGCGACCTCTGCGTGGACCTGGTGCGCCGCATCGTCCGGCTCAAGGACCGGGAGGTGAAGCTCTCACCCAAGGAATACGAGATCCTGCGGCTTCTGGTGCAGCATGCAGGACGGGTGCTCACCCACGCCTTCATCCTGCAACGGGTCTGGGGGCAGGCCTATGACGTGCAGTATCTGCGGGTCTATGTGCGCCAGCTGCGGCAGAAGCTGGAGGACAACCCGGAGCAGCCGCGCTACATCCGCACCGAGACCGGCGTCGGCTACCGTCTCGCCGAGCCCGATTGACCCGCTCCGCGCCTTTGCCGAACCGCGCTGCCGCATCGCATACTGAACGTGCTTCGGGTCTGTTCCAACGCCCTCGCCGCCGCCCGGCGGGCGAAGGCGGAGCGGGATGGCCGCGCGGACTGACCGGCCTACTGGCAGAGGAAGCCGCCGTCCACCGGCAGGATGTGGCCGGTGATCATGGACGCCATGGGGCTCGCGAGGAACAGCACCGCGTCGGCCACCTCCTCCGGCTCGGCGATGCGGCCCATGGGCATCAGCGCCTCGATTTCGGCGAGCTTCGCCGGATCGTTCATCAAGGGCTCGATGAAGGGCGTGCGCACCCAGGTGGGCGCCACCGCATTCACCCGGATTCCCGCCGGGGCCAGTTCCACCGCCAGCGCGCGGGTGAGGTTCACGATGGCGCCCTTGCTGGCCTGATAGGCCGGGTTGGGATAGGGCCCGCCGCCCGACAGCCCCATGATGGAGGCGATGTTGACGATGGCGCCCGCACCCTGCGCCCGCATGGCCGGCACCACCGCACGGGTGCTGAGAAAGGCACCGGTGACATTCACCGCGAACACGCGCTCCCAGTCCGCCAGGGCCAGCTCGGCGATACCCTTGCGGATGGAGAGGCCGGCATTGTTGACGAGGATGTCCACGCGGCCATGGGCGGCGAGGACCGATGCCACCGCGTCCGCCACCGCCGCCTCGTCGGTCACGTCGCAGGGCAGGCCGGAGGCGCCCGCGTCCTGTGTCCTCAGCATCTGTGCCGCCGCCTCAGCCGCGGCGCCGTCGCGGTCGGCCAGCACCACATGGGCGCCCTGCCGCGCCAGGGCCTGGGCCGCCGCAAGGCCGATGCCACTGGCCGCCCCCGTCACCAGGGCCACTTTCCCGGACAGATCGAGATCCGCCGCCATTCCCGCGTTCCTCCCCGCGATTCGCGCGGCGGATCATCCCACATGCGCACGGATCGCGCGCCCTCCCGGAACGGCACCGGGCGGCCCCGCCCGTGAGAGCGTAGCCGCCCGGCCGACCGTGAGAGGATCGAGAGGTCAGCCCTCCTGGGCCACGGGCGCCGCTTCCAGCGCGCCCCCGGACTGGAGCCGGCCCTTCAGGAAGATGGCGAGGCCCGCCACCAGCGCGGGCGCCGCGGCGATGGCGAAGATGGTCTCGAAACCCCAGTGGAAGGACAGCAGCAGGCCGCCCACCATGGAGCCCACCACCGAGCCGGACCGGCCGATGCCGTTGGCCCAGCTGACGCCGGTGGCCCGGCTCGCGGTGGGATAATAGGCCGCCGCCAGCGCGTTGATGCCGATCTGCGAGCCGGCGATGCAGAAGCCGGCGCCGAACACCGCCACCGGCAACAGACCCGGCACCCCGGTGGAATTGCCGATGGCCGTGACGCACAGGCCCCCGCCCACATAGGCGCTGGCGAGCAGCGTATGGGGGTTCACCTTGTCCATGAACAGGCCCAGCACCACGCCGCCGAGGGTGCCGCCGAGCTGGAGCATCATGGTGATCAGCGCCGCCTGCTGGATCGAGGCGCCGCCGGAGTTGATGAAGGTGGGCAGCCAGTTGGTGAGCAGATAATAGACCAGCAGGCTCATGAAGAAGGCGAGCCACAACAAGAGCGTGCCGCCCACGAGGTTGCGCGAGAACAATTGCTGCACCGGCAGTCCCTTGGCCTTCTTGGGCCCCACGAACACCGCGCCGGCGAGGTTCGCCTCGGGGGCGATGCGGGCGAGGTTGCGCGCGGCGGCGGGCGAGCGGGGATCCTTCAGCACCAGGAAGCGGATGGATTCCGGCAACAGCACCCACAGCAGCACCGCCACCACGAGAGGCACCACGCCGCCCACCACCAGCACCGAGCGCCAGCCGTGTTCCGCCACCAGCTGCGCCGCGAGCAGGCCGCCCATGGCCGAGCCCAGAGTAAAGCCGCAGAACATGATGGTGACGAGGAAGGAACGCTTGCGCTCGGGGCAGTATTCCGAGGTGAGCGTGATGGCGCTGGGCATGGCGGCGCCGAGCCCGAGGCCGGTGACGAACCGCCACCAGGTCAATTCGGTGATGGAGTGGGAGAAGGCCGCCCCCAGCGAGGCGAGGCCGAAGAAGAACACCGAGAAGATCAGCAGCGGCTTGCGCCCGAACCGGTCGGCGAAGGGGCCGATGACGAGGGCCCCCACCATGAGGCCGAACAGGCCGGCGCCGAACATGGGGCCGAGCATGGCCGGGGTGAGCTGCCATTCGGCGCGGATGGCCGGCGCGATGAAGGCCGCCGCCGCCGTGTCGAAGCCGTCCACGGCGACGATGATGAAGCACAGCACGATGATGAGCAGCTGGAACCGCGAGACCGGACTCTGGTCGATGAGCTGCTGGATGTTGACGGACCTTGGACCCGCCGGAGTTGGGCCAGCTTGGCTTGGGGAGGGGTGGCTCGGGGCAGACATGTCTGTTTCCTCTCTGGTTTCAAGGGGCTGCCGGCTTCGCCGTGTTGCTTTTGGACCGCGGTGCGGCCGGTACGAATGGCACGCATGCGCCCGCCCCGGTGCCGCAGGCGCGGCGCCGGGTCTGGACCATGCATTCGGAGTCGGACGCCGCCGGGCCGCGCCTCTCAGGCGGCCTTGGCCTCGGCGCCGGGGGAGAATTTCTCGTAGTGGAACGCGGCCGGGGTCACCCCCGCAGCCTGGAAATGGTGCCGCACCGCATCCACCATGGCCGGCGGGCCGCACAGATAGGCATCCACATTGCCGCCGTTGAGGTGCTCGGGCGCAAGGTGATGGGTCACATAGCCCTTGCGCGGATGGGCGCTTGCCGCATCGGCGACGACGGTGGCGAAGGTGAAGCCCTCAAGGCGCGCGGCGAACGCCTCCAGCCGGTCCACCAGCACCAGGTCGGCGTCTGAGGTGACGCCATAGACGAGGTGCGCGGGCACGCTCAGGCCGTCGCGCGCCAAGAGGTCCAGCATGGCGAGGAAGGGCGCGAGCCCGGTGCCGCCGGCCAGGAACAGCAGCGGCCGCGTCACCGGCCGCAGATAGAAGGACCCCATGGGCGCGGTGAAGCTCAGCGCGTCGCCCACCTTTGCCCGCTCGGCGAGAAAGGACGACATGCGCCCGCCGGGAATGTTGCGCACCAGGAACTCCACCTCGCCATCCCGCGGCAGGCTGGAGAAGGAATAGGCGCGCACCTCCCGCGTGCCGGGCAGGGCGAGATTGGCATATTGCCCCGGCAGGAAGGACAATTCACCCCCCGCCTCGATCTTCAGCGCGAAGGAAAGCGTGGTGGGCGAAAGCCGCTCCAGCCGGGACAGGCGCGCGGAGAAGGGGGAGGCGCCCGCCTTGCACAGGGCGGAGGTGGCGGCGATCTTCACCACGCAATCGCTCTTCGGCCGCATCTGGCAGGTGAGCACGTAGCCCTCCGCTGCCTCGTCCTCGGTGAGGGCGTCCTCGATGTAGTCGCCCTTGTCGTAGGCACCGCTTTCGCAATGGCTTTTGCAGGTGCCGCAGGCACCGTCGCGGCAGTCGAACGGCACGTTGATGCCGGAGCGATAGGCGGCGTCCGCCACCGTTTCCCCGGTGCCGCAGGTGATGAAGCGGGTGACCCCGTCCTCGAAGCTCAGCGCGATCTTGTGGCTCACCGCCGCCTCCCGCTCAGATGTGGTAGATATCGACCACCTGGTGGATGTAATCGTTCTTCAGGACCACCTTTTTGTTGGTGATCCTGAAGTCGTTCCCCGTGGTGTCGAGCGTGTAGAAGGACGAGCCGAAATAGGTGTCGGTGGTCTTGTAGCGGAAGCTCAGGGTGAACCAGTTGAAGCGCACGCTCACGCTGGCGCCGGTCTCCTCCAGGATCTCGATGTTCGTGAGATTGTGCGAGGTGCGCGGCTCCGGCAGGCTGGTGGCGGACGAGCGCTCGGTGCGGATGCGGAACACCCGGTCCTCGAGCCCCTGCTTCTGCCCGTAATAGATGAGCGAGATTTCGGTCTGGGGGTTTTCCACCAGCTCGTCATTGTCGTCCCAGGAGGGCATCCAGAAGACGGCCTCGGGGGCGTAGAGGGAGAGCCAGCCCTCCCAGTCCTTGTCGTCGAGCAGGCGGGCTTCGCGATACAGGAAGGCCGCCACGGCCTCGTGGGTCACGTTCATTTGTTCCTCCCGGACGGCGGCTCCTGGAAGCGCGCCGTCTCTGGTTAAGTCATTGGCCTGTCAGGGTGCCTCGGCGGCATCCGCGGCGGCGACGGCGCGGGCCAGCGTGTCCTTCCAGTAGCGGTGCTGGACCACGAACAGGCCCTCGTCCTCGGTCTTGGCACCGGAGAGCAGGGGCTTCAGGCCGATGGCGGCGGCGCCTTCGTCCGCCCCCTCGATCCAGTGGGCGGCGCCGCGCGACAGGTCGTTCCACGGCGCGGAGGTGGCCATGAAGCCCATCTGGCAGGAGCGGAATTCCTCCAGGTCGTCGGGCGTCGCCATGCCGGAGGCGTTGAAGAAGTCTTCATACTGGCGGATGCGGCGGGCCCGCGCCTCGGCGCTCTCGCCCCTGGGGGCGATGCAGTAGATGGTGACCTCGGTCTTATCCACGCTGATGGGGCGGAATACCCGGATCTGCGAGGAGAACTGGTCCATCAGATAGACGTTGGGGTAGAGGCACAGATTGCGCGAGCGGCTGATCATCCAGTCGGCCATGGCGTCGCCGAACGTCTCCGCGAGTTCCGCGCGGCGCTCGTAGAGCGGCCGGTCCTCGGGGTTGGCCCAGCGGGTCCACAGCAGCAGGTGGCCATGCTCGAAGGAGTAGAAGCCACCGCCCTGCTTGGCCCAGCTGCCCGCATCCATGGCGCGCACATCGTCCTTGCCCGCCGCGGCGGCGGCGGCCGCCTTGCGCTGGTTCACGGTGGCCGCATAGTTCCAGTGCACGGAGGTGACGTGATAGCCGTCGGCGCCGTTCTCGGCCTGCACCTTCCAGTTGCCGTCATAGACATAGGTGGAGTTGCCGCGCAGCACCTCCAGGCCCTCCGGCGACTGGTCCACGATCATGTCGATGATCTTGGCCGCCTCGCCCAGATGCTCCGTCAGGGGCAACACGTCCTCCTTCAGCGAGCCGAACAGGAAGCCGCGATAATTCTCGAACCGCGCCACCTTGGTGAGGTCGTGGGAGCCCTCGGTGTTGAAGCCCTCGGGATAGCCCGCGCCGTCCGGCTCCTTGGTCTTCAGGAGCTTGCCGGTGTTGGAGAAGGTCCAGCCGTGGAACGGGCAGGTATAGGTCGCCTTGTTGCCGCGCTTGTGCCGGCACAGCATGGCCCCGCGATGGGAGCAGGCGTTGACCAAAGCGTGCAATTCGCCCTTGCGGTCGCGGGTGATGACGATGGGCTGGCGGCCGATGAAGGTGGTGAAATAGTCGTTCGGATTGGGGATCTGGCTCTCGTGGGCGAGGTAAATCCAGTTGCCCTCGAAGATGTGCGTCATCTCCAGCTCGAACAGGTCGGGGTCGGTGAAGATGTCGCGGCGGCAGCGATAGAGGCCCTTGGCCGGATCTTCCACCACCGCGCCTTCGAGGCGGGCGGCGAGCGCGGCACTGTCGGGGACCGGGGCATGGGCGTTCATGGCGTTCTCTCCCTCCCGGACCGGCCCGCCGTCTTCCACGCGGCGGGCCTTGCGGGATTCGTTGCGATGGATGGTCTGAACGATCCGCGCCTCAGGCGGCGGCGCGGGGGCGGCTCACTTCGGTGCCGACGACGCCCTGGGCCTCGGGGGCGATGGAGAAGTCGAAGTCGATGGTGGCGAACGGCTTGTTCAGCCCGCGCGCATGGATCTCGGCGGCATCCGACACCCGCCGCACCGCCGGGATCAGCCCCTCGCGGGTGCCGAAGGCGAAGTCGGTGTGCAGATACTGGTCACCCTCGATGTTGATCTGGGTGGTGAGCTTGCGATAGCCGGGCGCGGTGACGAAGAAATGCACGTGCGCCGGGCGCTCCGCATGGCGGCCGAGGCCTTCCATCAGCTGGCGGCTCGCCGAGCCGGGCGGGCAGCCATAGCCCGCGGGCATGATGGTGCGGAAGCTGTAGGTGCCGTCCGCCAGGGTCTCGATGCGGCGGCGCAGGTTGAAGGCCGGCTGGGTGGGATCGAAGTGGGAATAGTTGCCCATGGTGTTCGCGTGCCACACGTCCACGATGGCGCCTTCCACCGGCTTGCCGTCGATGCCGGTGACGCGGCCCTGCACGAACAGCACCTCGCCATCGTCCGAGCCGTCGTCGAGGCGCGCGGTGCCTTTGGAGAGCGGGGCGCCGGCCACATAGAGCGGCCCCTCGATGGTGCGCTGGGTGCCGCTGGCAAGGCCGGCGAGGCGCTCGGCCTCGTCGAGGCGCAGGTCGAGATAGTGCTCCACCGCGATGCCGGGCACGATAAGGCCCAGCTCGTTGGACTGGCCGGCGGCGGAGACATAGGCGACCCCCGCCCAGAACTCGTCCATGGAGATGTCGAGATCGTCGATGGCGACCATGAGGTCGCGGGTGAGGCGGCGCACGATTTCCTTCAGCCGGGCGTTTCCGCCGGCCACGTCGAGCCCGGCCGCACGGTCGGCGAGCTGGTCGATGAGGGCCGGGCTCATGATGGTCTTGCTCATGGGTTTCCTCCTGATTTTCTTCGGGATTGGGTCAGATCTGGCGATCCCGCGCGTGCGGGCCGGCGGGTGGGCAGGCAGGGGGTCTAGAGCACGCGCCGATCTGCTTGCATCGCAAGCTGATCGGACAACGCGTTCTCTTTCTTGAATTGAGAGGGCGATTCACCGAGCAAATTGATTCAATTTGCTCGGATCGCGCTCTAAGGAAGCGGCCCATGGCTCAGCTCCCGGTCTTCGTTGCGGCGAGCACAAGGGTCCGGCGCGCCCCGTCGCGGCGGAAGCGGGCGATGCGCTCCTCGTCCAGCGTGATGCCGAGGCCCGGCCCCCTGGGCACCGCCAGCGAGAAGTCGCTGTAGTCGAGGGGCTCGGTCAGGATCTCCTCGGTGATGAGGAGCGGGCCGAACAGTTCGGTGCCGAAGCCGAGGCGGGGGAAGGCGGAAAACAGGTGGGCGGCGGCGATGGTGGACACTGCGCCCTCCAGCATGGTGCCGCCATAAAGCTCGATGCCCGCCGCATCGGCGATGGCGCCCACGCCCGCGGCGGCGATGAGGCCGCCCGACTGCTCGATCTTCACCGCGAACACATCGGCGGCGCGCATGCGGGCCAGCTCGAACGCGCTGGCGGGACCTTGCAGGATCTCGTCCGCCATCACCGGCACGAGGCCCCGCGCCGTGAGCCGGGCGAGGGCGGCGGCGGAAGCCACCGGCTGCTCCACCAGATCGCAGCCGGCGTCGGCGAGGGCCTTGAGGCCATAGGCCGCCTCGCTCTCGCTCCAGGCCATGTTCACGTCCACGCGCACGCTGGCGCGCTCGCCCAGCGCCGCCTTGATGGCGGCCACGTGGTCCACGTCCGCGCGCACCTCGTGGCGGCCGATCTTCAGCTTGAAGATGCGGTGGCGGCGGCGCGCCAGCATCTCCTCGGCCTCGGCGATGTCGCGGGCGGTGTCGCCGGAGGCCAGCGTCCAGGCCACCGGCAGGCGCTCGCGCACCCGCCCGCCCAAGAGCTCGGAAAGGGGCAGGCCGCTCCTCTTGCCCTGGGCGTCGAACAGGGCGGTCTCCACCGCCGACTTGGCGAAGTTGTTGCCCTTCACCACCTGGCCGATGGCGGCCATGGTGGCCTGGATCCGCGTGGGATCGGCGGCGAGCAGGACCGGCGCCATATAGGCGTCGATCGTCAATTTCATACCTTCAGGGCTTTCCGGGCCGTAGGCCAGGCCGGCGATGGTGGTGCCCTCGCCCACCCCCACGATGCCGTCGGACATGTGGAGGCGGACCAGCATCAGGGTCTGCCCCTCCATGGTCGCCACCGACAGTTTATGGGGCCGGATCGTTGGCAGATCGACGAGAAATGTCTCGACTCGCTCGATCGTCGGGGCTTGTCTGGACAGGGGGGCATGGATCGTCATGCCCATTTTCTACGGCGCGCGACGGCGCAGATCCAAAACCGAGTTGGTCAACTATTATACTTCGAGGGTATCATGGACGTCCGCCAGCTCCGCTATTTCGTGGCCGTGGCGCAGGAGCGCAATTTCACCCGCGCGGCGGAGCGGCTCAACATCGCCCAGCCGCCCTTGAGCCGGCAGATCCAGGGGCTGGAGGACGAGCTGGGGGTGCAGCTGATCGACCGCTCGGAGCGGCCGCTGAAGCTCACCGAGGCGGGGCGCTTCTTCTACGAGCAGGCGTTGCAGATGATCGGCCGCATGGACCAGATCCGCAACACCACGCGCCAGCTCGGCCGTTCCGGCCGCAGCCTGTTCGTGGTGGGGTGCGTGGCCTCCACCCTCTATGGCGGCATGCCGGACCTTACCCGGCGCATGCGGCGGCTGTGGCCGGACATGGAGATCGAGCTGAAGGAGATGAGTTCCACCCAGCAGGTGGCCGCCCTGAAGGAGGGGCGCATCGACCTGGGCTTCGGACGTGTCCGCGTCACCGATCCGGCCATCGAGCGGATCACCCTGCGCGAGGAACGCCTGGTGCTGGCGCTGCCCCTCGATCATCCCAAGCTTGCACAGAAGGGCCCGCTGCCGCTCTCGACGCTCGAGGACGAGATGCTCGTCCTCTACCCCTCCGAGCCGCGCCCGAGCTTCGCCGACGAGGTGCTGGTGCTGCTGGGCGACCGCAACGTGCGCCCGCGCGCCATCCGCGAGGTGCGGGAGCTGCAGATGGCGCTGGGCCTGGTGGCGGCGGACGACGGCGTCACCATCGTGCCCGCCGCCGCCCAAAGGCTGCGCAGCTACGACGTGGCCTATCGCCATTTCGACGACCCGAAGCTGGTCTCTCCCATCATCATGAGCTATCGCGCCAATGACGCGTCGGGGCGCATCGAGGCCATCAAGCAGCTGATCCGCGAGATGTATGCCGACCGCCCCGACTGGCTCCAGCTGTCGGAGAACCGGCTTTTGCCGCCGTGAGTGGGGCCGGCCCGCCTTCAGCGCAGGCCGAAGCCGAGCGCCTTGAGGACCTCGGGAATCCGATCGCGCCCGCTCAGGGACTCAGCCCCGCGCACGCGGGCGAGGGCGGCGCTGGTCCAGCCCACCTCGGGCAGATTCTGGCCCCGCTGGAACGCCTTCATCGCCTCCTCGTAATGGTCCAGCGCCGCCTGGGGCAGGCTGGCGTCGTAGCGCTCGCGGTGCAGCACAAGGCGCTGGGCCATGCGCGGCTTCACATCCGCCGTGCGCTCCGGGTCGGGATAGCCGATGGCGAGGCCGAACACACCGACCACGTTGGGCGGCAGGCCCAGAAGCTCGGCCACCACCTCCGGCCGGTTGCGCAGGGCGCCGAGATAGACTCCGCCCAGCCCGAGGGATTCCAGCGCCACCAGCGCGTTCTGCGCCGCCAGCGCGGCATCAATGATGCCCACGAACAGGGTTTCGAGGAAGGACAGGGCATCGGTGGGTGCCCCGGCGCGGCGGCCGATCTCCTCGAGGCGGGAGAGGTCGGCGAGCCAGACCAGCACCAGGGGGGCTTCCACCACATGCTTCTGCCCGCCCGCCACCTCGGCAAGGCGCGCCTTGGTGGCGGGGTTCTCCACCGCCACCACGCTGAAGGTCTGGAGGTTGGAGGAGGACGGCGCCGACTGGGCCGCCGCCGCCAGCGTCTCGATCAGCCCCTCCGGCAGGGCGCGGTCGGAGAAGGCGCGCACCGAGCGGTGGGCGAGCAGCGCGGCGATGGTGTCATTGAGGAGGATGTGCGCGGGCGCCTCGGCGGCGCCGTAGCGGGCTTCCAGCACAGCGCGGGCATCGGCGGACGGGGCCGGCGCGGGGCGGACCTCTGACAAGGTGGCAGACATGAAAGCTCCATGATGCGGAGGCGGGAACGGTTCAGCGTGCTGCAAGCTGAACCGTTCCCGCCCCGGACTTCAACCAACAGACCGTAAGCAGCAAGACCGTTTGACCGATAGCATCGGTCTTCCGACACTCAGGCCCCGGCCGCCACCGGC